>CAYXOO010000043.1:0-12926 GCA_964466845.1 uncultured Desulfurococcaceae archaeon
GTATGCAGACTCTAGAAACCTCCTATACAACCCCTTTATAGAGTATGGATCACCGTATCTTATCCCATAGGGTGGGTTTAGAACCATGTAGTCTACGTCATAGCCTAGCCCATGTATCCTACGGGCATCCCATACTCTAAACACTACCCTCTCCCATACACCAGCTGCTACTGCATTAGCTTCTGCACCAGCTATGTGCCTCCTATTAATATCTGTACCAATGAATAAGCCGTCCTCATGCATCAAAGCTGCTTCTATAGGTATTGTTCCACCACCACACATTGGGTCAACTAATACCTTTTTATCCATAGAACCTACAAGGTAGAGCATAGCATTAGCTATTGTAGCCTTCAATGCAGCCGGATGATCGTATACACGATAGCCTCTCCTATGCATACTCCATGGACCAGTCAATAGTATCCCTATAGACAACTCGTTTTCTACTGCATAAGCATATACTATTACATCAGGGCTCCTAAGGTCTACACGTGGCCTCCTACCATAGCTTCTATAGACAAGCTCTACAACTACGTCCCCTATAACCCTGGATATATCAATTGATGTATACTCGTGTTCACCAATACGCTCTGTATTTACAGCAAATGTTGTCTCTGGCGTAACATACTCTAGTAGACCACATGCTTTCTTCAACAACTCCTCTCTAAGTACTGGTAAATAGCTATAGCTTGGCTCTAGATTAGTCGTTACAACATGTACTAATGCTCTATTTATCATCCTAAGTCTTCTAATCCTTTCACTAATATTCCATGGAATACTCTCTATCTCTAGGAAAACCCTTCCAGACAATAATCTATACTCTACATTACCGCCTAGTTCAGAAACTATCTCTTTAGCAGCAATATCCTCTATGCCAGGGTTTACTGTAAAGAATAGCTTAGCCACTACTCATCCTCCTCAAAACCCTTCTAAGTACATACCTTAATACCCTAGCTTCATACCTACTAGGCATACTCCTATACAACAGCCTTTCTAAAACCCTATTGATCCTATATACCTTCTCACTAGACAATCCAAGTCTAGAGACAATCTCCTTTACCAACACAACGTCTTCTTCTAACAAACTCTTATCTGCTCTAGGCGGTATGTTTTCTACACAACTACTCCTATAAAGCCATAGTTCATACAGTACAATAGCTACTGCTTGGCTTAGGTTGAGAATAGGGTATTCTGGATTAGCAGGTATTGTTACAAGGAAATCAGCTTCCTCGAGCTCTCTACGAGTCAAACCAGTGCTTTCACGTCCAAATAATACAGCTATTTCACCTACACTCCTCTCTCTAAGCAACTCGATAAAGTCTCTAAGACTAATTGCTTGTCTAAGATAATCTCCAACACTATAGCCTTTACCAGTAGTAGCTACAACAAGGTCACAGCCATTAACAGCTTCTCTAATAGACCCTACAATGTCTGCACTCAATAGATAGTCTCTAGCCTTAGCACTATAGTTTAGAGCCTCCTCTATAGAAGCAACTGGTTCTACAAGAACAAGTCTTTCTACACCAAAGTTTAGACACGTACGAGCTATAAAGCCTAGATTAACAGCACCTTCTACACCCACAACCACTACTCTAACTCTCAACTCTCCTTAACCGCCTCAACAGCTATTATGTCTTCAAAGAAATAGTGTCTAGAAAGCCTCCTATTTATCCCAAACCCATGAGTAGCCAGTAGTTCATATACTTTCTCAGCACTTGTTAACGAGGAAAAAACCAGGTATAAGACCCCATTATCTACGAGCACTCTACTTGAACACCTTATTACCTCTCCTACAACCTCCAAACCAGTAGAACCACCCTCTAGATCAACGTATCTATTGCCGGGTAGGTATGGTGGGTTAGCAACTACTACATCAACTATCTTGTCTCTAACACATAACCCAGTACTTGTATTCAATATAGCTACTCTATAGCCTAGTCTATGTAGAGAAGAGTTTTCAGCTATATTCAATACAGCAACCCAGTCTATATCAGTAAACAATACCCTCTCTACACCCATGTACTTTAGTAGATAAACCCCTATAACACCAGTGCCACTACACATATCAAGTACTGTTTTACCATAGACTCTATCTCTATCAATAATCTCTAGCAATAACCACGTGTCTTCAGCTGGTTCATAGACTCCATTATACACTATTATCCAATCACTAGTTGTTAGATAAACCCTCTTTCTACCAAATACCTTGTTAGAGCCATGAACTCCTCTGGACAAAGCTGGTAAACCCTCTTACTAGAGTCTATACCTAGTCTTTCAAGAGCACATGTGTCTAGCTTATAGATACGATGCACTACAGTAGATACACGTTTCCTCCTCATACTAAATAGTCTACGAGTTACTTCTTCAAGTCTTGCATGGAGCCGTGAGTATTCCCTAACTCTATTAAACACTATAAGTCTTGAATAGACTTCTGGTTCTGGATAGAACGTTTTTGGAGGATATACTCTACCAGCTTCTAGTCTAAACAATGTGTTAACTAGTACTGTTAATCTACCGTATTCTCTAGAACCAGGTCTAGCTAGCAGTCGATCCACAACTTCTTTCTGGAGTACAAGTACTGCTTTCTCAACAATATTCTCTCTAGCAATAGATACTATTATATCGCTTGATACATGGTATGGAGTATTGGATACTACTAGTTTACAACACCTAGGTATAGATAATGCATCAGCGTTAACAACCACTACATGTGGAGCACTAGCTACTTCTTTAGATATAGTTGAGAGCAATGGATCGATCTCTATAGCAACGACTCTACAACACCTAGTTGATAGATAATACGTGAGGACTCCTAGCCCAGAACCTATTTCCTCAACACACCCACTCCTACAATACCTACTTGCACAGCCTAGTATATCATGTACTAGAGTGGGATCAACAACAAATGATTGACTAAGCTTCTTCTTAACCCTAACACCATATTTCCTCAATACATCTCTAGTCCAATGCAATAGCTTTCTACGAGAAGAGAGTGGAGGCTTATCTATGGTAACCACTCTCTCATAAATGCCTAAGTTTCTCTAGATAACCAAGGTATAGTGCACCAGTAGCTTCTAATTGTCTACGAGAAGGCTTAACGAATAAGTAGTATTTATCCTCACCTCTCAACTCTATAATGATTCTATCAACAATAGTCTTAGCTGGATCACTTAGTTTTACCCTCTCTTGTATCTCTTGGAAAGACTCAAAAGGCTTCTTCTTACGCTCCTCTAGTATAAGCTTCATAGTCTTCTTACCAATACCTGGTAGTAGTTCTAGAGAGTGCAGACGTATGTTTATAGGGCCTGCCTTGTTGAAGAATTCTACAAACAACTTCTCGTTCTCATACACGATCTTCCTGATAATCTCTTCTAGGTTGTCTCGTGCAGTACTTGTGAGGTCTTCATAGCTTATCCTACCAATTATTCTTCTAACCTTAGATTCTCTACCAAGTTCTACACGTTCACCTATAGTAAAGTCTATACTGGGATAAGGCTCGACTTCTAGGAGTGTGAAATGGTTTACACCAATTGCTTGGGCAACTGGTTTTGTACGGTACTCTCTATACTTGTCAAGTGGGTTTCCATAGGGCATATAGTCTAGTATATAGATTGCTGATTCTCTAATTTCTTCACGATGCCTACGCTCACGGGGTCTACGGTTGAAACCATGTCTATACATGTCTTTACAACACCTAGTAGCTATACACCTATACTATATTGTGTCTAGAACTTTATGTGTTTACCGTGTATAGTTGATTATACGTCCTATAGATAAGCTAAAGACCTCTCTATCAACTATTTTATACAATACTTGTTTACAATATCTAGTATCCTCTCTGCTTCCTCAGTATCTATAGTTCTTTCCTCGAGGACAAGGAGTGTGCGTAGCTCATCAAGTGTTGATGGACAGATGTTTACTATCATAACACGTGTTTCAGGTTTTAAGCTGAAAGCTTGTAGTTCACGATCAAGTGCTTTAGCGTCTGAAGCATCTAGTTTAGAGAACTTGTTTAGATACTCCATTGTACGGTGTATAAGCATTGTAGTTGTACCACTAGTTGCTTCTAGTCTCTTGATAAACCTCTCTAGTAGATCCTTTGCTATAGGGTTAGACACGTGTTTCTCTTCAACAATTTCTACATCAAGTTCTAGAGACAAACCCTATTAACCCCCAGTCTTTACTGGTCTTAAATGCTCTGGTCTAACGATTAAAACCTTCCTCTTATCACCAAGGTATACTTCTACAATATAGCACTTACCACGTTTACCAATAACAGTCCCTGTCTTACCATGGTATCTACGATGTGGCATCCCCTTATGTATGGCAGGGTTTATAACAATGTGTACTTTGTCTCCAACACTATACTTGTATAGTAGTAGGCTAAGTGGTGGTACAGCACCTTTCTCTCTAATATGCTTCCTTAAGACCTTACGTGTACGATGCCTAAACCCCTTAGGAGGCTTAACCATACCAGACACCCTTAGGCAACACACTAGTTTTGGAAACAAGTATAACGCTTATATTAAAGTTTCTCTATAGACTACCCCTTAACACCCAAGTATACTCTATACACATGATTTACTCAACCTCCTTGATACCATTAAGTATAATTCTTTAGAAGCCCCCTTAGCCTTAACAATACCTCCTATAATTCTCTAAGCACATAGACAGTTAAATCCAATCCTTAACAAGAGAGATACCATTGGTGTTGGATTGATAGTCACTATATAGTATAGATCTACGCTGTTAGGTCTAGTCTTGAATACTAGATCATAAGTTGTTTAGTGAGGAGCATGAGAGACAGTGTATAAGAGAGATAGGAGTGCATTAGGACTACCTATTTCTCTCCATAGTTAATGTAGTTATGGTTTATAGTATAAAACACTAGGCTCTACTATATAACGGCTATAACGTCTAATTCTATACAGTATGCTTGTACTCCTAGTACTTCTGTAAAGCTAGGTGTTGTTCTTCCCTCATCACTGCTTATGAGCTCTTTGATGTATAGTCCTCCATCAGCTCTTATTATTGTCTCGAAAACGTTTTCTGTTAAATACTTAGTCTTTACCTCGTATACTCGGCGGTGTCTAAGGTGTTCTTTCTTTCTAAACAATATCCTCTTTGGAGTCAACTGCTTAACTACTACTCCATTAAATGTTTTCTCAAGTACTTCTAGGTTATCTCTTGATACTGGTTCCACCGTATATACTAGGGCTTTATAGATCTTTTGTCTCTTAGAGTGTTCTGTCTTAAGATACTCTATCATAGACCTATTAGTCTCACTCTCTATAACAGCTTCTATCTCTCTAGAATGTAGTAGCTCGTTTACTAGGTCTAGAGAGACTAGCCTATATACTGGCTTCTTAACTTCTAGTACCATGGGTCGTCCAGTACCAAGCATTCTAGCATCAACATCTTCACGTCCACTAGCGTGTAGTACTATTCTCTCGGATCCATATAGTTCTGATAGCATGTCGTTGAAGAATTCTTCTAGTGAGTAAGGGTACTTCTTTACCCCGTCTACAACCCATATCGTATGTGATATGTTCCTTGCTTTCTTCCAGTATCTACCATAGAGTAGTACTGGGTTTACAATAGTCTCTATAGCATCTCTCTCAAAATCTATTATGACAACAATGTCTGGTTTATCAAAATCTGGTTCTACACCATACTTGTCTCTAACAATCTTTCCTACTTCACGTTTAATCTCGTTCTTAATAGACTCGCTATACTCTAAGCCTGTCTCACTAGCTATTAGTAGTTCTCTAAGAATTCTATCACGACTAACACTTACTCCTACTAGGAAGCTATTTGCATGGTACTTCTCTATCTCGTTATATACCCTCTTAGCTAGTTCTTCAAAGTATTTCCTACTAAGCTTATTACCACATATACTGCATTCTAGTTGTGTAATAGTGTCTCCATAGAGGTGTTTGTATAGACTAGTGAATGGTTCACCGCTATTAGTTGCTAGTTTCTCTAGTACTTCTCTATAGCTGTCTCTATTGTTCTCAATAACTAGTCTATGGAGCTCCATAGCAATAGCTGTTTTAAGGCTATAGCCTCTAACATCATTCCCTAGTCCTCTGCATAGCTTAGCATATAGTCTACCAAGGCAGTGGCTACATAGTGGGTGCTTTAATAGTATCTTATAGGCTGACTCTAGTACTCTAGATTTCTCCATCATACTCTACTACTACACCCTTTCTCCTAATCAATGCACCAAACCATGTATCTAGTAGGTAATGAGCTATATTAATCCTATACAGTATATCACTAGGTATAGCCCTTATAGTAAGTACTCTATAGTCAGAACCAATTATATTATTAACAGTATTGTCTTCTAGATTGACTGGTATAACTATCTCACTACACTCAATACATGGTTTTCTATGGACATTATATCCTCTAGAACCCCATTTTACTAGACATAATGGTTTACTAGGAGACAACTTGTAGCCATAGTAGACACCTGATAGTTTCTTCTTTTTACAAAAGACTGTTTTAGAGAATCCATGTAAGCTACTCTCTTGTGGATACAAGTGTCTCAGTCTATAGCCGATGAAGTAGAATGTGTCTCTACTAGATACTATATACAGGCTTGTATCAACCCGTATACCATGTGAGACTAGGAGTGCGTATAATAGTGTCTTAGAAGACAAGTCTATATCAATACATGGATCGCTTATGTATACTATGAATAAACGCTTAGGCTTACTCAATGCATCATTCCTAGTTTGAGCTTCTCTAGTAGTTCCCTCCTCCTACGTACTTGTTTAATAAATTTCTTCATAAGCTGGTATTGCTTCATTAGTTCACGTACATCATCTACTTCAACACCTGCTCCAATAGCTATTCTCTTCATCCTCCTACGATCAATTATCTCCGGGTGATCTAGTTCTTCGTATGTCATAGAGTTTATAATAGCTATCCACTTCTTGATCTTAGACTCTGCTTCACGTGCTCCAACATCTATGTCTAGTGGTATCTTCAGCCCCATACCAGGTATCATCTGTAGTATCTTTCTTAGTGGACCGAGTTTCCTAATACTAACTAGTTGTTTATAGACTAGCCTCATGTTTAGTCTACCACTAAGCATTTCCTCTACATCTTTCTCTGTAAACTCTATACGTGCCCGTCTAATCCTCTCAACAAGACCCTCTATATCACCAATGCCTAGGATACGTGCTACAAATCTTGGTGGACGGAAAACCTCTAGTTCATCAACCTTCTCTCCTGTTCCAACGAATTTTATACGTGCACCAGTAGCTACTACAGCGGATAATGCTCCACCACCTTTTGCTGTACCATCTAGTTTTGTAACAACTATTGATCCAATGGGTGTTGATTCATGGAACTTCTTTGCAATACTGTATGCTTGCTGGCCTATAGCAGCGTCTATAACGAGTACTACCTCGTCTGGTTTTATCTCTCTAGCAATATCACTCATCTCTTTAAGTAGGTCTTCTTCTCTATGATGCCTACCAGCTGTATCGACAATAACTATGTCGAATCCCTTCTCTAGAAACACCTTTACCCCATTCCTAGCTATAGCTACTGCATCCTTATTCCCTGGTTCTCCATAGACTGGTACTCCTATCTGGCCACCAAGTTGTTTCAGTTGCTCATATGCTGCTGGTCTATAGGTGTCTGCAGAGACCAATGCTACACGATAGCCTTCTAGTTTATAGTAGAGAGCTAGTTTTGCAGCTGTTGTTGTCTTACCACTACCCTGTAGTCCAACAAGCAGTATAACCCATGGCTTCCTGGGTGGTTTGACTTCTGGTTTACTTTCTCCACCAAATAGCTTTGTTAGTTCCTCATATACTATTGTTACAAGCCAGTCTCTACGGCTAATACCTGGCGGTGGTTCTTCTTCTAGTGCTCTCTCTCTAATCCTCCTAGTGATCTCGAATACTAGTTTCACGTTAACGTCTGCTCGTATGAGTTCTTTCTGTAGCTCTTTGATAAACTCCTTTACTGCTTCACGATACTCTTTGTTACTCCTCATAAACCTTGATAGAGCCTTTCTTACACCCTCTAATACCATTCTACCACCATGTACTGGGGGCTATAGGGTTATATCTCTCACACAACCTAATTAATGCTTGGAGGCTAGTGTCTATGGAGTTGTTTGTTAGAGAGACTGGTTTTGGGTACATAGTTGTTGGTGATGAGAGGTTTGATTATGACATAGTGTTGTGTATAGACCATGTGTTTAAGAGGCCTAAGCACTTGTCTAGCGAGTACCGTGGACTATATGGTCATACACCATTGTCTCTTAGAGAAGTAGAGGATATTGTTAGTAGGTGTAGAGGTTTTGATGCAGTAGTTATTGGTACTGGACAGTATGGCTGTCTGCCTATAATGAGTGATGCTAGAGAGTATCTTGATAGACTAGGTGTAGATGTTGTTTATGAGAAGACACAGGATGCTATAGGGATCGTGAATAAGATGCTTGGGGAGGGAAGGAGGGTACTAGCTATACTCCATGTGACATGCTAGCTATTTACCTCCGAGTACGTATTCTGCTATATAGATGTATATGGCTTCATAGATAGCCATTTTCACATAGAACTCTACAACTTCTTCTTCACTATCGAGTGGTTCTGGTATAGTCTGTCTCCACTGTGGTGAAGCAGGACTACTCCATCCATTGATTATCACGAATCCACCTCCTCTCCTAACAGCTATACAGCCTACTGGGTATCTAGTATTGTTTGTCTTATGGAATGCATAGTAGTCGCTAGGTGATAGCCTATATAGTGTTACGTCGTAGAATGGGTTTTCTGTTGGTGTATTGTTAAGGAGTATTGATGTATCATTGAATATCCATGCCATATCAACTACGTATTCTGTATAGTTGGATATTGTACGGCTAACGCCTTCTTGTACAAGTATAAAGCCTAGTACGCCGTAGGTACCATTGTGTGTAGCGTCTATAGAGTATAGCCATGACCTATGCCAGTTGCTATAGGCTATGTTACAATAGTATCTTAGTGCCCATGAGACGATGTTTGCTAGTATTAAGTGGTTTCTATCAATTGATTCTCCTATAAATACAGACCATACTGGTACATGTACTTGTTTACCAGTGTATGGGTCTATAATGTATGTATCGTTGATGTGTGTCCACCATATATAGTCTACTTGTTCAGTACCTGGTGGATCTTCTATGACGAATAGTTTTGAACCTATATCGTTGGGTCCTGGTATAGGGAATGTTGCTCCAACTAGGTTGATTACTATGACTGCATCGTCTGGTGGGTCTTTGAAGAACTCGTATAGTTGTTTCCTTGATGTAATATTCTTTACGTCAGCCATGCTTGATATTATCTGGTATGCTAGTCTCTTGTCAACAAATCTAGATGGGTCATCAGTGTTTATAACATATATTGTTAGCGGCTTTGGATTTATCTCTAGGAATCTAGCTAGTGAGTCGTATTCACTACCAATCCTATACTGGAATTGTACAATATACTTTCCTGGCTTAAGAGGTATTTTTATAAAGTCTCTTACACGTTCTGGTTTATACGTCTCTCTCGGATCTACTGTGATATCTACTGGTCTTTCATAGTATATCTTGGTTGGATCGCTTGGGTCTAGTAGTCTTAGCTTGTATATATGTATTGGTTTGTTTAGAGTATTTGTTATGGTGAATCCTAGTAGTGCTATCTTCCTAGTTGGATCACTAGGGTATTTAAGCATTGTATCATAGGCATCAACACTTGCTGTTAGTGGAGCTGGTGTTGCTACAAGCATTTCAGATGCCTGAAAGCCTAGTGTAGTATAGACTCTAACGTCGTAGAATGATCCAGGGTCAAACTCTAGCTCTACAACTCCATGTATCCTAACTATTTCTCCAGTATATACATATACCTTGTATCCATTACTGCTATACTCTAGTCTATTCTCTCCAGTATCAGGATTGACTGCTTCTAGTACAACTGCACTGTATTTACCGTTTACTAGTATACGGTTTATCGTTATGTTTGTTGATCCCTGGTTCATTATTAGTATGTAGAACTCATTACCTCTAGTATAGAAGTTTCCTGTTATACCAAATTTTACAATAGCTGATCCATAGCCTTCAGTACCTACTATCCCAGATAACCATAGTGCTACAGCTATAGCTAGAGATAATGTGATAGCTACTACTAGTACAATAGCTATTAATGGGCTTACACTCTTCAACTATTATCCACCACACCACCCACTTATATACTAGTTCTAGTCTTAAGGACTAGATTCTCTCTATCCATAATATGGTTTACTTTTCTAACCCTATAGACTCTCTAACACTATGTTTTAGAATGGATACTATATACTATTAATTGTTATAGAGTATTTGGTTTATTTAAGCCATTTGTCTAGACTAGTTATCTTCTTCTTTGGTTTACCAAGAACTTTCTCTATGAATGAGTCTCTAACTGGTTCGTATACGTGTTTATAGAATAACTGTGGGTTTAGTAGTATTGTTCTTGGGTATCTTGATACATAGTCTAGTGCTGCTCTCCATGCTTTCTCGTAGTCTATGCCTACTTCCTCGAATCTACGTCTTACTTGTCTATCATAGTCTTCTGGCCTCTGTTCTATACCACCCATTACATAGTATCCGTTTCTACTGACCTGTACTTTCTCTCCAGCAACCATGGTCCATGATACTGTGTCTTCTCTTATTCTTCTTCCATAGCTTGTTCTTATAGGGGTTTTTAGTCTGGCTACTGGTTTTCTAGAGGGGCCATAGTGTTTTGCCCATGCATAGAATATTGCTCGGTTTAGTCCAAAGCTTTTTGCTTTGTCTATGTCTTTGTAGAGTATGTAGTAGCGTGTTGCTTGTACTAGTGCCATTACCTGGAATCTACCTGGTTCTCTTGGTTTCTTTTCCTCTCTTATCTCTTCTCTAAGGGTGTCTGTTCTTGGTAGTTCTAGTTTTGTTGTATATGCTTCTTTTATGGTTGTTATTTTTGGTGTTGAGCCTATTGTTTGTAGTGCTTTCCATGCTAGTTGGTCTCCTTCTCCATCTTTGTATTCACTCCATGCTCTTGGGTAGTATCTTGGTTTTTCTGGGTTTGTCCATTCTAGATTGAATTCTTCTAGTTGGCTTGGTTTTAGTGGTGTTGCTACACGGTCTAGTCTACGGTGTAGGCTTAGTGGTGCTGTAAATACTCTCTTCATTGCCACGAGGTTTTCTATCTTTATCAATCCCTTTGATCTATGTATAGTGTCTAGTAGGTCTGGTTTTAGCTTTAGTAATACATATTCTGCTACTGCATAGGCTACCTCTAGTGGGTGATGCTTCTCTAAGGCTCCAGTGAATGCTTTCTCGTGTACCCGGACGTGTATTCCTGCTCCACTCCATAGTAGGTAGATGCTCTTCTCTACTCCTTCTTCCATGAGGAACTGTGTTATCTTCCTTGCAGCTTCTACTGCATAAACCCATGTTTCACCTACTTGTTTCTCATCAATAATGTCTATGTCTATAAACACTGTTGTATACAGTACGTTATCCCTATAACCCTCCATTACATCACTCCGGGTCTCTAGTCTACGGAAGACTTCTATAGTTCCATAGAAACTCCTTGGCTCTAGAGACCTGTATCTCTTTACTAGATACACTACGTCATCTGGGCTATCAACACGTAATGGCTTATCACCAGCCCATCTAACCCACTTCCTACCCCGTCCCTCAACACCAACCCATCTACCCCTGAGGAAACCAGCTATCTCCTCACAAACAAAACCCCTACCATAATACTCCAACACACCAACCAAACCAAACCACTCAATAAATACATTGAGTTAAAAGGCTACCTTATAAAGAAGGGGTCTATTATACTACCGACTATTTCTAGGCTATCTAAACTATTATGAATATCTCTACAAGTATATCTGGTCTACTGTTAACAACTGTTTATATCAATAACTACTCACTAAGCCACTCCTCATAAATTTCCCTACCAATAGCACTCTCTATTATCTCATCTACTAATGCCTCACTCTCAAATCTAATCATATAGTCTGCAGGTATCTCCTTAAACGTTAGTATACTCAGTGGATTTATAGAGCCTAGATATATTATCTTGTTATCAATTATCACTGCCTTAAAGTGTAGTCTTGGCTCTTTAACAACTACTACCTTGATCTTTGCATCTTTAAGCATATTAATACACTTCTCGTGTTCTTCAACATTACTCACTTCTTTTGGTTCCGGAGGTCTTGTAACAACTATTATCTTTACTCCTCTTTTCTTTGCACTTACTACTTCTTTCGTACCAATAAACTTCTCAACCCTAAGTCTATTCAAGAAAGGTGATATTATAACTACTAGTTCTTCGGCATCATTTATGTCATCTAATAGACTTACATGGAATCTATCAGCATCATAGACTTTACTAGCAGCTCTAAAGAACTGTTCTCTAAGCCTTTTTAGTATAGGCCCCTTCTTCATACGTTCTTCTAGGATCTTTCTAAGTAATCCTTCCTTTTTACGTTTAAGAACCATGCTTCTCTACCATAGAGAAATATAGTATATAATCGTATATATACCTATTGTATATAGAGTATTCTGTGATTAAGCTTAAAGTAATTGCTGATATCAGTGTACGATATTCGTGTCTTTTATACAATAAGCAAGTTTTTGTCCTTTTTCTGTTAGCTTAATTATTGTTTTTGGTGGAACTGTTTTAACCTTGGTTCTCACTACTAGGTTTAGTGATTCTAAAGCGTTTACCAGTGTGTATACTTGTGGCCTATTTACACCTAAGAGTGATGCCAGTTCACTTATGTTTACTTCTTTCTTCTCATTAATGATTAATAGCGTCTTAAACAGTAACATTACATGTTCTCCTAGTGATAACGGCATTTTTATGCACGCCCACGTGTTTTTCTCACTATTCCCTATCTGAGAAAGGTTTATATACTAT
>CAYXOO010000044.1:0-12904 GCA_964466845.1 uncultured Desulfurococcaceae archaeon
GAGTATACTGGTAACACGAATATCCATATAAACGATAGTATGAATAATAGTGATACTCTAAAGAATAACTTCTGGTGCCATGTCTGGTTATTGCTTATCAGCTTCCATAGACTAGCTATACTTGATCTAACATATCTTAATACGTATTCTCTATTAAGACTTAGAACGTCAACAACTATGTCTAGTAGGTAATGTGTTAGTACATATAGTACACATACTGTTACAATTACTAGTAGGAAGACGCTACCAAATCTTGTAGAGAGTATTTTTCCAAAGACTATCCTAGTTAGTACATTGCTTTCTACAACGTTTCTCGACAACTCTATGAATAATGAAGTAGTATAGTAGGTTACAACAAGGTGTATCATTAGTAGTGAAAAGAATATTATTACTAGTAGTAATAGCCCCTTAAACTCTGATTTAATCCTCCTATACCCTATGCCATAGACTAGTATTCTAGCAATCATGTCTCCATGTAGAATGATTAGTGAGTATAGTATAAACTCACCAGTAGATGGTTCTACTACATTGAATAACTTAAAGAATATAGCTACTATCACATAGTATAGTATAACCAGTTCTGAACGTGTATAGAGTATACTAGCTACAACAAGTAGAGACAAAAGTGTTAAGAAGAAGCTATAGAGTGTTGGTAGCTGTCCTATACCATGGAATATCCTATGCATCGGGTATAGTACTAGGAGTGAATACAGTACTAGGTATGCAACCCTATGCTTCCACGGAATATTCTCTCTAGCAATAATCACGTTATCACCGACCTATACCTCTCTATGAAGCCTATGAGTCTAGGCAGTAGACTAGATGGGCCAACCTGTATAACATTTACACCACTAGCTCTTAGCTTCCGAGCATATTCTCTTGTAGCTTCAAAACTCTTTAGTATAGATGCAAGGTATATGCCTGCCTCTACACCACTTAGATACTCTAGTTCATAGAGTTCTGGTAGTGGTGATACAATCAATACACTATGGTTTAGAGAAACTAGTTTATTAGCAATACTAGTTAACTCACTAACCTCTCTATCCAATGCCTTCTCCTTATAACTAGTTGGATCAAGCGACATGAATACTAGGAATAACGTCTTAGTCCTCTTAGGCTGTAGTAGTAGAGACTTCTTCAACAGATCAGCTATTGTATACTCTGGGTACTCGTTAACCCACTCGATACTTGATAATGCTTCTAGTACTCTATAGTACTGCAGTGGGCCTCTACCAGGTGGTATCATGTATGACTTGTTAGCTCTAATAGCTAGTCCAACCCAGTCTCCACGATAGACTATATGGTTTACAAGGCCAGAGACTACCCTAACTGTTTCTTCAAGCATTGTCCTACCTATGACACCATAGTGCATAGCCGGTGATGCATCAACTAGTATAACCATGTTGAGGCTTGCTTCTCTCTCAAAAACCTTAACATATAGTCTACGGAGTCTAGCATATGCTTTCCAATCAATAAACCGGTAGTCGTCTCCATAGCTATACTCTCTAAGCATTAGAAACTCTACACCAATACCTCTTAGCCTAGACTTTGTGACACCAAGGCTTGTACTAACCCATTTCCTCATAACACTAGCTGGTAGTGGGTATGGCTTAGGATGTACTCTTATAACACAGTTACTATTGGGTATGAATGCCTTGTATGAGAATAGACCAAGTATATCCTTTACAACAACTTCTACACCCTTAAACAAGTGTTTACCAATCCTTGGTTCAACAACATACCTTATCTCAATAGACCCCTTGGGGGGTAGGAATCCTACTGCTTTACTAAATCCCTTGACTAGATGGAAGAGGCTTGGATAGTGATCACTTATCTCTATATACAGTATAGGTATTATAGATGGATTATACACACTAAGCTTTACTGTGAGAGGCTTACCCTCTACAACTGGACGGCTGTACTCTCTATACACTCTAAGCTTATACACAGTACGTGCACCAGCTTCAACAAATAGCCTCATAAGAATTATGTAGGCAATAGTTATTGATACTATATAGTATGTAGTCTCTGGCACAATTGATTCATAAAGTAGTGATACAGCAACTATTAGAGAGACCACGAGTAGTAATGCAAACAATCTATAACTAGTACATATCTCTCCAAAACCATCCATAGACATAACATACTACACCATACTACTCTCCAACACCAGGTGTGGGAACCGGTACTCTCTCTAAAACCTCTCTTATAACCTGATCACTTGTTACACCCTCTAGTTCTGCTTCTGGCTTTAATAGTATACGGTGTCTAAGTACAGAGTATGCAACATACTTTACATCATCAGGTATTACAAAGTCACGTCCACTAATCAATGCATTAGCTTTACTACATAGATACAATGCTATAGCAGCACGTGGTGAACCACCAAGTCTAACCATTGGATGCTTATGTGTCTCCTCTACAATGCTTATAATATACTCTACTATCTCATCACTGACTCTCACGTGTGGAAGCATAGCTCTTATCTTAAGTACATCACTAGCTGATGCAACAGGTTTTACATTAAATTCTTCAATACTATGTATCCTCCTAAGAATCTCCTTACTCTCCTCCCTCGTAGGGTAGTCAACTACTATCTTAAGTAGAAACCTATCAATCTGGGCTTCTGGGAGAGGGAAGGTGCCCTCCATTTCAATAGGGTTTTGAGTAGCTATAACCATGAATGGCTCTGGGAGTTTGAATGTAACACCTTCTATAGTAACTTGTTTCTCCTGCATAGCCTCTAGTAGTGCAGACTGTGTACGTGGACTAGCACGGTTTATCTCATCAAATAATACTATGTTAGCAAAAATAGGTCCTTTCCGGGGTTTGAAATCACCAGTCTTTGGATCATATACGAAAGTACCGATTATATCACTTGGTAAGAGGTCTGGTGTGGCTTGTATCCTAGAGTATGTCATGTTTAGTGTACGTGCTATAGTCTTAGCTATAAGGGTTTTAGCAACACCTGGTACACCCTCTAGTAGTACATGTCCTCCAGAGTATAGAGCTATGAGTATATGTCTTAACACGTTACGTTTACCAACTATAACCTTAGATGCTTCAGACAGTATATTCTCTGTAGTCTTTACAGCATAGCTTGGATCAATACTAGTGGAGGATTGCTTCAATTCCACGATACCCTTTCTTCCTTGTCAATGTATAGCCCATGTGCTCTAATATATACTCACTATAATTTATATACTTCTTCAATACCCTACTCCAGGATAATACAATTGGAAATCTTCTCTTACCTAGAGACTTTAGGTATATACTGTACAGCCATCTAACAATCTTCTCTAGCTTTCTAGGCTCTATACCAGTATCTCTAGAGAACTTCTTAACAAGACTAGTATCTCTAGCTACATCAGCTATGCTATAGCCTAGTAGTTTCCTTGTAGAATACTCTAGTATACTCCATAAGCCATTAATGGTTTCTCTGGGATCACCCTTCCCCTCTAATACACTCTTCCTCACAATAGTCTCTGTAATAATACGTGTCTCATCAACACTACTTACACTCTGTTCTACAAACCTCTTATAGCTAGTCATATAGACCAGCATTAATGATAGAGTAACTACTAGGCTAGAACTATATATTAGTGCAAAGAATGTATTCTTAGATACAAGACTAGTTATAACATTGTTTACACTAACAAGTATTGATGCTAGGAAATAGAGTATTATAGATGGATGATAAGGTATACCAATTGACTTCTTGGTAATACTGTATATATTGTTTAGAATCAATATTCTCCTACTACTAGCGTTTATAGAGTCTATCAAATCCTCTATATATTCTCTATAAACAGTATTGTTCATCTCTAGTGCTTGATTAGTAAACAGGAAGCTATCACTAAACACTATTACACGGCTACGGTTATTCACAATAGCCCATACACTAGTGTACCTAGTATTAAACGAAGGTGCCTCACTAATATCGATAACGCCGTTGTCGTTGTAGTCTAGGAAACCTCTAGTATAACCAGTTATACAGTACGTTATGTTTAATAAATAGGTGTTGTAGGCTGGACTACTAGTGTTTACTAGAGCTGGTGTAGTGAACTCTATATCTGATGCCCAGTTTAGTCTAAATACATACTTCTTCCCAGTAGTCCTTACCGGGTATAGCTTCTTCAGTATAAATACTGTGTTATTCTCACTATATACTCTATAATCAATTACAGCATAAACTACACCACTTGTACTAGGATACATTACTGTTCTAGGAAAAGGTGATGAAGAGGTTTTTTCACTAGAAGCTAGGGATTCAACAAGTACTGCATACCCTGTTATGTTTAAACCAAATAGTCTTAACAGGTTGTTAGATGTCGTATTCTCATCAGCTACTAGTAGGTCTATAGTACCATTTAATACAAGGTTGTATAGGTAGACAGACTCACTAATGGTTAGCGGTCTATCAGGAGCTATAATAACCACTAAATCACCTTTCTTGATACACGTGTATAACTTACTCCATTCATCTACAACTATTACCTTATACCCTTTCTCAACAAGTATTTCCTTGAAAGTGGATGTACCCATCCAGTCTATGTTATAGGGGCTGGCTGTTCCAGTGTATAGTTTAGCAGTTATATTCATTGATACAGCTGGTACATAGAAACAAGCTATAATACCTATTAGTGATAGTATTAGCATGAACAACTTTAATCTAGGACTATACTCTCTAACCAATTCTATTTCCCACCAAACACTCTCCTATATTGTTCCTCTAACTCTCTAACTCTATCAATACCTATAGTTTTACCACCATATACTCTCTCTTCATAAGCATAGGTTATCTTCTCTAATACACTCCTATACTCCATACTATCTATTTTATCAAGGAATTCTCTAGGAGTCTCCCACTCCATCTTCTTATAACCAATTAGTACTAGATACCTTAGTGCTCTAGAGTATAGCCTTATAACTGGGTCTTCAACTTTCCTTACAATATCTGTTAAACCAACTATTGTCTTAGCAATAAAGCTTCTAACACGTGGTCTCATATACTCTATAATAGACCCCCTATATCTATATCCTATATACAGTATTATAGCAGATAGCATGATCAATGGTAGGTAGTCGAGATTTATGAAGAATGGTGGAGAAAGCTTTGTAGAAACACTAACTGGTACACCAGGGATATTTGCATGTGGTATAATAGGTGGTTGGTTATATACTGGCTTTGGTAGTGACAAATTTGGTTTAAAGCTAGTTAGTTCAGGTACGAATTCCTCCATAGAAGAACCAATTAGTTCTTCAAATGATATAGTCTCTGTATTATTACCTAGTAGGTTTTTCACAGTCTTGATTAATAGTGTGTATTCACTAGTGTTTAGTCTAGAAGGGTCTTCCTTGAGTTCTTTAGTTAGACTAGCTATTGTATCATTATCAACTAGTTCAGCATATTCCTCTAATAGCTTATAGATGTCTACTTCTACACCATTGTCTGTAATATTTGATGAAGATATAATGGCTAGGTCTCTTATAGTCTCATTATCTAGCTCTTTATCTCTAGAACCATATTCTCTCTCAATATACTCTCTTAGTTGTTGTAACAAGTTATTAGCTGTCTCATAGTCTCCAGTATCTAATGCATCCTCTATAGCCTTCCTATAACTCTCTATTACTGGATCATTAAATTTCTTGCTAAGCTTATCGAGTATTTCTAGAAAAGCACCTTCATCAATTACCACATTATCACTTATAGGCATGTCTGGGTCTTGTCTTTGTGGAATAGCTTCTACAATATATGGCGTAGTAGATACTAGAGAAGCCATAGCAAGTAATAGAGCTAGTAGAGTGGCTGTTCTATATATGTCCATGGATACACCACGTCTCTAGGTATACCTAGGACAAATATATGTTATAGCATCTATTATATCAGACTATGCTACTGCATAGAGTAGGTGATATGTATTGTCTAGCCCTAGGATACCCGAACCATTTAATGTATTGAAGCCTGTTATTGGTGTTATACACTTAAAGCCATTACCTGGTTCACCCGGGTATAACGGGGTTTTTGAAGACGTCTTAGCAACTGCATTATCCGAGCTTGATACCTATATGGAGGCTGGTGTAGATGGTGTTATTGTGGAGAACTACTGGGATAAACCGTTTGTTAAGAGAGTTGAAGCTGTAGAGACAATAGCTTCTTATACAGTAGTTGTATGGGAGATCACTAGGTCTTCTAAGATACCAGTTGGTCTTAGTTTGTTGAGGAATAGTGGTGTTGAGGCAATGGCTATAGCTTGTACTTGTGGTGCAGACTTTATACGTGTAAATGCACTTGCTGAACCAGTATGGAGTCCAGAGGGTCTTTTAGAGCCTATAGCATACCATGTACACTGTATGAGGAGGAGGCTTGGATGCAGTGTTAGGGTATATGCTGATGTAAATGTTAAACACTCTAGACCAGTACTACCACTAAGAGATGCTGTTAGAGAGAATATTGAGCGTGGACTAGCTGATGCATTGATAGTCTCTGGTGGACATACTGGTGGTGAGACAAGTGTTGTAGATATAGCTATTGTGCGTAAGTATAGCTGTAAACCAGTTATCATAGGTAGTGGTGTAACTAGAGAGAATCTACGTAGATACTGGAGTCTAGTAGACGGCTTTATAGTTGGTACATGGTTTAAGAGGGATGGACGGATAGATAATCCAGTAGATAAGAAACGTGTTGAAGACTTTATGGAGCTAGTCTATAGGCTTAGAGAGAAGACTCTATAGAGGCTACATACTTATAGTCCCTCTAATCTTAGATATAATGTCTGCAGCTTTCAACCCTATAGTGTCAAGGAATTCTTCTGCATCCTGTGGATTCATACCCACGACTTCTACAAGGTATTTTACAAGCCTCTCTCTACTCCATCCCTCTTCAAAATGCTTGGAAACGAGCCTTGCAAGTTCTTTAGCCATGGACTTGTATAGTTCTTCCTCTACACCAATCTCTTTGACAACAGTAACTAGTGCTCCAAGGAGGAAGGCTAGTGCATCGTTAAACTCTTTCTTACCAAGACTATGCATACTTAGATCCACGGCTACACCAATGCTATCGTCGTCTCCATAGAGGATAAACTTTGTTAGAGGCATATTGTTTAGTCTAAGGAGCTTCCTATACAGTTTAATCCTAGCCTTATTATCTAGGCTTATAGTCTCAAACTTTGTTAATATGATTACACGTACACTACGTGCTTCATCACTACACACTATATCTATGCCTACAGGGAACCGGGGATGTACAGCTCTAATGTTTAACTCACTAACACGTTCTACTTCCCATGGGAAATCAACTAGTGTTTCAGCATCTGGTTTACCTTGTTTAAGCCATTGGATAAGAGTCTCTAGAGACTCCTTACAAGAAACCATTCCAGTAGACACCTTATCTAGAATATTGTATTGAAACGTATATAGCTCTATCTCTCAACACAACCACATGTTTCATCAATAAGTCTCTCTAGAGCCTCCAACGGTTCATAGCCCTCACTGAACACTAGTTCATACATTCTCTTATACTGCATACTCACCTCCCTATAATACTCCTCCAATAGACTCCATGGAGGCTCTACTTCCTCCCCATAGCCGTAGCCGGGACAGTATGTGTCAAAGTATACTATATCCTTCTTACTAGGGCTGGCGGGATGGAATGGGTATAGACGGCATCTAAGTGGTCTAACAGGGTATATAGTACAAGTTGGTAAGCCATCACGATACTCTAGGAAAGCACAAACACCATCACCAACACCTCTTAGAACAGGTATAGCAACCATGTCAGCAACAATAGCTAGTATATACTTTCCACGTAGCTCTCTCCACTCAACACCAAGATAACGAGCTATACGGCATACATCATAGACTGTTAAAGCCACGTTAGGACCAGTACTACAACACCTACCACTACGTCTACAACACCATCTAACCCTATCTCCTCTCCTAAGCAAGAGATACCTACTAGACAATACAAAGACCACCAAAACCTAAAGCTATAGAAGAAACCCACTATATCTCTTACCACAACATAGCCCTAGGGGTATTAAGAAGGATACTGTAAGAGGATAAAACTATCCTCCAATAGAACTACTCTGTAGTAACAGTATCCTTTACTACACGTACTAGCCTCTCTATTCTCTCAAAAGCTTCTCCAACATCTTCCTCATTACACCATCCCTCATAGAAACATGTATGCATTGCATGTCCTGCATAGAATGCATCACGTATCCATTTTCCAATTTCTCTAGCCATCCTCCTCATACACTCCCATAGTTCTCCATGGCTAGCTAGTCTCTTACCCTCTCTCCAGTAAGCATATGCTTTAACAGCTAATGCTGTAGCACCCCATAGCTTTTCAGCAGCTTGTCTAATACCGCCCTTCTCTAACTCCTCTCTAGCTTGTTTAAGCAGATCCATGGCTGCTTCAATATACTCTCTAGCTCTCTCCCTAGGATCAAGATCGGATGAGAGAAGCTCTAACACATACTCTTCAAAACTAAGGCCACGGCTCTCTGCTTTCTCTCTAAGCCTCTTTACCAGACTAGGAGGAAGCTTTAACACAGTAGTAGCCAAGCTTATCCCCTAGTCAATAAATGAGTTTTAGGCCAGATATACCTTTCCTAACACATCCATACCATAAAAGCCATCTCCTCCTATTTATACTATCTATAACTAACAGGTTATTGTTATTAGGCTATTCTCTATCTATATCTCTTGTAGGGAGAGCTATAGTGGTTAAGAAGAGAGAAGAATCATCCAGAGCTCTATTGTAAACATAAGTATAAAAAAGATATATTACTCTAATTCAACATAAGTTAATTAGCAGGGATGCTTTATGAGTCAATTAATTATTAGGAGAAGAATCTTAGGAAGACTTCTGGCTAATGTATACACAGATATTGTTGTTGAATATTTATCACAAAGGTTTAATATACCCAAAGCTGCTGTATCCATAGCATATAATAATCCAATATTACCTGGAGATATAAGACCTGACCTTGTTATCATGTATAACAATACATGGTTTATTATAGAGTTTAAAACTAAGCCAAATCTGCTACATGACATAGATCAAGTAATAAAATATAAACAAGCTATTGACACATATATAAAACCCCGGAGAACAATACCTATACTAGCATACGTATATAGAGCACCACTAGAAGACCTATCTATTATAGAAGAGAAGAAGATTAAACCACTTGTAATCCTTCATCTGATCCATGGATCATATAAGATACTTTATGAAGCTCTCGAGTAAGGTTTATGGGGTAACCTGTTGAGTAGAGAATGTTCAGTATACTTAGTAGATACTAATATAATTATAAGTGCTATAATAAAGGGTGAGATTGTAAGAAAATGTCTTACAACATGTACAACACATTACTTAATTCCAAAACCCGTGATAGAAGAACTTTCAGAATTACTTACTACTAAAGCTCTTCAAGACATCGCATCTAGGATAGAAAAAGCTTTAAAGAAGGGAAAAATCACTATTGAAGAACTACTAGCTAGAGAGATAGAGCTAATAGCTATCCTTTTAAGACAACCAAATATAGAATACATAGATGTAAAACCAAGTGAAGATGATCTAAGGAAGGCTGAAGAGATTATAGGATATAGAGACCCAGATGATATACCCATAGTAGCAATAGCTTTAAGCTTAGCTAAGACTTATAAAGGAGAAAATGTTTGTATTTGGACAGATGATCGTGACATATTGGATGAATTACAGAGAAAGAATGTAGAGGTAAAAGCGTTTTCAAAGCCACATTGTTGTAAGTAAAGCTATTTTAGCTATACCCGTATAGATAGCATTAGAACCTATCTGTTATAGAATGGAACTAGTAGTGACTGGGTTATTGTTATTAGGCTATTCTCTATCTATATCTCTTGTAGGGAGAGCTATAGTGGTTAAGAAGAGAGAAGAACCCTCCAAGGCTCCATTGTTTATACTTGGTGCTATAGTGTTTACTTTACTTGGTTTAACAATATATGCTATAGTCTCTTATCATGGAGAAGAAGGGGTAGGTGTAAATCATAGTTCAACAAACATTGTACTACCTACTACTCCAAACAAGTGTGATACTAGTAAAAGCTATGTAGTCATTTATGGCTCTAACATGTGTGGTGCTTGTAGGGTTTTAAAGAACTTCTTTAACAAGACTGGTATAAAGTACTTGTTTAGAGAAGTCTATTCATCAGAGTATAGTAGTGATTTTGGGAAGTTAGTGGATACTGTAGCAGAGGCTATAGATGTTAGTAGAGATGTTTTAGCATACACACCATTCTCTGTAGTAGTTAATAGTAAGGGGGAGATCACAGCTATTGTTGTTGGTGCTATTGAGGATGAGAAGTTTTGGAGAACACTAATGTGTCTTGAAGATACTGGTGAGATACTCGTATACTATGAGACTGTACCTAAGAGGATTACTAATAAGAGCTATATTGAGGCTATAGAAGCTATCGTCTTTAAGAAACAGGAAACATTAGAACATAGTAGTAGCAATAGTGGATCGAGTAGTGGATCATCAGCAGCTTTAATACCTACTATGGTTATGCTTGCTAGTGTTGATTCTATAAATCCATGTGCTATATCTACTACGATACTACTTGCACTAACAGCTTCTACTCTAGGGTTTATTGGTAGGAGACAGTTTGTTCCAGTAACAATGTTTATACTTGGTGTCTATGTAGGCTATGTACTTGCAGGCTATGTATTGACAGCTATACTTTCTCTATCAAAGATATTTATGTTATTGATACTAGGGATAGCTCTTGCTCTCATAGCACGTGATATAAAGGACCTGGTTAGTGGTAGAGAGTTCAGTATTGAGTGTAGGGAGAGAGAGTGCTTACCTGGTTTTCTACAGAAGCTCCCATTGTGGATACTACCAGTTGCTATAATGGCTTTTGGAGTAGTTGTATCATGGACTTTTATGATGTGTAGTGCTGCTCCATACATTGTGTTTCTTACAATACTTGCTAATACACTAAGTGATCCCATGACTAGACTATTCTATATACTAGTATACTGTATATTGATAATAATACCACTGGCTATAGCTGGTTATACACCAGTATTGTTTATCAAGAAGATAGGTTTTAGTCTAAAGAAGCTTGTTATAGCTAGAGTTGTTGTATTAAGTATAATAGTTGGTCTTGTAGTATACTATATAGTATTGCTAGTCTAGAACCTTATGCATATAGGGGCTATTACTAGGGCGGTAATAGCCTAGCTTCCTATAGTATTCTCGTACACCAATACCTGATAAGACAAGTATCTTCCTACAATCATACTCTTCATAAGCAATCCTTTCAGCTTCCAAGAGGAGCTTTCTACCCCATCCACGGTGTTGCCACTCGAATAACGGGTGGGGCTTCCGGCCAAGTGGTACCATTGGGCCATATACATGGAGTTCACGTACAATAGCTGTTCTAGAGTCTATCTCCCGTCTATGTGCTTTCTCACTTGGTATCCTAAGCCTTATGAACCCAATCAATATATCGTTAACAGTGTCTTCTACAGCAAGGAACTCCTCATAACCACCAGCTGCCTCGTAGCTATAACGGTTTATCCGGGTAGTCCTAGGGTCTGGTAGTTTACAGTATCTCCACAACTGTCTACCTACTTCACGATACCTTATCTCTCTAATACGGATACCTTTCTCAATACATCTTTTCTCAACTAGTTCACGTAGATTACCCTTCCTAGGGCCAGCCTCAATGATTGGTGCTGGTACGTCTCTTTGTACACGTATTATACGTACATACTCTGGTATATACCTGTACATCTCACTAATGAGTTCAACAGCTTCCTCATCACTCAGTGGTTTATACTCACCCCTCTTCCACATCTCATAGAGTCTTGTACCCTTGATAACAAGTGTAGGGTATATCTTTAGATAGTCTGGTCTATAGTCTGGGTTGTTAAACAACTCCTTAACCATCTCCAGATCACGATCGGGATCACTACCAGGTAGCCCGGGCATTATATGGTATACTATCTTAAAACCAGAGTCACGTAGTATCCTTGTAGCCTCTATTGTATCTCTTACACTATGTCCACGTTCAACCCTCTCTAGTACATCATCGTAGATACTCTGTACACCAAGTTCTACACGTGTAGCACCAAGATAAAGCATCCAATCAGCATGTCTCTCTCTAGCCCAATCCGGCCTTGTCTCAATAGTGAGTCCTATACACCTAACACTAGCCTTCTCATTCCTAGCTTGTGCATCCTCTAAGCTAACCCAGTGACCCGGCTTAGGCAAGGGGTATCGGTTCATAGCTTCTAGAGCCATAGTTATAAACCATTCCTGGTAATCAAGAGGCATTGCTAGGAATGTACCACCCATTATAACAAGATCTACCTTAGAGGGGTAGTAGCCTAGTATCTCATACTGTCTAAGCCTTACACGTACTTGCTCATAGGGGTCGTAGCCAGCCCTTATAGCCCTCATAAGAGCTGGTTCTTCACCAATATAGCTCTGTGGAGTATTGTATTCTGGCCCACCAGGACAGTAGATGCACTTGCCATGTGGACATGGATAAGGCTTTGTCATAATAGCTACTGGTGCTACACCAGATAGTATACGTGATGGCTTCCTACCAAGCCTTCTCAGCATTTCCCTGGCTTTAACAGCTTTACTAGCAACCACTATATACTCCACCATTCTATGCTCTAGAGTATAGTGGGTTAAATAGATACTTAAGCTATAGATTATTTTGAAACATTTTCTATAAACACTAGTTGAACGGGATTAGTAGGAGAAGTTATATACATAGTGTTAATCCCTTTGCCTCAAGGAAAAAGGTTTCATTGGTTATAGAGGAAATCTAAGTTAGGTAAGTTCCTTAATATAACTAAAATAGTTGATCTATTTAAGTGTGTGTAGTGTATATACAT
>CAYXOO010000045.1:0-12730 GCA_964466845.1 uncultured Desulfurococcaceae archaeon
ATCCTGTAATAACCCTACCTCAATAGAGATAATAAGACCTCCGAGACGCTATAGACCTATAGCCTAATTAGGTATTACATAAGCTAAATAGAGTTGATTAAACAGATTCTATGAGACCAGTTAATACATGCTCATTACTGGAGGATTTCGTCTAGAAACCAAGTGTATAGTGTATGTGTTTAAAAAGAGTTTTATATGGAGAGACCATGTTGTATAAGAAGGATTAGTCTATACTTATACCTCTTTTATCATCCTGGCTAGTCTCCTTATACCCTCACGTATAATCTCTGGTGGTGGGTAGCTATAGCTTAGCCTCATACTGTTAGCACCTGATCCGTCCGGATGGAATCCTTGTCCAGGTACATAGGCTATCTTATACTTCTCAATAGCTGTTTGTAGTAGCTTTCTAGAGTCAAATCCTTCCTTAAACACATAGGTGAATACAAAGAATCCTCCTATAGGACGGCTATACCATGTGTAGTCTGGGAAGTACTCATCAATTGCTTCAAGCATTGCATCACGTTTTATACGATAGACCTCTTTTAGTCTAGCAACATGTCTTTCTACAAGACCGGATCTTATTGCTTCAGCAAATATGTACTGGTTTAGTGTAGGGCTATGTAGGTCTACGTATTGTTTAAGCAGCTCTAGCCTACGTGTAATATCGCTTGGACAGACCATCCACCCTAGTCTTATACCGGGTGCTAGTATCTTACTAACAGTACTTATATACAGTACTCTATCCTCCTTGTCTAAAGCCTTAAGTGATGTAGTATCTGCTTTATCATCGAATACAAAGTAGCTATAGGGGTCATCCTCTATAATTAATAAGTCGTACTGGCTAGCTAGTTCTAGCAAATGCTTCTTACGATCAAGACTCATTGTTACACCGCCGGGGTTCTGGGCAACTGGTATTGTGTATACAAACTTTGGCTTAACCCCTTCTGCACTAAGCTTCTTTAACACCTCTTCTAGAACAAGAGTCTTCATACCATTATCGTCA
The DNA here is from genome assembly GCA_964466845.1 of uncultured Desulfurococcaceae archaeon. Classification (GTDB taxonomy): domain Archaea; phylum Thermoproteota; class Thermoprotei_A; order Sulfolobales; family Desulfurococcaceae; genus CAYZRH01. The sequence goes on from CAYXOO010000045.1 coordinate 1,004, forward strand.
ACCTTTATGCCAATAAGATCGCCGCCAGCTAGTTTAAATGCTCCAAGAGCTGCTAGATATGATGGTGACTCTGTTATAACCTTATCACCAGGCTCTATGAATGCTTCAGCTATTATATGGAGGGCTTCTTGACTACCACTAGTTATTATAATGTTCTCTGGATCGATCTTCATAGACTTCATCTTATATAGGAAGCTAGCTAGTGCTTCACGTAGTTCTAGAACACCTTTTGTCTCACTATACTGTAGGCTGTCACCACCGTATTCTTCTATAACCTTCTTAGCTATCTCAGCTAGTTCCTTCTTAGGGAAATACCTTGGATCGGGGATGCCTCCAGCTAGACTAATTACTTCCTTAGAACGCTTTATTATCTTAAGTAGTTCTCTAATCTCTGATGCACGTATCATCTTGACTCTAGTTGTTAGTATGTCTTGGAAACGGTCCACCAAGCTATACACCATATATAGCTATATAGGTTGTGGTAGATAAAATTGTGGGTAAAGGTGTGTCTATAGTGGTTAGAGAAGTAAATACGGTTATAAAGAAGCCTAGGAAGGGTATGGCTAGAATAGCACTTGTATATCCAAGTACATACGAAGCCTCACTATCTAGTCTAGCAGTACATATGATATACTATCTAGGTAATAGCTATAGAGACGTCTATATAGAGAGGTTTGTGTATAATAGAGGAGAACCACGTAGTCTAGAGACAAGTTCTCCACTAAGAGACTTCAAGTACATAATAGCTAGTATACACTATGAACTAGACTATGTAAACCTAGTAAAGATGTTGTTAAAGACTGGTATAGAGCCATATAGGTCTAAGAGGAGACTAGAACACGTTATATTCATTGGAGGACCACCAGTAATAGCTAACCCTTCTCCACTAGAAGATATAATTGACTGTTTTGTAATTGGTGAAGTAGAGCCTCTACTACCACTGATCATAGAGACCATAATAGAGTATAGTGATGAACCAGCTATGGTTCTAGAGAAACTCTCTAGCATTAACGGGTTCTACATACCCGGATACAACAACAGTACTAGACGTGTATGGGCTAGAGGTCTAGACAATGTATTCTATCCAGTAAGACAGATACAATGTATTGATAGAGAACCAGTGTTTGGTAGAGGACTCATTGTTGAAACAACACGTGGCTGTCCAATGTGGTGTAGATTCTGTATGGAGTCAAGACTATTCAAGCCATACCGTGCTAGAAGCTATAGTGTCCTTAAGAAAATAGTTGATAAAGGACTAGAGTATAACAGACTAGATAGGGTAATTATATACTCACTATACTTTCCTGGATCAACTAGTGAAAAGAAGCTATTAGAGTATATAGCATCTAGTGGCTATAGAGCCTCAATACCTTCTATAAGAATAGATCTTGTAGAAGACGATATACTAGAGCTTATCCATGGTGTTGGCCAGAAAACAATTGTTGTTGGGCTAGAGAACATTAGTTGCTATGGGAGAAGGGTATTGGGTAAGTATAGCTGGGATATAGACTTCTATGATAGACTAAAGACTATTGTAGATAAGGGGTTTGATCTAAAGATCTACTTGATACTAGGTATTAAGGGTGAGTCATTGGATAGTGTTAGAGAGAATATAGAGTTTGTTAGAAAGACAGCATCCTATGCTAGAGATCATGGGAGGCGTGTAACAGTTACTATTAACCCGTTAGTACCAAAGCCCCATACACCATTCCAGTGGATTGGAATGATCGATCTAGATAGAGCTAAGAAGATAATAAGTTATGCTAAGAGAGAGCTCAACGGATTAGTTGATACAAGGCCACTCTATGTAAACTGGGCTTGGGTACAAGCATGTATTGCTCTAGGAGACAGCTCCTTATCTAAGATAATAGTTGAATGGGCTATTGAGGATGGAGGGCTCGGTGGTTGGAGGAGGGTTTTGAAGAAAAACAACTATTCTACAGAGTACGTGTTTAGAGGTAGAGAGTATGGTAGAGAACTCCCATGGAGCAATATTGGTATTGGAGAACATGTTGATGAGGTATGTGCTAGAGAGTATACTGTATTAAAGGATATAGTGAAGACACAAGACTAGCCTATGTAATACACATAATAACTCTTCTCCAGACAACTAAAGGTATAGTATCTGTATAGGGGCTATAGCTATGGCTTGGGTTGAAGTATTTGTTGAACAAGCTACACCAGCTACTATTAAAGGGTTGGAGAGAGAAGGTGTAGATACTAGTAGGGCTAAGAGGGAATGGGCAGGCTATAGAGCTGATAGAGTACTACGTATTGTAGATAACGTGGTTATAGAGGTTATAGAGCCTAGCCAGGAACTACTAGTTAATGTATATAATGAGTTACTGAATTCCCTCCCACATACTAGCAATATACTAGCTAACATACTGGATACACAACAGAGACTATTACATCACTTGAAACCATTTATAACACTTTATTTCACTATAGAGGGCTATATAGAGACAGGGTATAGTTCATCACTAGAGTGGTTTCATGGAGAAGAACTGGTGAATAACGTTATTAGTGAGTATGGTATGTACTTTATAAGAGACTATGATGGTATAACAAGAGCTAGAGTCTATACTGGGAGACCATATACTACTGAAAACCTTGTTAAAGGACTCCAGCTGTTATGTAAGCTATTAAAGCTATACATTATCATAAAGAGTATACAGGAAGCAAAAGCAGTAGAGGTAGCAATATCTTTCCTCAAATAGCTAGTGATTAAAACAATTATACACATGTATAGCAAGGTATATGCTAGTCTATAGACAATGAGTATATAGAGGAAAGGCTATGGTGGGGCCATCGTGGCTGTAGTAAAACCAGATGACTTTAAGAAGGGAAAGAAGAAACTAGTAGAGAAAGCATTAAAGGATCTAGCTCCAAGTGTTAGAGAACAAGTTAGAGAGTACCTAGAATCTATAGGGGAGCCTAAACTAGGTATTGCTTCTAAGAAGAAGAGCTTTAAACAATTGAGGTAGACTAGTATAGGATACTTATTGCTTTAAGACGTATAGAGGCTCTATAGAAGCATTTATAGTATTTTATTTAGTAGAGTTTTGTTAGCTAAAAAATATTTGAATAGTATTTAGCTGGCCTTCTCTCTACTTTACTCCTCAATAGTGATTGCTCCTTCTGGACAAGATGTTTCACATACACGGCATCCAATACAGTCATCTGGTTTAACAACTACTGCTTTACCATCCTTTATCTCGAATACTTGTTGTGGACATACACTAACACATGTTCCACAGCCAGTACACTTTTCTGCATCAACTATAGGTTTAGGCATAGCTCTATCAACCCCTACTCCATGCTCATACTATGCATTAGACAATGGTTTGATAAGAAAAACTTTACTACATAGCTTCTAGGATATTTTAAGATGCATGATTAAATAGCTCTACTATGGTCTCTCTAACCTCTATAGATACCTACTCTATACCTAGCTATACATTCTCTTTAATGAACAGTATATCCTCTATAGATAGCCTCCAGTTCATAGAGCCTAGTATCTCTACTAGATGCTCCATATTCTCTGTCTTAGGTATAGCTACTACATTGTAGTGTGATATAAGATAGTTTAGAGCTACTTGTATAGCTGTCTTACCATACTTTCTACCAATACCCTCTAGTACCTTATGGCTAACAATAGCTCCACGCTCTAAGGGTGTATATGCTTGTATTAATACATTATTCTCTATAGCATATGGGAGCAGGTCTTTCTCAATACCACGATTCAACACACTATAATACACCTGATCCACAACAATATCTGCTTTCCGTGTAGAATGTATTGCTTCAGCAAGCTCTACTACATTAAAGTTGCTTACACCAATATACCTTGTATAACCCTCTAGATACACAGCCTCGAAATTCCTTACTTGCTCACTTATACTCATATCCTCGTTAGGCCAGTGTATAAGGTAGAGGTCTACATAGGATACACCTAGTCTCTTAAGAGATGCTTTAGCAGCTTTCAATACTGTATCACGGCTCCTAAGGTGTTTAGGAAGCATCTTTGTTGTTATAAAGACATTGTCTCGTCCAACAGCTTCTACAACCCTACCTATAAACTCTTCAGCTCTACCACTATCGTACATCTCTGCTGTATCAACATGGTTTACTCCATGTTCTAATGCATAGATGAACACTCTATATGCTCTCTCATAGTCACGGATAGCCCATGTACCAAGTCCTATAGCTGATAAACACTCTCCACTAGCTATTGGCTTACAATCCCTAGGGTCTATGAATAGCTTAGACAACCTATCACCATATGCACTTAATACTCTGGATTTTACTCACTACTCTATCTTAATACCCTCATACTAGCTACAAGGTTTATATACTATTTAACCTCACATGATCTTGTACCCTCCATAGCCTCTATGGTGGGGTACTGTGGTTAAATACCTCTACATACTCTTATCTCTCTCAATAATCTTATCCATTCTACCAGCTGTATCAGCTGATGAAACCAGTATAGGGCTATGGATTGGTGATGAGCGTGATAACGGGGCTTATGCAGTATTCTTCCTTGATCAAGACAACTATGTTATCGTATGGAGTACACTGCATAGTAGTTCTGTAAACTACCCTGTTATAACAGTGTTTAACTCATCTGGTAGTATACTATGGGGTAAGAAGATAGTACCTAGCTTAACCGATCTAGCTGAGCTAGAGATAGGTGATGTAGAATTATATGGTGATACACTATACCTATTACTAGATATGAAGGACTCTAGTGGAGCTAGGTATGCATACACAGCTAGATTCAACATAACTAGTAAGGCTATTGATTGGATCAGAAAGACTGGAACTGCATACCAGTATGCAATAGCTTACACGGGAGACTATATAGTCTCATTCTATCCAACACCAGCTGCATCACCAACCACTTATGGATTCATATACATTATTAGAGTATCAAGTGATGGAGGTAGTGGTTATTACTGGAAATACCAGATAGGAGAAGGTGTAACAATATCTACTAGAGAATCCGCTTACCACAATGGATACGTGTATACAACTGGTTGTTATGGAGCCGGCTATAGGAAGATCTTACTTAATGAGGACGACACCCTCTACAGGGGTATTGTGTACAAGTATATATAAGCATATATTAACGACACGATATACGGTGCTGAAGGACAAGGTATTGCTGTTGACGACAGCTATGTCTACATTCTAGCAACTATAAAGCCTATAGACTATAGCAGTGGTGTATGGAACTACCTGGCTTTGTTAAAGATTGGTAAGAGTAGCTGGAGTATAGTTGATTACAAGACATTCTCTATACCTGGTAGTGTATTCATAGTATCACCAATTGGTAGGAAGCTTGTCTATAGTAATGGCTCTTTATACTATGTAGTTACTGTAAAGAATACTAGTAGTGATGAGATGGATATATGGGTTGTAAGAGTTAATGCATCAAACCTTAGTGTATTGTGGAGTAAGAAGTGGAACTTTACAGTCAACGACTATGGATCAGCTATAGCTGTCTCTGGATATAGAGTGCTTATAGCAGGTAATTCTACACAAGCTTATGGATCAGTATCTGATATAGTATACAATACAGTGGCTTCATCATACACTATACTAACATGGAGTCCAACACTAGAGTGTAGCTCTAGCCCACCACTAACAACACTAGACTATAGCATAGTAGATGTAGATCTTGTACAGAGTGGATCTAGTGTTATAGTATTCTCACTAGATGTAAACGGTATACCAATAGCTATACCAGAACTTCCTTATCCACAACTCTATAACCTGTTAGTAGCAATAGCTATGCTACTATACATACTGTATATTAGGAGAAAACTAGCTGTAAATAATAAGGGGTATCTAGAGCACATGCTATAGTATATAATTAGGGTGTATACTGAGTCTCTAGTATAGACTTTATTTCTTAGCAGTATGTAAGGCTAGTACAAGGAATAGTAGTCCAATAGCTATCATAAATACTGCACCAATACTCCTCCATACAATATCTGGTAGGCTAATCAAATCAGCCATACTAAGTCCACCAACTATAAACCCTACACCTATCAATATAAGCACTAGAGAGCCTAAGACTCTAGATTCATAGGTCTTCTCTAGAACTGTTTCAACCTCTCTACCTACTCTTTCTTCTCTAGATGCCTTTGGTTTACTAGTAATTCCTTCTAGGAGAAACCCTACACCCATCCCAACTATTATACCTGCACCAGCTTCTCCAAACAACATCCCAATACCTAGTCCAAGGAACATACATGCTGTAAAGACCCTCCAATCACCCATAACACTACACCACCTATCCTGGCCTATACCCTTAGAGCCTTATGTATAGACACTAAGTATAGGAGTAATAACTGTGGTTAATAAGAGTATGCTCCTACATATATGCTACCATAATAATAAGGGACTCTACCAGAAACCATTATACAAAAACATATCCAGAAAAGACATGTACTACAAGAATTAAGACGAATACGTGTGACAGTATGAAACTAGGATAAACAAGTGATACTGGTTTATCAAGAGACAATCTAATGAAACTTAAACACCATATTTATATTCTTTGTAGAAAAGGTATACTTAGGGGCTAGAACATGCCTAGCCCACAACCATTGTGTGAAGATGCAGCTTCCATAGTAGCCAGTAGGACTGATGCTTTACTTGTCTATAAGGACGAGATAGTGACTTCTTCTCCACAAAAGCTATTCCGTTATCTAGTTGATGCGGTTTCTGAAGCTGGCTTCAAGGTATTAGTGTCTAGAGAGCCTACTATCAGTCCTCTATCTATTGGTGAAGTGGGTGATGTTAAAGGGTATTTAATGGCTGAATCCCAGCCTAGAGAGGTCTATTCGCCATACTCTCAATATAGGGCTATAGGCTACACGCTGATTGCTGTATCAATACTCCTCCTAGTAGCTGGGATAGCATTGATTATACAGGGGTCCATAGCTGGCGGTATTTTATCGTTTATTATATTCATAATCCTCCTAGTTGTGGGTATTACATTGAAGGATAAACACTTGTTTGAATCACTAATACTACAGCTATGGATTAGAGGAGAAGTTTATAGAACTCGTGCTGCAAGAGAATCAGCTATTGATACTAGTTTAAGAAGCAGTGTTATAAGATCCGGGTTGGTCAGTGAATTAAGGTTGACAATTGCGGTAACCAAGATCTATACTAAGAACTCTGGACTATGCCGTACAGTAGTTGATGTAGAGGCTTCACATGATGTAAAGAACTTATTCGAGATCCTAGTAGAGAATATTAAGACAAAGATACTGCCAAGAATAGAAGTACCTCTTACTACGGATGAAGTTAAAGCTAGAGCTATGAGAGAAATTGGTATAGAGGAGAGGATAGGGACTATTGTAGATATTGAGGAGAAACTAGAGAGACTAAAGAGGTTATACGATAGAGGTCTTATAAGTAAGGATGAATATGAGAGTTTAAGAAAGAAGCTTTTAGAAGAACATCTCCTAGGTAGTTCTAGCTAGCTATTACCTTACCGACAACAATATAACAGCTATTATTGCTAGTACTATACCTATTATATTGTATATGTTTAGTTTCTCATGGAGTAGGAGTAGTGCTACAACAACTGTTACTGCTGGATACAATGCAGTCAATGGTATCACTATAGATGCTTTACCACGCTCAATAGCCTTCACAAAGAATACATAGCCTAGACTACCAAACAAGCCAGCTATAGAGGCTAGTAATAAACCACGTTCTCTAAGACATAAACCAGTATTACCCATAGTCTTAAATAACAAGTATATAGCTAGAGCTAATAAGAATGAAGACAAACTGCTATAGAAGTATGTCTCAACCCAATTAAGCTCTCTATAAGCAACCTTTATAGCAACACCCCACAAACCCCATGTAACAAGACAAAGTATAGAGTATGCAAGCCACTGCATCCTAATCCACCTCTCCTATAGTGAATACATTTAAACCACTTAAAACCTATATAGCTAGGTCTACAGCATAGTTTTTAACTATACCTAAAAAGATACTAGCGTACTGTTAGGAAGACGCTGTGATCGTTTTATCTATAGCATTACCTTAATCCACTCTATGGCCCATCCAGAGATCCTCCCTCTTTGATCAAGCAACCCCATTTTCTCTAGAAGCTTTCTCTCAGCACTAGATATACTGTGTCCCTTTAGTATATTCCCTAGCATATGCTTTACATTAGCTGGTATCTCTAATGGTATAATAGGTATTTCTACAACTTCTCTCATATACTCGTGTATATAGTAGATTCTATCAATACCTATCAGGCTAGCTACTAGTATGACCATACCCGATTCAGGCTTAAATCCAGCAGTAAGATTAGCTACTATTAAGTCATACCCACTAGCTCTACTAATTACATCCTTCTTTATCTCAGCAACAAGGTTTAGTAATCCTCTATGAAAGTCTCTTCCAAGACCCTGTATACGTTTAGAGCTTATAGACTCTACTACTTGTTTCTTTATACCCAATAGTTTACCTAGACTGTGTCTACTAATACTATTCAGATACTCCTCAATAACTTGTGTACAAAACCAGCATACACCACTATCACTACTATAGAGTACCACATCATGTCTACCCTCTACACCTCTTTCATCAAGCCTGTGGAGATAGCTTATGAATGCATTGAGCTCAGCACTAGCCCTAGCTGGATCACTAGCAACAAACTCTAGTACACCACGATATATTGGTGATGAAGAAACAGCATTCTTACCAGCATCAACATCTTCAGCACTATCTGGTAATGCAGTAGACCAACTACTAAGTACACCACAGTATTCTCTAAGAGATGAGATAGAAGAACACATACGAGCAACATTACGTACAATACTAGTACCAACAGTAACTAGATGGAGCATCCTCAATTACATCACCTCTAGGATTTAAATCCTACTGAGATACTAATATAGTGTATAGAACTAGTATAAATACATAATCACAGCCCATTAACCATGGTAATACGGTATAAATACTATAACATATACACTTACACTTCTCTAGGTGTATTATAACAAGGAAGTCTAGTAGTATAGCTAAAGCTAAAATAATAGTGTAGATAAATGTATTACCTGGTGACACCTTGTATAGGGTATGTGTAGTCCAAGTTCTCGGTAGATTGGGTAGAGAAGCTTATGAGGAAGTTGATTTTAGGATAGAAGATAGAGTAATTGGATCGAAGAGGTTATCTAGTGAAGCTATATGTGAATACTATACAAGCACTAGAAAGGATATAGCGTGTAGACCATACATACTAGCACCAGAAAGCCTTATCACAAACTGTGTTAAAGACTGGGGTGAACTAAAAAGCTTCTATACTAGAAACCCACCACGTACTTTTAAAGAACTAATTGAAAAGACAAATACTTATAAGATCAGGTTAAGAAGTTTGTTCTTTAAACAACTATCTAGCATAACTGGTTTAAAAGAAGAATACTTAGAGGTAATTCCATCTATAGGGTATTATAGGAGTAGGAGAGTAGATTATGGTATACTATATAGTGGTCTAGAAATCACTGATATAGACATATACTTATTCCTTACTCTACTTGATACTATTAGGGAATGTGATATAATAATAGCTGATGTATCTACAGGCCACAACATCTATGCATCATCACTAGTTAGAGCCTTACAGAATATCATTATAGCCTACAAGTTTTCAATACTAGATAGACTACTCTCTAAACCAAGCACTAGGGAGAGTAGTTCTAAAGAATTCTATATAGTATCAACTCCACCAGTAATTAGAGGATATAGAGGGCCATATAACATATCTAAATACACTATTGATATACAAGTTTATTTAAGATACCCTATAGAATCTAAAGCGATAAACAGTGTGAAAGTAGAGAAAATACTTGGGCTAACTGGTGAAGAAGTAGGTAGTGACAAGCTACTACGGGATCTAAATAGGAGCTTGTTTAGTATAATTAGGAAGTATATCAGCTATGGATTAACACTACATAACGCTATCAAGTATAACACCCCACTTGTACTTTACCAATACGATGAAGTACTAGAGCTTAAGAACATAGATATTAAGAACATTATTGCCGATATTGATAAGGTTATCCACGAGGTTAAAGACTATGTAAAAGCAAGGCTACTTGGATTCCGGGATATAGAGGTTAGTGAAGATAATAGAACAGTAAATGTGTTGAGGAGAAGCGGTATAGATAAAGACTTGTTGTTCAACACTATATTTTCTCTCCAAATAACTAGTGCACTAATGAGGTTTGTAGATAGTATTAGAGAGGATGTTAGCGAGAAAGGTGTGTCTATAGTAGGGCTTAGAGAACGGTTTATACCAGGAGAAGACATTGGTAAAGGTGTTTATAACTTATTCCCAGAACTCTATCTAAATAAGGCTATGTTATCAAGGGATTTGTATGAGATAGAGAGTTATTTAGAGAAGAATATTGTAAAGGAGGATGAATGTATCTTGTTAAGTGAGGCTAAAAACAAGCTACTAGGTAGAGAGACTAGAGTTAGAGAGATTAAAGATAGTAGTGGAAAGAGGTATAGTGATGTTATGAGAAACTTCTTTGCCCATAGTGGATTATTAGATAGTATAACCCTTATATGTAGAGATAAGAGAGGATACCATTTAAAATACGTTGATATCAAAAGTCTTAAGAAGAGAGGAATAGATATTAGAGGATGGCTTAATAAAGTAGGTACGTAGTAGTGTCTAATATACTGTCTCATAAACCTCTTTATAGTGTGAAGGGGTTTTGACTACCTATAAACTACCAATAAAGCTTGGATTAGTATGCAGTGGTGAGCCTATTAGAGTTGATCAACTCCCTCCTATGAGTGGTGAAGTATCTCTCCATATACATGCTAGTGAGGGTTGGGATAAAGCTCATGTTAAGCTAGAGTATAATGGTACACCTTATTGTCTAAGCTTGTTTGTATCCAGTCTAGAGGCTTTCTTAGATGATAGAGAGGTTAAGGTTAGAAGCTATGACTTGTGGCCTAAGGAGATAATGTATCAAGCAAGACTAGAAGATGGAAGGCTTCATCCACGTAGTAATGGTAAGGTTTACCGCGAAGACGCTATAATCATAGACTGGGGATGGTATAGACTAGAGAATACAACCATAGAGCTATATCTAGAGAGACACCATAGGAGACTAAGATACTAAGGTAATATATAGTGGAGTAAAGAAGTACTGGTCTCCAAAATGCGGCTATAGTAAACGTACAGAATACATATTCAAACCAGTAACTAAAACCACAATACTAGACTATATAGCAACTAGATAATAAAGCAACTATCCATTAACAAGACTTTACGTTGTTAGATACAGATCCTTTAATACGCTATATAGCCCTGGGAAAGCTTTAAACAATATCTCCTCACCAGCTTTCTCAATAATTTCCTCTAGACTAGTGTTTTTCATCTTTAGAAATCTCTTAATAGAGGCTCTAGTAGGTTCAATAGCTTTTACACTAACTCCATAGAGTAGGCTTATAAGTTCTACAATATTCTCTTCAATACACTTCCTAAAACCTTGTATACTAACATATATGCATCCATAGAAACTACCACGTGAAACCATTATCTTCCAAGAATAGTCATTTAGTTTAATCAGTTCTCCAGTAATACTAAATCCATACTCTTTTAGGTAATCAGCGAGTTCATTAATACTACCTATATGTTCTTTATCAATAACAAGCAATATTGTATTATAT
>CAYXOO010000046.1:0-12651 GCA_964466845.1 uncultured Desulfurococcaceae archaeon
AGGAGACATTAGATTCTACGATCCAGATACTGGTAGATATCTAGACTACTGGATAAACAAGTCAACAATAAATACTCCATACACAGAGGTATGGGTTAAGATACCATACATACCAGCTTATTCTACAAAAACAATATACATGTACTATGGAAACCCAGTACTAACTAGTGAGAGCAACCCATACAAGACATTCTACATCTACGAGAACTTCTCAGCAGGTGTACTCCATGGAGAACTACATGGTAGTGCAACCTATTACCCAGACCAGGGATACGTTATGCTAACACCAAATACTGGTGGACAACTAGGTTATCTAGTATACAATAATGCACCAGTGAATCCAACTGGTCTACAAGTAGTGTTTTACTTCAGAACATATGGTGGTAGTGGAGCAGATGCTGTATGGCTTGGTGTATATGATTCAGACTATACTGGTACACGTGAAGACATTGTTGATGGAGGATACCATATAACTTTCGATGAATACCAGGATAGAATAGCTTTTACAAAATCTACAGTAGACAACGGCGATCCTATAGCTAGCTATACTGTCCACGATATAGACAATGGTGTATGGCATAGTGTCAATATATCTTTCTGGTATGATCCAGGTGTGGATAGGGTATACGTAATTGTATACTATGATGGAGAACTAGTCCTCAATAGCTATGACGATAATGTACAGGATAATGTAAGGAATGGTGTTGGATTAATAGTCTTTGGTGGACGTACTGGTGGTCTTACAAACTATCACCTCATAGGTAATGGTGTATTAATTGTTAGGAAGTATATTTATCCAGAACCAAGTGTTGTTGTGGGTAGTGAGAGACTAGTTGGTGGAAGCTATATTGTTAGGATAATATATCTTGATATAGAGCCTATACTACAGAGTAGTAGGCCTTCATACCTCCTAGTCTATCCATACAAGAATACTGTAAGCTATACTGGTATGGCTGTTGGTAACCTAACTATTGTCCTATACAATATATCTAGTGGTAATATAGTATGGAGGATTACTTTAGACGACTTAATACCTGGTAAGAGTGAAGACACAGTTGTTGATGTAATAATTGTTGTTAAGACAATATACGTGGTGATGTCGTAGTGGTATCTAGTATTGTAACCCATGTAATAGGTACTGCAGCTCTAATGGTTGTACTGGCTATGGTTATATCATTTACTTCTTCTACAACAAGCTATGTAATATATAATAATGAGAGACGTGTACTTGTATCAATAGCTGAGTCAATAGCTCTACAGTTGAAATACGCTATAAACTCTAGATCAGATACTAATGTAACACTTGATTACCCACTATGGGTTGTAGGGCAACAACCATACATGATCCTGGTTGGTTCTGGTCTTGCTTTAAAGAACAAATATGATTTCCTATGGAGCCAGAACCTAAGTAGTGATGCAATATACGTTATAGTAGTATCTATTGACTATAGAGTCTATGGCTGCAAGATTGTATGTAACCAGTCTTTTAGTAACTACTTTATCGTTGTAGAAGATGATCCAGCACGATTCTCTAGTACTAGACTAGTACAGTTGAGACAGAGAGTTATTGGTGACACTATAATTCTAGAATTTGTAGTTATAGGTGATAAAACGCCTTGAAGGAGGTTATAGAGTACATACTTGCTGGCCTCATAATAGCTTCTTTCATACCACTCTATATAACAATTAATGTAAACATGTATAATCCTCCACCAAAGAGAATGGACCCTAATATTATGGTGCTATACTCTAATGTTATAGAGGAGGTGTTAAACGAGCTTATAACTAGTAACAATTTTACACCAGAGATTATAGATATAGCTAGTATTGTTAGAGAACGTGTTGGATCCGATGTCTATAAAGACTATGGATACCATGTAAGGATCGTGTCTTGGGGTGTAGTTAATATAACGCTCTATAGTGATCACGTATCAGTCTATACAAGAGATCTAGGTAACTTAACAGTACTTATTATTAGAAACGATTTATCTAGTGAGTCCTACTATCTAGAGACTCCTAGTAAGACATACTATAGGAATGCATTGTATAGATACGATATATACACTGATACTTCAACTATAATAGCTGTTGCAACTGTTCTAGAGACTGGTATTACAAAGTATATAGGCTACTACATAGCTGATGGTATACATAGGATATACCTGCTTAACCTTGGTAATAGGCTATATATTGTTAATAATATTGGTGAAAACGGTAATATAGCAACTAGATACTATGCTAACCACTATATTGTTGATACATACCTATACTACTATACTAGACGGAACATGAGCGTCTATAGACACCTCTATTACGTACACAGTATTGATACATGGATATACGATATGTGTTGTTGTAGTAGCTCAAACCCACCTAATTACTACCTTAGGTTTCTAGAGAAAGAAGTTATCCCAGTAATATACACCGATATAGACTATTATGGTATATACGATGGTACGATAACGATTAACGGTGTAGAGTATGAGAAGTTCTATGTAGCAGCTTTTGGCTATGAGAGAAACTATACAGAGTACTATGAGCGTAGAGACTTGTACTGGGGCTATTGCAGCTGTAGTGAAGCATGTAGTGATCAGTGTCCATACTGGGTGAGAACAGACCAGAGATTTGACGGTGATAGAGTATTTATGGATGAACTAACTGCTCCACTATATAATGCTGTATTGATGATACTTAGGGATGAGAATGGGGAATTATATGCTGTACTATTCTATAGACACGAGATAGAGTTTGGTGATACAATTCCTGTTAACTGGAAGGTTGAAACACTAGTCTATATGATACGTGTTGGAATGATTGATTACGAGGTAACACTTACTATATGGAGGAGAGCTGGATGAAGAGTCAGAGTGTAATGATATCCGCATATATTGCTACAGTAGTACTAATACTAGCTCTAACTATAACGTTTGTAACAATATATCCAAAGTCTACATCAGCTTCCTTCCAGTATAGACAATTTGATATCATAAGGTTTGTTAAGAGGAAGACATATTGGGAGGCATGTGAACTAGCTGATGCTATCTCTGGGGAGTATGGTGCTGACTATATCTACGTGAACATTACTGTATACGACTTAGTTGATGGTAGAGTAGTAAGTGTTATGCAGTGTCGTCGTGAACCCCTTGGTGTACCAGAGGAGAAGCTTATCGTGTATAACTATCATTTCTCACGACTCCTAGGTAATGGTACTATGTTTATATATGATATAGAGGTGGGTTATAGGTGAAAGCTGCTGTACCTATATTGATTGCATTGGTTCTTGTATTGGCCCTACTAGTGTCAACACTAATCTATATAACATCACGTACTGTATATGTCCGTGAAAACTTCTATACATACTCTCTTAACGAATGGATACTCATAGACCATGATCTCACACGTGTCTGTCTATTAGCACTTGTACGTGGTAGCCAGGAGGCCTCTAATGTCTTCTCCCAAGTATTCAACAGTAGTTACTATGAGGTTTATGGAGACTACATGGCTAGTGCATTAAACTATGATAGAGCAATAGCTTGGGCATCCAGTAATGCATCTATTGTACTAGACAGTATTGCTGATAGGATTATAGAGAACTGGGCTATGATTAAGAGGAGAGACGGCTATATAGTTACTATCGTGAATTCTACTGGATACTATGGTGTAAGAGTATGGAATACAGGGAACAACGCTTATGGCAAGGGCTATGCCGGCGTACATGCTGTTATAGAAATGGTTTCTCCATATGGAGAATACCGTGTATTCAATAGAACTATTGAAGCTGTATACACAATACACTTCACATTTGCACATACATACAGTGATCCAGGTATCTATATACCAGTAAAGTTTAATGCATACATCAGCATAGATAATGTGAAATACTACTACATGATACCACCAGAAAAGGTTTATCTAAGGATTAAGAGTAAGACACTACAATACCTTAATGTAGTAGGTCGTGTTGGAGACACTGTTATCGCTAGACCAGAAGCTATATTCTATCACGGAGCTGGAGAAAGCTATGCACTACTACTCGTAAGACACCAGAGTATAGACGACTTTATAACAAGGCTTCTATGGTATACATATGAAGACGATAAGTTATCAACTGGTACAGTACCATATGGATACACCTATAAGCCAGGATGGTACTGTAGAGAATCATACTGTAAAGTAGGCTATCACTTCTGGGCTGGAATAACTAGTGTAGAGATAGACCAAGTGAGAGTGTTTACTGGGCTCAAAATGTACTTCAAGATAGGTACATGCTGGTATGATGGAATCTGCTATGGCTGGTGTATAGGATGGGTACTAGTAAGTGATCCAAGCAGCTGGGCTGGATTCTAGCCACGTATTACAAGTACTTATAAACACTTATTTTGACACCTATATCCCAGAGTATTATACACCAGATAAGTATATATATGGATATAAAGGATCAGATATGTAGCAGAAACCCCACCATGGGTGTGTTAGCTATGAAGGCCATATCCCCAGTTATAGCAACTGTAATCATTGTAGCAGTAGCCATTGCTCTAGCAATAGCTGTAGCACTATGGATCACTGGTGTAATCGGTGGAGTATCAAGGTTTGAGCGTCTAGACATTACTGCTACTTACTGGTCAGAGACTAAGAACTTCAGTGGTACAGACTACTACGTAATCACTATTGAGATCTCCAACAAGGGTAGTGTAGCAGCAACTATTGACAAGATATTCGTAAACAACAAACCAATAACAACAACAGGTACACCAACAGGTTCCGAGGAAGCTACATGGACTGTTGGACAAGCAACACTAAACCCGGGTGATAGCACTACTATAACACTATACCTAAGCACTAATGCATACAAGTCTGGACAAGTAATACAGATAATCGTACACACATCAACTGGTGGACAATACCCAACACAAGTAACACTACCATAGAGTCTATACTCTAGCCTCTCCTAAAAGAGAGGAATATTGTTTTTTACCCCCTACTATCTATTTTACTTTATCCTACCCCCTGCTAACCCCTCCCCCGATTTAGGAAAACCATTCTTATAAGGCACATACTCCTACTACTATAGGATTGGGTGTATAGTGTTTTGGAGAAGATACTAGTCTATGAGATAGGCTGTCCATTGTGTAGGAAGAGGATGGTTGTAGAGGAATACCTTTATGAAATGCCTTATGTGGGTAAGGTGTTGATAGCTACTGGTAAGTGTAGCCAGTGTGGCTATAGGTTTAATGATGTAAGACTAGCTGAGCCACGTGAGCCACGACGTATAGTGTATAGGGTTGAGAGACCGGGTGATGAAAACGCTATAGTGATTAGAGCTAGTACAGCATCTATAAAGATACCAGAACTAGGTGTTGAGATCACACCTGGTCCTGCCTCTACTGGTTATATAACAACTGTTGAGGGGATCATACTAGATGTTATTGAGAAAACAGAATTCCTATGCAGTAGTGGGGATGCTCCAAGAGATAAGTGTGTTGAGAAACTAGATGAGCTTAGGAGTGCACGTGATGTTAGAAAGCCTTTTACACTTGTAATTGAGGATCCAGATGGTGTATCAGCTATACTATCTGATAAGGCCCATATAGAGCCTCTAGAGAAGTAGTCTATACTACGCTATATGGTGTATATGAAAAACTATTTATCCCATATACAGTCTTATATAAGGGAGTGTACTAGACAATAAAAAGGTATCTATAGTAGATAGTGTACTGTATAGGGGAGTTGATTAGGTATTGGACCCTATACCAATACTATTCCTGGTATCAAGTATTATATTGCTTGGGTTTGCAGCTAGTGTATTGTTTAAAAAGACTGGTTTACCAGATATACTAGTGTTGATAATACTTGGTATGATATTTGGTCCTGGACTACATATTCTACACGAAGATATAGTATGTGCTATTATAGAGCCTGTAGGGGCCCTAGCTATAGCTGTTATCTTATTCGATAGCGGGTTAAGGCTTAACCTTAAAGAGATACTTAAGGAGAGTCCACGTGCACTAGCAACTGCTTTCCTCTGGTTTATAGCTAGTGTATTCATAGTTGGTTATCTACTACACTATCTAACAAACATGGATCTAGGCCCCGGCTTATACCTTGGAGCATCTATTGGTGGTCTTAGTGCACCAGTTGCTCTAGGTGTACTACGTAAGGATATTGTGCCAGAGAGTATACGTACACGTGTTGTTATAGAGTCTATAGTGTCTGACGTGATATGTATAGTGTTTGCAATGGCTATACTAGACTCTATATTGATGGGCTATACAAACCCACGTACAGTATCTGGTATGATCCTAGCTAAGGTTTCTACAGGGCTAGTTATTGGTGCATTAATAGGTGTTGTATGGTTATTGATAATAATTAGGCTTCATAGAATATTTGGTGAAGTAGAGTATGAGTATATGGCTACTATAGGCTTAGCCATACTCTCCTATACAATAGCAGAGTTTAGCCAAGCAAGTGGTGGTATTGCTGCACTGGCTTTCGGGTTAACAATTAGTAATAGATGGATATTTGAGCCAATAGTTGATTTTAGCCAGTACGAGAAGCTGTTTGAACGTGTAAATAGCTTCCTTAAGAGATTCTCTAACGAGGTAAGCTTCTTTATGAAAGCACTATTCTTTACACAATTCGGTATGATGTATATGTTTACAGATTGGATTAGCATGTACCTTGGACTACTACTTGTAGCATACCTAATGGCTGCTAGATACATTATAACATTCTTTACAATGCATGATAAACCAGGGTATACACTACTAGTAGGCTCTATGGTAGGCAAGGGTCTTGCAGCAGCTGTACTTATACAACTCCCGTTAGCAATGGGTCTAGAGTGGGGTAGGACAGTATTCTCTATAGGTGTAAACGCTATACTCTTCAGCCTAATAATAACGACTATAGCAATGTTTATACTACAGAGAGGAAAGAGTACCGGACAAGTGGTTATGAATGTTGAAGTAGAGGGTTATAGAGAGTAGGATAGTCTATTTAGTACCTTATACACCATAGACTATGTATGTGGGAGGAGTAGAGGGGTTTTGCAACACGAGCTACTGATACTTATTGATCTGACACTTGTATTATTGTTTGCTAAGGGGTTAGAGGAGTTAATGGCTTTTCTTAAACAACCACCTATACTTGGTGACTTACTTGCTGGGATAGTTGTTGGTCCAACACTACTTGGTTTGATACGTGTTGCACATAATGTAGCTGTTATTGGATGGCTTGGTGTTGTACTACTTATATTCCTTGCTGGACTAGAGACCGATATAGAGGATCTACGTAGGTATGGTAGAGAAGCAATAGTTGTAGCAATAGGTGGTGTGATAGCAACCTTTTCTCTAGCACTACTAGTCTCAACAGTATTTGGTCATAGCTGGTTAACTAGTCTATTCATAGCTGTTATACTAGCTCCAACAAGTGTTAGTGTAACAGTAGCTACACTAATGGACCTTGGTCTCCTACGTAGTAGAGTTGGTGAGGTGATCCTAGGTGCAGCTGTAGCTGATGATATATATGCTATGTTGTTATTCGCTATAGTATCATCGATCATAAGCTATGGATCTATTAGAATAGAGAGCATACTCCATATAATAGCTGGATTGGTAATAGTATTTGGTGGTTCAATAATAGTCTATAAGCTTTCAAAGAGCTTTATAGAAAAAGCTGTCTCGCGTAGCCGTTTAACTGGCTCACTACATATATACTTGTTTATAATAGGACTTATAATGGCTACTCTCTCAGCATACTTTGGCTTAAGCCCACTAGTTGGAGCATACTTTGCTGGATTAGCACTTAGTAAAGTAGCACATAGTAGGCACCTCCATGAATTCTATAGCCTACTAGTACACTTCATAAGCCCATTCTTCTTTGTATACGCTGGACTACTACTTGATCCATGGGGTCTCTGTCTATCATCCAATACAGTCTACCTTATATCTACGGTATTAGCTGTAGTAGCTGCTGGTGTTATAGGTAAGGTAGTTGGTTGTGGAGTTGCAGCCAGGATAGTTGGTCTAGACAATCGTTCATCACTAGCAATAGGTGTTGGTATGATGCCTCGTGCAGGTGTTGACTTAGTCATAGCTGTTGTTGGTTTAACAACTGGTGTTTTATCAATGGATCTATACTTTAGTGCTCTAGTACTAATCTACATAACTAGTCTATCAACTCCCTTCCTCCTTAAACAAGTGCTCTCAAAGAGATAGTGTTTAATCAATTATTTAAACATGTCTATGTAGTGTAGTGTAGAGATACACAGCTTCTTTTATGTCTATAGGAATGATTATTGATATATACTCCTACCACTACTATAGTATTCTAGGGAAGGAAATTATTTAGATAAAAGGGTGGTGGCTATGGAGAGAATTGTTCTACCCAAGATACCTACGTTGACTGATCTTGATGTGGAGGGGAAGAAGGTACTTGTTAGAATAGATATCAATGTACCAATAGACCCTAATACTGGAGATATAATGAATGATCGCCGTATACGTGTACATGCACGTACAATAAAGATTCTAGTTGAAAACTATAATGCAGCAGTTGTTGCTTGTTCACACCAGGGTAGACCAGGTGATCACAATTTCACTAGTCTTGAGAAACACGCTGAACTACTTAGCAGGTATAGTGGTGTAGACGTGAGGTTTGTAGAAGACGTTATGGGTCCTACAGCTAGGAATGCTATAAAAGAGTTGAAACCAGGTGAAGCAATACTCCTTGATAACCTAAGGTTTGTATCTGAGGAGTTAATCGAGGCTATACCAGAGAAACAAGTAAATACGTTCCTTGTAAAAAGACTAGGGCCATTATTTGATGCATACGTTAACGATGCTTTTGCTACAGCTCATCGTAGCCAACCAAGTCTTGTTGGATTCCCACTTATACTACCAAGTGCTGCAGGACCCGTTTTTGAGAAAGAAGTTGTTGCATTGAAGAAGGCTTTTGAGTCTATGGAGTCTCCAAGAGTATTCGTGCTAGGTGGTACTAAGATACACGACTTGATACGTGTTATAGAACACCTTGTATCAACACGTATGGCTGATCGTATACTAACAACTGGTCTTCTAGCCCAGCTATTTCTAGCTGCTAAGGGTATCGATATTGGTATACAGAATCTAAGGATATTGGAAGAGAAGGGTATACTAGCACTAATACCACGTGCTCGTAAGATATTGTTCCGTGGAGCACCTATTGAGACACCAATAGATTTCAAGACGGTTGATGAAGAAGGTAACGTGCTTGATGAACACATTGGTAAGATAAAAGGTACTATAATGGATATTGGAGAGACAACAATAAGTGTATATAAGAGCTTCATAAAAGATGCTAAAGTAGTTGTTATGAGAGGACCAGCTGGTGTTATAGAGGATGAGAGGTTTAGGAATGGTACAAAAGCACTTGTAGAAGCAGCCTTGAACAGCAACGCATTCGTGCTTATAGGAGGAGGACACCTAGCATCAATGGTTGATGAAACGAGGATTAACGAGGGTAAGGTACACCTGTCAACAGGTGGTAATGCACTACTACTATTCCTATCAGGTGAGAAACTACCAGCACTAGAAGCACTAGCTATATCAGCTAAGATGTTCCTTGGATGGTAGAAACAATAGATAACACACCCTCTTTTTCAAAGAAATAATAGAATCTCTAAAACTAGTACACATTATAGGAGATGAAGAAACCAGCTATCGCTGAATCATGTGATGAGGATTGGTCTATCAGATTCTATAGGCTATAGCTAGTCTATACTATATGTACATCATACTCTCTTTTACATACACTATATCTCCAGTTGCTGCATCAATGTATATGGTTAGTGTATACTTTATAGTCTCAATATATGTAGTTTTTATACCAGTTATCTTTACACGCCAAGTAAATACTGGTTCATCGACAACATTGTCTTCATCACTATCAGTTATACACCATACAAGCACTGGATCACCTTCTACACTAATGTTTTTAAGAGACCAATTGCTTGTAGCATACTCTCTAGCTATCAATATAGCTGATTTCTCATTAATAATAGTATCTGGTTTCTTAAAGAGTCCTTTACTATATGCACTTAGTATCATTGATGGTATATGGATCTCCATGATCTCTCCACAAGGACTAATTACAACATAGAATGATGCAATCCCATATACATCAGGAGTGTTTAACCCATAACCTTTAATCCTTAACCCAATACTATATACTGTGCATTTTCCATAAGGTTTATACGTACTACGTACCTTTACTACAACGACTTCAACATCACTCCCTAGTTTATACCCTAGCTTACTAAGTAAGTTTTTCACCTTCTCCAATACAGTTGTCTTATTCAATGATACAGGTTTACTACATCTACTCTTATAGTACTTGACTATATGGTTTATCTTCCCAGAGCCAGCATCTACAATAACCTGTACACTATAGGATTTGTTATCACATGTTGTACACTTAGCAGATACTCTATAGACTACACCACAACTCCACCTACTACGTACTACATCCTCTCTAGTAAACCTAGTAATTACTACACGTTCACAATCAAAAAGCTGTCTTAAAGTCTTTATAGCAATGTATTTAGCATAATTAGAATCTATTGCACAACCACTACCACTACCACCAGCTAACAAGGGATTAGTTATAACAGGTACAGAGACAGTCTCATTACCACCTCCACTACTAAACAACTGTGGTATCCATGGATTCTTAAAGATAGGGCTAGTCAATAGATAGAGTATTATACCAACAATAACAAGTATCAATATAATGTTTAAGAATGGATCACTTTCTGATTCACTCTCTCTAGGAGGTATCCTAGGTATCTTGATAATAAAATTAGTTCTAGACACTACACTCATTCAAACACCCCATTATAGGGGCCTAGGGTATAGAGAATCATTGTTCTAGAATAGATATTGTTTAAACTGGTTATTATCTATTACCAATTTACCCCACCCATAAGTTTATAGCTGTAGACTATATGTAGACAATATATTGTGTTAGACAATTTCTAGAGGTGCTAGTACATCTTGGGGTTTAAAGAGAGAGGCTATATAACTATCGAGGAGCTTAGAGAGAAGGGGTTTCTACCACCAGAAGAGAGGTTTAAGAAAGGCCCAGTAGTTATCATTGAGTGTCCAGAAGAGATACCATGTGATATATGTGTACATGCATGCCCCAACAAAGCTATATCAATGGACGTGATCTATGGATTACCACGTGTAGACTGGGATAAGTGTACAGGTTGTGGAGTATGTGTAGGCTATTGTCCGGGGCTAGCAATATTTGTTGTAGACATATCTAAGCCAGACAAAGCCTATGTAACACTACCCTACGAGTTCCTACCAGAGCCACAAGTAGGAAGAGAAGCAATCCTACTAGACCGAGAAGGAAGACCAGTAGGCAAGGGTAGGATAGCACGTGTATGGAGCTACCGTAAAACATGGGTTGTAACAGTAGAAGTACCCCACGACAAGGCAATGGATGTAAGAGCTATCCGGATAGAAGAAGAACATGACTAGATAAGAATAACAATTATTACGCAGCAGTAATACTTCTCTCTTTAGCAACCTACTATATAGCCTTACCTTATTTAGGGGTATATAACAATATACTCCTAATAGGGGTGCTATAGGGTAACTTGGTTGATTATAGAGAATGGATTAGTAAGGCTATGGAGTTTCTAGAGGTTTGTAGAGAAGACTTTAGCAAGGGTAGGTATTGGCTAGCTTGTTTCCATGCACAACAAGCTGTAGAACTATACCTAAAGGGAGTACTTGTATTAAAGTCTGGAAGCTACCCATTTACACATAGTCTTGTAGAACTACTAGAGACCTTGGAGTCCATGGGCTATGAGATACCAGACAATATATTCACAATGGCTGAAGCATTAGAGAGACACTATACTAGAGCACGATACCCTGGAGCTGGATTAGCTGTATATAATGAGCGTGTAGCAAGTAGGTGTATAAGCTATGCAGAAAAGATCATTGGCTATATCAAGGAAATACTACATGTATAGAAGGAAGACTCTAGAAGAAAGACCAAAGCTAATCAAGGAATTCCTAGAAAGACTAGTAGAAGCCATAGGAGAATACTCAACAATAGTAGTATTCGGTGGAAGAGGAGACCCAAGGACCCTCTATAGCTCTGAACCAAGAGATCTAGACGTACTAGTAATCACAACAAAACCAGTAGAAGAAGTAGAGGAGAAAATCTACAAACTAAAACCACGTAGACTACCAGTCGACATAGTAGTTATAGATAAGGAGCACTTTAATAGAGAAGACCCATTGTTTAAACAGATGCTTAGAAGACACATAGTAGTACACGATAGACTAGGGGTTATGAGAAAACTAGATAGAGCTAGAGAGTAAGATTTACAATACTCTTAAATACATAGATTAAACTAGCAGAAGGGTTCTTTAGAGGCCTATACTGTATTGTCTAATAAGCTAGATCAACTACAAAGACTACTATGGGTAAAGGTGTCTATTGTAATAGTAAATATGGTTTACTAAAAGCTTATACTGGGCTAGTTAATTGCTGGAGAAGGTGTAGAGGTGGTGCTCTAAGTTGTTGTAAGGACTGGGTTGCTAAGTTATTGATAGCCTTGTCTCGTCTCCCCGCCTCGCATCATAGATAGTTTTTATT
>CAYXOO010000047.1:0-12392 GCA_964466845.1 uncultured Desulfurococcaceae archaeon
TTAATAAATGGATCACTTGATTCTACGAGCCTTATTGATAATAAGCAGTTGTTTAGTCTATAGACACGGTTTATCTCTACACCACGTCTAGCACTAGCTACTGCATCCATTATGTACTCAACCATGTTGTTTACTGGTATAGGCAGGTTCTCTCCAACAACTGATTTAGCATGTCCACTCCACTTAATACCTGTTATAGAGTCTATAATACTGACTCTCTGCACCATAAAGTCTCCATGGAACTCTGTTTCTCCAAACACTACCTCCATCAACGCTGATCATCCATTACATTCTTGTCTAGAAGACTAGTAGTTTATATACATGCTTATAAATTTTTACATAGAATACATAAAAACTGTTTATAAAGAGATAAGGCTAGGCTAGTGCTAGACTCTCTAAGAACCTAAACCTCTTAGCTGGGTGTGGATGTGTACTAAATAGCTCTTCTAGAAGGCTAGGCTTCATCCTCTTAAGCTCTTCAACAACAGCATCTATATCACTATAGCCGTGGGCTACGAATGCATGATCTAGTGATGATATGAACAGCGTCTTTAACTGACCATACCTCTCGACATGCACTCCATGCTTCTTTAGATAACCTGTAGCAAGCATTATCCTAGCTAGTGCTCTCATAAGCTTCCTAGAACCACCTGGTACAGTCATTGCTGAGTGTGAGTCTGCATAGTACTCTCTAAGCCTGCTAAGATAGAGTACTCCAAGGTTTAGTATAAAGCCTATGAATACAAGGAATGCACCTAGAGCTACAGCTGCTAATGGTGTTAAGGATCCACCTTCTCTCCTACTCTCCCACCCTATAAGCCATCCCCATCTAAGCAAGTAGTTTCCAAGCCATGCAATAATAGTTGGTATAAGTCCTACAAGCATTATGACTACTACGTCTCTATGCTTTATATGCCCTATCTCGTGTCCAACAACAGCAACTACTTCATCCTTAGGCAGTATCTCTAGGAGTCCACGTGTTACAGCTACTTTGTATCCAGAGAACGGTGTACCATAGGCGAAAGCATTTGGTATATCTATCTCGGCAACAACTAGTTTTGGAGGCTCTATACCACTCTTCATACTGATCTCTCTAACAGCGTTCTCTAGCCAAGGCATCTCACCTGGCTTAACGGGTCTCACATGGTATAGTGCATCTATTATATAGGGTGCTAGGAGCCACTGTATCACATAGACAGCTACTATGAAGCCTAGTACAAGCTGTAGTGATACAGAATAGTTCAACAAATACAATAAACCCATAAATAGTAGTAGAGACACTACTGTCACTACCATTATCGTTAGAGCCATTGATGCATAGAGCTTAGCAAGCGACACCACAACGCACCTCTATGCCACTTATTCTTACTCCCTATAGATAGAGGCTAGTTAATACCCTATTAATACTGTACCGTCCCTTTTTAAAACACTCTATGGAGCAACCATTTAGTTAGAGACTGATCCGGGTGGGAGTGTGTCTGGAAACCTATACGTAGTAGTCCTTGACAACGAGGGCCGTGTAATAGACTATGTTGCTCCAGTAGAGAATGGTTTCTCAAAGATTAAGGAGGCTACACAACTAGGCTATGATATATACCGTGCAGTATTATTCGTGTTAAAAGGGCTAGGCTATAGTGAGCCGAAAAACATTGTTATACACTATGACGGTATGGAGCTAACTATCCATCCTAGAAAGACACACGTAGTGATAACGATATATACAGAGCCTATAGAAGCTCCAAAGACAAGGTATAATGAAGCTACTGTAGAGACATAGCATGTTCTTCTACTCTATAAACCCATTATTTTAAGTAGCAACTACTAATCCACTACAATATACTGGTGTTGGGAATGAATGATAGTTTATTGAGAAGCTATTACTTGTCAAATATTGAGAAGAGGATAAACAATATACTCTATAGGCTTAGCTATGGAGATGTAAGTGGTTATATGGTTGAAGTACTTGTTGATGAGTTATTCAACTTGGTTGCTCTTAGAGAAAGATTGATTGGGTTAAGCAGTAGTAATGATGTACATACTAGTTCTAGCTATAGAGGCTCTACCGGAGCAATCTTGAAAAGTTATAGTAGATCCTATCTATTACGTAGCTCTTACTAACACCATGTGTCTCTGCTAGGAACTCTATAGTGTCTCTAACTAGTTCTGGCTTCATCTCTAGACCCCTGTACTTGTATGGTGCATCACTTTCTGTAACAACAATGTCTAGGCTAATGTCTCCAAGGATCTCTCTATGCTTCTTCTGTATCTTCCAAGCAGGGTTAGCCCCAATATAGTATCCATAACTGGCTATCTCCTCTAGTAGTGTCTTAGGCCCTGTATACCAGTGGAAGAAAGCCTTGTCTATATCATATCTTATGAGTAGATCAAGTACTTCTCTCCAAGTACCAGCTGTATGTAGGTTTAAGACTAGATTGTACTCTCTAGCTATCTCTAGGAATTTCTGGAAGAACATTCTCTGTTTATCAATTGTTTCTCTAACAAACCTTGTATCAAGACCTATTTCTCCAAGACATACAATGTCTTTCTCACTAACGATTCTCTCGATCTCCTCTAAGTGGTTCTCTGGGGTTTCACCAATACTCCATGGGTGTATACCTATACATGGTTTTATAAAGCTGTATTTTTCTCTAAGTTCTAGTGTTTTAAGGCTGGAGCTTAGATCGTCTGATACAGCAACTATTATGTACTCCCTACTATAGTTGTCCAGTATGTCTACTCCATATTCTTCTACGAGCTCGTGTAGGTGGCAATGCATGTCTACATAGTAGGTCATTATAGCTCACTCCACACTATCTACTCCAACAACTAATTGGTAGAGCTATATATTTATATGAGCCACTACTACCTATCCTAAATACTTCTCTTGAACCACTACCTATACATTCTATCAACCACTTATCTCTAGTCTTTAGTATAAAGACTATTTCTTGGGGACAGCTATTGTATACTCTGATTTCTCCACTAGACTCTTCTACGTTAAAGCACCTGGTTATGTCAGCTAGTTCTCTATTCTCTACAATAGACTCTATAACCCTTGGTATAATGTCTAGGGGTATCAATGGTTCTCTACCTTTAATAGACTCTATTAGAGCATCAATGATTTCTTCTGGGATACTAGTAGAGGCTATGTTTAGTGTTGAGTATACTAGTGATTTAATGAAGGATTCTATGTTGTTATAGGTGAGAGGAGGCTCTAGTACTCCATAGTCTATACCTAGTGATAATATAACGTATTTGTCATAAACTCTATTCTTAGATAGGAGTCTCCATAGTAGTAGTTTTTCAGTAAATAAATCCAACTCTATGTCCTTAACCATATCCTCTCTTCTATAGGCTATTATAAATTCGTCTCCTATAGATAATATATTGTATATACCCATTATACACTCTAGCTTCTTTACAGGTTTCTCTACACTCCAGTATACTGTACGTGTATTACCCCATACATGTTCTCTATAGAACTCACCATTACATACAACTCTATATTCTACGGGTACACGATATTCTATAGAGTACGGGGTTGGCTCTGGAAACTCTTGTCTAAACAATAGTGTGTCTCCTATTCTCTTAACATCTACTGGTGAACAAATGCATGGTATACAGATGTACTCTATAGAACCATCTCTATCAACACTGCATGTTATCTCAATAGCTTCTCTACTCAATACTATACACCTCTTTGATAACCTTATCTAGAAGCATCTTTTATAATATACTATCCAACTAGTAGTCTATGGGATGAAGAATTTGCCGAATACAGAGTGGTGATGAATCTCCCGAGTACTGACCTCTATAATAGGTGGTGGGGTACATGATTCTCCCAGCTATAGTGTTTTTAGACTATGACTTGACTCT
The DNA here is from genome assembly GCA_964466845.1 of uncultured Desulfurococcaceae archaeon. Lineage (GTDB taxonomy): Archaea > Thermoproteota > Thermoprotei_A > Sulfolobales > Desulfurococcaceae > CAYZRH01. The sequence goes on from CAYXOO010000047.1 coordinate 3,877, forward strand.
TATGGATACAATGATTGATTTCTTTGAATCAGTTAATATTGCTAGAGAGTATTTTGGGGAGAAACCATACTCGTATACTGAGTTCTATAACTTGTTTATAAGTGATAGGCTTGGGAGAGAAGCTGTACCAGATGGTGTAGAGCCAAGTGTTTTCTGGAGGGTTTTCCGTAGAGTATATAGTACTAGGCATGGCTATCCAGTTAGTGGTGCCTATTATCTACTATACATGCTTAGACTACGTGGTTCATATACAGTGATTGTTACTGGCCGTGAGGTTTTACCAGAGACTATATGGTTCGAGCTTAGGCGTTTTAACTTGGACTGGGGTGTTGATGAGGTATATACAATGTATAGTCTATGGAGAATGGGTGGTGTTGAGGAAGAACTGTTTGATAAGTCATGGATACTAAGGTATGTATTGGAGAAACATGGTGTAGAGCCTTGGATGACTGTTATGGTTGGTGACTATAAGTTGGATGCACGTAGTTGTAGGAGAGTAGGTGTACCTTTTATCGGGGTTTCTACAATACCAGTACGTAGGAAGGACTTGGTAGAGAATGGGGCCTCTATAGTTGTTGATAACCTATATGATGTAGTAACTGCTGTACACGAGCTATTCTATGGATACTAGGGGGTTGTTGGAGAGAAAGAAAAAGATTATCTAGTATCCTAAGAGAGTATATCGTCCATCTTCATTAACAGCTATTAAGCCTTCTTCAACAAGTGTTATGAGTGCTTTTCTTATCTTATCCTCACTAGCTAACCCGGATAGTATAGTGTGTATCTCTCGTAGATTCATAGGCTTCTCGTTAAGAAGATCTAGTATGATATTCTTTAACTCATCCTCGTTAGGAGCAGTCATTAGTATGACGTCATCGTCTTCATAGAGTTTCCTAAGCCTTATCTTGCTTACAAAGTATTTTATCTCCTCTTCTGTAAGGTTTATATTACCTCCTAGACTCATACCACTATACACCCTCGTTTACAGGGGTACTCCTTGGAGCTAGTATCTATCTATGGATACATTCTTATATCTAGGTCTGTGTGTCGGATAACTTTTTTGTCTAATACTCTAATCTGGTTTAAATAACTTGTTTAAATAAGTGTAGTAGGCTATAACTACTAGGTTGGATAGAATGCTATGGTGTCTATTTGAGGGATTATGCAGTACTACTACCATACTATGATACTAATAGGTATAGTGTACATAGCTTGCTGGCCTGTATAGATGGTAGTAGGCTATGGGATGTATATGTTGTTGAGAACCCTAGTAGAGATACCTTGCTTAAGCTAGTAAGTTACCTAAGTAGTAGGTATAAGAAGGTTGTTGTAGGAGTTAGCTTCTCTACAATAATGCTTACAGACAATAGCTTCTTAGACACTATATTGTCTCTAAACAAGTATAAGAGAAGGAATGTAGTAGTTGTTGCTGGTGGCCCACATGCTTCTGGTGATCCACTGGGTACTATTGTGAAGCTAGGCTTTGATGTAGCAGTTATAGGTGAGGGTGAGGAGACTCTACCAGAACTGCTAGAGACACTGTTCCTTGGTGGAGACCCGTGTAGGGTTAAGGGGTTGTTTCTAGAGTGTAGTGGTAGACTAGTCTATACTGGTTCTAGAGGCTATGTAGAACTAGACAAGTACCCTCCATTCCCATACTGGAGAATACTTGTGGGACCGATAGAGATTACACGTGGCTGCCCCTATGGCTGTTTTTATTGTCAGGTAAGCTATATGCATGGGTTTACCCCTAGACACCGTGGTATAGATGCTATCCTAGAGTATGTCGAGGTACTTGGTAGGCTTGGGTATAGGGATGTAAGGTTTATAACACCTAATGGGCTAGGCTATGGATTAACTGGTAAGTCTAGAGAACCAGCTATTGATGTCTTGGAGGAGTTGTTCTATAGGCTATCAATAGCTTCTAGGAGGTATGGGCTAAGGATATTCTATGGTACATTCCCTAGTGAGGTACGGCCAGAACACTTGAATAGAGAGACTGCTAGGTTGTTGGGGAAGTACGTGTCTAATAGAGAGGTTATTATTGGTGCTCAATCTGGTAGTAACCGTGTCCTAGAGCTCATTAACCGTGGACATAGTATTGAGGATGTATATAATGCTACCGACTATGCGTTGGAACAGGGATTTAGACCATCTATAGACTTCATAATAGGCTTACCTGGTGAGACAAGGGATGACCTATATGAGACACTAGCTGCTATAGAACGTCTTGTTAGGAAGAAGTGCCGTATACACCTACATACATTCATGCCATTACCTGGTACACCGTTTGCATGTAAGGAGCCAGTTAGTGTACCTAGTTGGTTTAAGAAGAGGGTCTATAGGATCATAGGTAGTGGCTATGGCTATGGACAGTGGGTTAGACAAGAGAGGATTGCTTGGAGAATTGTAGAGCTTAGAAGGAATGGTATTATAATGTCTTGTAGAGAGTATATTGTAGATAAGGAGGGCTAGGTAGGAGGTATAGCGGGGTTGGATGAGTATATAGCTGGTTTTGAGGAGCATGTTGTAGGTGTTAAGAAGGATATACCAGTATACCTACCTATACACACCATACCACCTGATACGAAATGTGATTGCCCAAACTTTGTACTGGAAGAGATTGTTGCTGAAGATGGAAAGAGAGTATCTATTGCTAAATGTAGTTTCCTTAACAGGTTCCTTACACGTAGCCAGGTAGAGAAGTGTGTTAGGTACTGGAGTACATGCCCATTCTATCTACAGTCTATACAAGTGAGGGAATAGCTTCTCTAAAGCTCTTGTCAATAACGTGTTCTTCCGGTATACTAGCCATTGTTATTAGATCGACTATATCTGGTAGACTGGGTAGCTGGTTTGAAGAAACCTCGGCATCATCAATAGCTAGTGTCCATGACCTACTACTACATGGCCTATAGATCACGTTGTAGTCTATCTCTAGCCCGTATCTCTTACAAGCAATCTCTATAGCGAAAGAGACTATGTCTTCAACCATTACACCAAACTCGTTGTATGGTGTTAGGAGAACCACTCTTCTAGCCATACAGGATACACCCTATTAGGATAGATAGGGAGAAGCTATGGTTTTAAACCCGGTGACTCTATAGCCCTAGACAGTTCTTTATACTCATAACACCAACTTGTATACCGTGTTCAACGATTTTCTGTGGAGCTACAAATTCTTTATCAATACATATATCTATTGCGACACTATTGCTCATAGGTTCACGTGAGACTCTTATGCCAGCTAATCTACCAAGACCTCTAGTAAAGACTACTGGTGAGACCTCTAGGTAGAGTTTATGGGCTATACGTGCAAGCTCTATTACCCAGTTAGAGATATAGAGTTCACCATGTATCTTTGCAGCAAATACAGCCATACTACTATACCTTGGATTACCTGCTATACGGTATGCTAGACGGTAGGGTTCTGGATTACTATTCAGTATAATGATAGTCTTTGGATCATGTATCTTTAGAACCATGTCTATAGGCTTTTCCCACTGCTCATAAAATCTTACACGTGTAAACCAATAGCCTCCGCCACACTGTTCAACTATTGTTTTGAACAAGTGTGTGAATGTTATGAGTCTATTAGGGATTAGTATAAGCTCCCATTTATCAGCCATGAGGGTGGAGGGATCGAGCTCTAGACAAGGCTTAGATGGAATAACTACTTCAAACCCGCCTACACTCATCATTACAATACTGTTTTTCTCCATTAACTACGCCTCACACTATACTATTTGTATTAGATACACTATTTATCTATCGGATAGATCCAGTATACTCTGTTGCGTATAGGTGTATATACGTATATATCTTATGTAGTCATAGATACTAAATATATGTGTTATCAACGACTCTTCTTAAGGCTGAGGAGCACTAGTGAACCAGCAACAACCATGTATACAAACATAAATACCCTAGTAGCTAGTACCACTCTTGGGTCAAGCGATATCGATAAACCATACTCTACAGTACCAGCACCACCTGGAGAGGGGAGTCCACCTAATGCTAATGAGAAAACATATCCAGTAAGAGCGTTTAGCAAGGGAACACCGCCTACAAGAGGTTTTGATATAAAGTATATTGTTAGTGCATTGAACATGTAGGCTGCTATGGTATACAGTGTTATTGGTATAAAGTCTATAGATAGGGTTTTCGAAACAAGCTTCTTGAATACACGTATAAACTCGTCGTATCCACTAGCTATTTGTGGAGGTAGTCTCTCTACAAATGACACTACTATTCTATTGAATAAACCCTCTCTGCATAAACCAAGGACTAGTAGTGTCCATATAGCAATTGTTCCTAGTGATACCAGTAGTACTGGTATTGAGAGTGGTAGGAAGTATAGTGAGAACATTATAGCTAGTACATTAGTTACTATAACGTCTACGTATACCTCATATACCGCTACAGCAAATAATCCTGCTAATCCATCACCTGTCTTTAAGTGTAGATAATATGCTCTAGCTGGTTCACCGCCTCCTGAAGAAGGCGTTAACAATGCCACTAGGTTGCCTAGTACTCTAGCTGAATAGTAGTCTTTTACACTAAGGCTTCTACTATACGCTATTGCATGTATCTTCCCTAGACGTATACCAGTTGATACTATTGATAGAGTGGTTGTTGCTACTGCTATAGCTATGGTTAGTGGGTCTAGTTCTAGGAGTATAGATGGGTTTAAGTTGAAGTACATAGTATATGCTATAAGGACGGCTACTACAACAGTAAGCGTTACAGCTACAGCTCTTCTAGATAAAGATACCCCTACATCCATTACACTATAAACCTCCTGTAATACTTGTCTACTGTATCCCTAGACACTGCCCCATCACGTAAGACGCTATAGCCATCAACTAGATTGATTACTGTAGAACCTATTCCTAGTGGTGCTAACCCAGAGTCTATGTATAAGTCTATAGACCCTCCTAGCTGCCTGTACGCCTCTCCTAGAGACCTAGCTGGCTCTAGTCCACTAATGTTAGCACTAGTACCTGTAACCAGTCCTCCTATACCACGTGCTATTTCTCTAACAAGTGGTGATGCTGGTATGCGGAACCCTACCTTATAGCTTCCTAGATGTACTTTCTCAGATATACTAGAGTCTCTCCTAATCTCTAGGACAACAGTTACTGGGCCAGGCCATAGAGCTTCTAGTAGTCTCTCTACCTTTTCATCTATATCCACGTGTTCTATTATAGAGTCTATACTATCAGCTAGTAATGGTATCGGCTTACCAGTTCTTTTTTTAACACTGTATATTCTATCAACACACTCGTCCCTATATGGATCGGCTAGTATACCGTATAATGTATCAGTTGCAGCAACCACTAACCCGCATCTTCTAATGGTTCCTATGGCTTCATCTACAACGCTCTTGTCTATAACAGCATAGCTGGTCCTTATGATACGTGCCACAGTCTCTACTTCCCCTAGCCCACAATTATCCAAGACGCTGGATATATAAGTCTGGTTGTCTATGTATTAGAGATTCGTGTTAGAGAGTCTATAGAGAGGGATGAGGGATGGGTTTTTAGCTATAGTGAGGAACAGCTTAAGAGGCTTAAGGTTGATCGTCTACAGCTTAAGAGTATTATTAATGAGCTGAAGAAGTGGAAAGCACCAGCTACTGTACTACTCACACTCTATATACCGCCTGGTAGGCCTATAAGTGATGTACTTAGTCTATTGAGGCAGGAATACGCTATAACTGACAACATTAAGTTGAAGAAGACAAGGAGTACTGTACAGAGAGCACTAACAGCTGCTATGGAGCGTCTTAGCCGTATACCTAAGACACCAGATACTGGTCTTGCATTGTTTTGTGGAGAGGATATGGATACTGGTGATTTCATCTGCCTGATGTTTGCTCCACCAGAGAAGGTACCAGTCTTCTTCTACCGTACAGACAAGTATTTCCATACAGAGTTTCTAGAGGATATGGTTGTTGAGAGCAATCTTGTTGGATTGATCATTGTTGAGAGGGATGCTGCTACTATAGGATTGCTTAAGGGTAGCCGGCTTGAGGTACTTGAGGAGCTTGAAGCCTATATACCTGGTAAGCACCATCGTGGTGGTCAGAGTCAGAGACGTTTTGATAGGATTATAGAACAGCTTGTACATGAGTTCTATAAACGTGTTGGAGAGCATGCTAAGAAGTATTTTGAGCCACTTATACAACAGGGTAAGTTAAAGGCTATACTGCTTGGTGGACCAGCTTATGCTAAGTATGATTTCCTAGAGGGAGACTATCTAGACTATAGGCTTAAGAAGCTAGTGTTGCCTAGACTAGTTGATGTTGCTTACCAGGGTGAAGCTGGTCTTCGTGAAATGGTTCTTAAGGCTGGTGATATACTTAAGGAGCAGATGTATGTTGATGCATTAAAGGCTGTTGAAGAGTTTAAACTACATCTTGCTAAGGACGATGGATTGGTTGTTTATGGTGAACAAGAGGTTAAACAAGCACTTGAAATAGGTGCTGTTAAGACACTGATTATTGATGAGGATAGAGAGGATGCACATGAGTGGGCTGAGTATGCAAGGAAACGTGGTGCTAAACCAGTACTACTTAGTGATGATATACCAGAGGGTGCATGGATTAAGAAGACGTTTGGTGGTATAGTAGGTATTCTTAGATACCGTATATACTAGCCTCTCCCTCTTCTAAGAAGAAGCTTTTACTACGTGGAAAAGACTTTAAACCACGATACACACATGTATCTACTAGGTGGAGGCTATTCTAGCTCCTAAGCCTTGGTGGATAAGCCTTGGAAACCCTCTCTCCATCTGAGAAACAAGAACTTATCAAACTCATAGTACAAGCTGGTCTAGAAGAAGACTTCCTCCACTGGCTTGAACAACAAGGCTATAGATACTTCTTTGGAAGACTAGACAATATACCAGACGAGCTAATAGTAACCTATGTACGTATCAAGAGACTCACAGATCTTGGTGAAGACGAGTACAAGGTATACTATGAGCTAGGAGATGTAGAGCCTGATACAAAAAGGAACATCATACCATCTAAGAAGAAGTAGTCCCTAGACCCCTCAAATCACTAGTATTTTTATAAGCTTTAAAAGAACCTAGCCTCTACTTCCTTCTACCAAGCAGTCTATAATAGTGAGGGTGTGTTATGAGAGAGTGTATGTATGCCGGGAGCAGACCCGTCCCGTGTTCACACATACCTCCCGATTACACGGGAGTGTCTCACGGGCAACTGGGGTCTGCTACTCATTTCTCTTGTATCCAATCTCTATTATATTCTTTGTCTCCTCCGGGTCTTTACTAGTTCTGGCTCTACGAGTGGCTCGTTTACCTCTTGTATAGACAGCTCTAGATCGTTTATTCTAGACTCAATGTTCTCCATATACTCTTGGAATCTTAGTTCTTGTTCCTTAATCCTTAGCTCTATTAATGCGAGTCTCCTCTCTAGCTTCTCAATACTCTCTATGACTAGTTTCAATGTATTCTCATAATCTTCTTTAACCCCATACTTCTGCCTCAATACATCTAATCCATTGTTTATCATAAACTTTATAAGATCAGTTATTTGTACACCCATATAGTCTGCATAACGCTTTAACTCCCTATACACTTTCTCTGGTAGTGATAGATGTACGGTTGGCATATAGATTCTCCTATGAAAGAGTATACACATGCTATTATAAAAGTCTAGCGACTAATATGTACAACTCTATGGAGGAGCCTCTAGTAATACTTTGTACAGAAAGAGTTATCCTACAAGAGCCCTCTATATAGGATATAGAAGAGGGGTAATACGGGTGTATAGTAGATGCCTATGAGGATTATAACCTTTAAGGCAGAAGAAGATCTTATTGAGAAGATAGACTTGTTAGCAAAAATGCTTGGTGAAACAAGAAGTGATATAATAAGGACTGCGTTGACAACATATATTGCTGAGATAGAGAAAAACGGAGTTAACGGGAAGAAGAATAAGAGTATACTAGCTATCACAAAGATCATATAGGGTCTGGGAACTAACTAGGTTTAATAGATACCTCTTTAAAACGTGATCTAGAACCCCACGTTTATACTAAAGCTATATTGCGTACATCTACATACAGGCCTCCTATAGCATACTTAGCATACTATTAATTGAAGCCGATACCACCACTATAGCTAGCTCATAGACCATAATCCATTGTCTACTAATTAACAGATTATACTTTTTCCACAATAATTAACCCATAGACTAACATATATTACCACTGACAAGTAGTGTTAAAAATGTATTTTCTCTAATAAACTGTTATTAGATATTTAATTCACCGTACATTCAGCAAGCAGAATAAAACATTTATTTTAGAACCGTAGAAACATATGTGTAGACACTAGGAGGTGTGTTCTATGAAGGCCTTGAGCCCTGTGATTGCAACTCTAATCCTAATCGCCATCGCAGTAATCGCCGGCGTCTTCGTACTACGCCAATTCCTAATATTCTCAACAACAACATCAACACAACAATACATCGAAATACAAGACGC
>CAYXOO010000048.1:0-12315 GCA_964466845.1 uncultured Desulfurococcaceae archaeon
TCACATGGGAGTCCCGGAGATCAAGTATCTAGCGATCGACGATGTACTTATATAGCCTCTAAAGGGATCTGTCAGTTATTCAATTCACTTAAAGTCTAAACCTTAGATACAAAATATCAGTACGCATAACAAGCGATCGACGATGTAGAATATCGTTTCCTGATCGATCTGTAATGATGGATTATTCCATATGGGGATAGATTGTGTATTGATAGGCTTTTAGTGTGAGTGTTTTGTTATTGTCTACTATTGTCTACTGTGGTTTCTTCTGATGTCTAATACTCTCTTTGTCTACTGTGTTTCTATGGTGGTTTGATTTGGTGTGTTATCCTATGGTGAACAATGTTTTCTTCAGTGATCGATCTGTTTGATCGATGATTTATAGTTAATTCAGTGATGGAGAGGGAATAGAGTGTTTTTCACCATTGGATATACCTGTTTTTCTGTTTCTATGTGAGTGGGTTTCAGAAGCCTGGTGTCTATCATCCCTCTCGGGGTCTACGCTTTCAACCCTCATCATCTCTCTGTGTTTATGTATTATTGTGTCTGGGGTTTTATCTAGTCTTCTCCATGCTAGTTTTTGTCTAGGAGCAAAGTGTATTGTGGGGTGTATAGGGTATGGGCCTTGGGTCTCTTGGTGAGGCTTTTGGTGCTATTGCTGGGTTGTTTAGTGGTGTTAGTGGTGTTGGGACTGTGCTAGTGCTTGCTGGTATAACGTTATTACTAGTGCTTGGAATAGGCTTCCTACTATGGTTTCTAATAAACATTGTGAAGCAGTTACCAAAGATGAGCGTTAGTGAATTCCTAAAGTTCGTAGTAGTATTTGCTGTTGGGCTAATAATAGCTGGTATAATACTACCATAGAAGAGACCGGTTGAGCAAAAACCTAACCTCTTCATTGTTTTTAGAGAAACATTAGCTGGGAGTACGTGGGAATACTTTAAACCCTGGATAATAAGGCTTCTCTAGTTCATCCTCTATAGCCAGTAGCCTATTATATTTAGCAGTACGTTCTCCACGAGCTGGAGCACCAGTCTTTATAAGCCCTGTCTCAAAAGCAACAGCTAGATCAGCAATAAATGCATCCTCGGTCTCACCACTACGGTGGCTAATAACTGCTCTATAGCCACTCCAGTGAGCAGCCTCTATAACATCTATGGTCTCAGATAACGTACCAACTTGGTTTACTTTAACAAGTACAGCATTAGCTGCACCCATCTCTATCCCCTTCCTAAGCCTCTCTGGATTGGTAACGAATAAGTCGTCACCAACAATTAGTACACGTGAGCCAAGCTCCCTGGTTATAGCCTTAAACATCTCATAGTCTTCCTCATAAAACGGATCCTCAATACTAACGATAGGGTATTCATCAACAAGGCTCTTGTATAGCTCAAGCAGTTTATCACTAGTATACTCTAGCCCCTCGACACGATAAACCTTCTTCTCAACATCGTATAGCTGGGAGGATGCAACATCTAGAGCAATAGCTATGTCTCCACCAACACTATAGCCTGCACGACTAATAGCTTCAACAAGCAAGTCAAGAGCCTCTCTAACTCTCTCAATAGGTGGTGCAAAACCACCCTCATCACCAACATTAATAGCTTGTGCACCATACTTCTCCTTAAGAACACTCCTAAGCTCATGGTATACCTCAACAGCTGCACGTAATGCTTCAGAAAAGCTATCGAAACCACCAGGTACAATCATAAACTCTTGGAAATCAAGCTTATTACCAGCATGTACACCACCATTAATTATATTAAGCATTGGGACGGGTAGTGTGTGTGCACGATAACCACCTAGATACCTATACAACGGCTGATCACTAGTTGATGCAGCTGCTTTAGCAACAGCAATACTTGTTGCAACAACAGCGTTTCCTCCAAGACGGCTCTTATTAGGTGTACCATCAAGCTTCTTAAGCTTCTCATCAATACTCCTCTGCATCCTAGAATCCAAGCCCTTAAGTGCAGGAGCTATAACGTTGTTCACGTTATATACTGCTTTAGAAACACCTTTACCATGATACTCTCTACCACCATCCCTTAACTCTAATGCTTCATACTTACCAGTTGATGCACCAGATGGAGCATAGGCTACACCAACACCACCGCCTTCAGTAACAACAGTTACCTGCACAGTAGGATTACCACGTGAATCAAGTACTTGTCTACCATATACCCTTTTAATACGGAAGACTTCTTCATAGATACTAGTTAGTACATACACTCTAGGCCACCACACATGGTGTTGTCTTGTGATAGATAAGGGAGTCGTAGACTTAATAGCCTTACCCCCACTACTAATAGCCTATGCTATAACATACCCACTATACCTTAGATATACATATAGCAAGATACAGGGTTGGAGACTATACAATATATTCATACACCTAATGCTAGCAACAACAACTGCTATAGTAGGCTATAGACTAGAGGACCAGCTATTAGAAGCAATAGCACTAGCATACCTAGCAGTAACGCTAACACTACAACTAAAGAATCTATCACTAAATCAACACCTAGCACTAGTAGAGACATACACTATAGCAACAACAATACTAGTATCAACACACATAATAACAACTTAGAGGATATGAAACCAACCCTTATATACATCCACAGAGAATTCTATGGTTGTAGAACAAGCACGGGTAGGTAATAGGTTATGCCTAGGAGAAGAGAGATTAAATGCCCAAAATGCGGAGCTGTAGTAAACGAGCCAGTAAAGACATGGCAACTAGTAGCTCCATTCCCGGATAAGAAAGGAAGGATAACAATAACTGTTATGGGCAGCTTTGTATGCCCAGAGTGTGGGTATAAGTGGAGAGGTGTGTATAGTAAGATAAAAGTTGGTGGATCGAGCATACAAGTAGGCGATAAAGAGATTGAAGAAGAGGAGAAGAGGCCTCCAAAGATAATAGAGCTTGATTTAAGTGATCTAGATGAAGAGTTTGAAGAGTAGACTAAAGGCTATTAGAGAACGGATAAGGAGAACTAAGTTTAGGAAGACAGTAGAGGCATCAGTGTTTATAGCAGTACTATTACTTGCTTTATTCTCTAGACAAATACTATCAGTTGTAACAGGTAGTAGTGTACCACTTGCTGTTGTAGACGGCTATAGTATGTGTCCAACACTACGTGAAGGAGACCTTGTTATATCGTATAAGGCTCCACCAGAGGATATACACACCGGAGATATAATCATCTATAAATCATATAGCGGTGAACTAATAATACATCGTGTAATAAAGGTTGTGAAGATAAATGGTGAATACTACTATATCACGAAAGGTGATAACAATAAAGCTCCAGATCCATATAAGATACCCTATGATCGGGTGGAGGGGAAGGTTTTAGAAGTAAGTGATGGAGTAGTACTTAAGATCCCTTATCTAGGCTATTTATCACTCTGGATACACCGTAGATGATCTACTATATCAATTAATTCTCTAACCCACTTACCAGTTGATTTAAGCCTTTTTAGGCTAGACAAGTACTCTCTCCATGAGACTCCTTCTCTAACACTCCATATCTTATAGGCTTCTCTAAGCCTCTCATAGGCCATGTAGTGGTATCTACAGAGTTCATCCTTATACACTTCCCTATTACATAGTCTACACTTTCTACTAGGAGCCAATAGCCCTAGTCTCCATGATAGCTTATACCCGATATCCTCTCTATAGACCCTAAACTTATCTAGTAGCCTAGATAGTGTCTCACGTGCCTCCATTACTACTTTTTCTCTAGACAATCTACCCTCTCTAATCAACTCCATATACTCTTCAAAACGTCTTGTTAAATCAACTTGTGTTAACTCCTTAAAGAACTCGTCTAAAACCTCTATAACAGCTAGCCCTAGATCAGTAGCTATTGTCTTACCACCACTAGATTCTAGATAACCTCTCCTAAACAAGACTTCTATAATCCTTGCACGTGTAGCTTCAGTACCTATATTAACGTTCTCCATCCACCGAAGTATCTTTATACGGGATAGATTCTCTGGAGGCTTAGTATAGTGTCTAACAACTCTAACACTAGCTATCCTCACCAGATCACCCTCTCTAAGCCTAGGTACTGGTGTCTCTTTAAACTCGTAGAATGGATAATACTTCAACCAACCATCATAGACTATCTTCTGTCCATTCAATACATACTCTATCTTCTTCCCATAAACACTCTTTACTGGTTTGAATACAATATGTGTTCTAGACAGCTGTAGTGGTGGAGCAAATACTGCTAAGAACCTCCTTACAATCAGATCATAGATCTTCTGTTCATAACTCTTAAGACCAGATGGTTTCACACCGGTTGGATATATAGCTGGGTGTGCTGGATCAGTCTTTGAGCCTTCAACTGGTTTAAGCATACCCTTTGTCTCTCTATAAAGCATCCTTACAAGGCTGTTATACTGTGTTATACCAGCTATCTTGTCTAGTATAGACCTGTAGTCTAGGTCTCTCGGTAGTTTCTGGCTATTAGTCCTTGGATAGCTAATGTATGCATTAAGGTATAGTTGTTCAGCAATACTCTGTGTCTTGTATGGGCTAAACCCGTATATCCTAGCAGCTTCCTCCTGTAGATCACCGAGGTTGAATGGAGGTGGTGGTCTATAGGATACTTTCTCCTCCCTATAACTAGCTACTCTAAGCCACCTAGTCTTCTTAAGTATAGAAGCTATTTCTTCAGCTTCTCTCCTAGTCTCCAGCTTATCCCCGTGATACTCTAATGTATACTTCACTCCATCAACCTCTATTGACACAGAAACAGTATATTCTGGGACTGGTATGAATAGGTTTCTAGAAACCATGTTGTCTACAACGTGCTTCAATGTAGGAGTCTGTACACGTCCTGCACTAAGTATTACTCTTCTACTAGATACAGTTTTTACTGCATCCATAAGTGCTCTACTGACATTAATACCCCATATCCAGTCAAGCTCGTGTCTACAAAGACCTGCTTCTACCATGTTCCAGTCTAGACTAGATAGTCTCTCGAATGCTTTCCTTAACTCACTAGTTGTTAGGCTAGAGAATTTGGCCCTATAGCTACGCCTTGGATCACCGTATCTCTCTATAATGAGATAGCCTATGACAGAACCCTCTATATCGTAGTCACATGCGTTAACGTATACATCTACAATCCTACACAGCTTCTCTAGTAGCATTAAGAACTTCTTTGTATGACCAGCTTTCTTCTCAACCATGTATAGTGGTTTCCACTCATAGGTGAATACAGGGTATTCTCTAACACTAGTATCTAGTCCAAACAAGTGGCCAGCTGATGATGCAACATATATCTTCAACCCATTAACTGGTATTAAATAGTATGGTATACCGTATTCTCTATAGACTCTAGCTCTAGCCTTAACTGATAAAGCATTAGCTATTTGTTTAGCAGCCTTAGGCTTCTCAGCTATGACAAGCACCTTACCACGTAGACTCCATATACTAGTCTCACGAGTAGTTGATTGAACCACCCCTCTAGATCTAGCTTTACCCATATAGTCTCTTCTTAGGCTAAGGTATTCTGTAATAGCTCTTGAAACCCTATGGTACTTCTTCATACAAACACCTTTAGACTAGAGGGACTGGTGCACACAGTATTACTAGTAGTATATATAGTGCTAGCACAAGGTAGCATGTCTTATCAGTCTTTGATAGAGCATATGCTGGCCCCGGGTGTTTCCTAGAGCCAAATATCATCTTGAATATAAACAGTATTATCGAGAGCATTATATAGAATGAGCCGTTATAGCCCATTAGTATAGTGACTAGCCCAGCTAGTGCTATTAATGCTATAACTATATTACCTATGATACTATGTGTATACGGGTCTGTGAAAGTCCTAACAACGTGTCCTCCATCTAGTTGCCCGATGGGCATTAGGTTTAGGAACGTTACTATATAGACTATGTATGCAGAGAACGCTATTGGATGTATAACTAGTACTCCACTAGATTGTTTTAGACTCATCAGCAATAGGAACATTAATGGTATAAATGGAACCTCGCTAAGCTCTCCAGACTCTAGAAGCTCTCTAGCCTTCTCAACACTAATTGTTGGCGACAACCATAGCCCTATTATACAGACTAGTGTAGCTGCTAGGAAACCAAATAGGGGCCCAGTTATACCTAGTAGTGCTAGAGACTTCTTATTGGGAGGTAGTCCTTCTAGAGATATTATTGCTCCAAGAGTGCCTATGAAGCCTACTTGTATAGGTGGTGCTGGTATAAAGTATGGTCCAGAAGCTGGTACATAGTATCTACGTGCTATGAATAAATGCCCTAGTTCGTGGAGAGCAAGTGTTCCTAAAAAATATACCACATAGAGTATAGTCCATAATACTGTATCATATACACTTGGTTCTCCGAAAAAGCTGTAGAACTGTATTGTAAGCCCATAACCAGTCAATGATACAGTGAATACAGTTATTACTGTAAGTAATAGTCTAAGCCATAGCCTACCCTTTCTCCTCAAAGCTATAAGTCTTAGAATAGGTTCACCATCCCTAAGGTAATGGACAGCTATATAGCCTTTATCAATAACTAGCCTGTATATCCTATAGAACTCTTCTTCACTAAGTATCTTCTCTAACACAAACTCGTGTATAACACGATCCCTTATCATGAAAGAACTATAGCTTCTAATAGAGTTTCCAGCTTTCGAGAGTTCTTCGTATAAACTCTCTAGCTCCTGAGAGTAGCTTATAGACCGGGATGAGCTGGCTTGAGCCATCTGGCTTCATCCTACGTATTGTTATAGGTAGTACACCCTCATATAGTTCTAGTAGAGCTATAGCTATAGGGTCTTTCGCTGGAGCCTTAGCTACATCAACTAGTGGTGGAGCACCTAGTGATAACTGTAGTGCACGAGCACCTATTATACGTGCAATCTCATACCGTGTAAGCCTGGGTGGGCCTATTAGTACTTCTCCTCTATCCCCCAAACCATTTGACCCCTATGCGATCCTCTAGAAACACATTAGGTATATACAATAGAGGGAGATATACTCTTGGATATAAAAAACTATCTATTTATAATCTAGTCAAACCTGAACTTACCTGGACCAGTCTCTTCTCCCTTCTTCTCCTTCTCCTTCTTAAGTGGGCTAGCAGCTATTATATCGTCTATCTTTAGTATGGTGGTAGCTGCTTCTGTAGCACTCTTAATGATCTGTTTCTTAACGATAACTGGCTCTATAACATTGATTTCTCTCATATCCTCTGCGATCCTGCCTCCAAGTACGTCTACACCAGCATGCTTCTTACCCTCAGAGTGTAGTTGTCTAAGCTTCATTAGTGAGTCTAGTGCGTCAAGACCAGCTGTTTCAGCTAGTATCATAGGTATCTCTTCTAGTGCTTCAGCAAACTTCTCTATAGCTAGTTGTTCCTTACCACCAACTTTCTCAGCATACTCTCTAAGCCTCAAGGCTATCTCAATCTCTGGAGCACCACCACCAGCTATAATCTTTGGCTCACGTAGTACATTCCTTAGCACGTGTAGTGCATCATTAGTACTCCTCTCAACCTCATCAAGAACCATATCGTTAGCTCCACGTACAAGTATTGTTACAGCCTTGGGGTTCTTGCATCCCTCTATAAACACCATCTTATCATTACCAACACGTCTCTCTTCAACAAGCTCTGCATAGCCTAGATCATCTGGTGTAAGGTCTCTTACACTAGATACTATTCTACCTCCTGTTGCTCTTTCTAGTTTCTCCATGTCTGATCTCTTTACTCTTCTTACTGCTAGTACACCCTTCTTAGCAAGGAAATGCTGAGCAACCTCATCAATACCCTTCTGACAAATAACAACATTAGCACCAGTCTCAGCAATCTTCTCAACCATATCCTTAAGAATCTTAGCCTCCTCGTCTAGGAAGGCCTTGATCAGGTCTGGGCTTGTAATGTTTATCTTAGCGGTAATCTCCGGCTTTTCAACCTCTAATGGGCAGTCAAGCAATGCTATCTTAGCCTTTTCTACACGACGTGGCATACCAGGGTGTACAACCTCTTTGTCAAGCACTATACCGTAGACTAATTGGGTGTCTAGTATGCTTCCTCCCTTCTTCTTCTCGATCTTAACATTGTCTAGTCTTACCCTGTATGTACCATCTGGTTTCTTTTCAGCAACTGTTAGTACTGCATCGATTGCTAGATCAGCTAGTTTCTCTTTGATAGCACCACTACCTACAAACTTGCTTGCTATAGCTGTGTGTACAAGCTTCTTTAGTGTACCACGATCCTCTGGATCAATCTTCTCAGCTATCTCATCAAGTACATCTATAGCTTTCTTCATAGCCTTTACATAGCCCTCAATAATCAGTGTTGGATGTATGTTTTGGTCTAGCAGCTCTTCAGCCTTCTCCAAGAGAGTACCAGCTAGTACAACAGCTGTTGTAGTACCATCACCAACTTCTGCATCCTGGGCCTTAGCGACTTCTACAAGCAACTTAGCAGCTGGGTGTTGAACCTCCATCTCTTTGACAATAGTTGCTCCATCATTAGTTACTGTTATATCACCAAAGCTGTCTACAAGCATCTTGTCTAGACCACGTGGTCCTAGACTAGACTTTAGTACCTCGGCTAGTGCACGTGCAGCCATAATGTTTGATCTAAGAGCGTCTCTACCAGTTGTTCTCTGTGTACCCTCTTTTAGTATCAATACAGGTACTCCATAGAGAGCCATATAATCCACCCCGAGAGCCCTTTTCTATACATAACACTCTCTGTTATCGTTTTTGACACAACTGGTTCTATATAAGCTTATCCCTCTTAGAAGTGGATAGAGCTTATAATACCTAGTCTGTTCCTATACGAGACTATAGAGGGTGGCTAGAGCTATGAGTAGAGTAGAAGAAGTTGTAGATAAGATAGTACGTGTATATAGCATGTATGTAGATGATAAACTAGACTTGTACATGGGGAATAGATACCTACTTGTAGCTATAGAGAACCTAATACACGAACACATAGCCGGGCTGATCAACGCTGATGAACTAAAAGAGATAGCCATGAAGCTTAGAGACAAAATAATAGAAGGACCAGGTAGTGCTAACCCATTTGTAATGGAGGTTCTAGGCATACTAGAAGAGGAGGTTAGTGAAGAAAATATTAGAGAAGCCCTAGAGCTGTCTAAGAGGTTGTTTAAAGAAGATAGATTTGATAAGATAGAGGTATAGAGTATCAATGGATAATCATGGATGCATAGCAGTAAGAGACTATAAGTACCTCCTATTATACATGCTCATAGGCTATATTTCAAGCCAGCTCCATGAGATAGGGCATTGGATAGTAGCTATGAGTCTTAACAGCTCTATACTCATGGGTTTTGATAAATGGTTTATTGAGGGAGTAAAAGGGCCTCTATGGCCTATACTTGCTGCTGGGCCTTTAACCACACTCATACTCTCCATTATAGGTCTGATTGTCCTAGTCTATAGACAAGACTGTTTTGTTAAACAAATTGGTTTCTACATACTATTCTTTAACACACTATTTAGTATATTGAGTGTTATTGGTGAACTAACTAGGAATCCAGACAGTATATACCAAGGCTTATGTTGTACAGAACTAGCTTGGAAAGCCTTATTAGCACCATTCTCTATGATAGTCTTAGCTATAGGTATTAAGAGTTATACAAGATATTTAAACGATAGGGTTTCTAGACAACTTGTTAAACTATTTATCTTAACAATAATTACATCATTAATTACAAAGGCTTTAGACATAGCTGTATGGAGTGGATATAGCTATGGAAACCCAGTGTGTAGCCCTATCTATGGATTTCTAGCACCAGTAATAATAGTTAATGCTATAGCCCTAGCAATATTAGTCGTACTAGTAACAAGTATGTCTAAGTATCAGTAGAGAATCAAGAGATGAGTGGAGACATGGTTAAATGTAGTATATGTGGTAGGAGAGAAGCATTCTACTACCAACAAGCATCTGGCCATAGATTGTGTGGTCGGTGTCTAGAGAGATTCCTATATAAGAGGATAAAGAAGACTATGTCTCAATCAAACGTGTTCAAGCCTAAGCCTAGGATACTCTACATAATCCCTTGTGGATTCATACTAGAGTCTATAGCACTACTTGATATACTCTATAAGATTGAGAAGAGATATAGTGGGTCAATAACGCTCTACACACCAGATCATGTTCTAGACTATATAGCTAGTAGAGGCTATGGTCTAGAAGCTATAACGTATAGTTGTTGTAGAGAAGTAGACGATGTAGTAAGACACATTGTGGAGCTTATAGGGGATACAGCTAGTAGGGTTAGAGAGTATGATCTAGCCTTACTCCCTCTTACTAGAAACCATTTACTAGCAATACAGATTATACTAACAGCTATAGACCCGGGTAAGCTATGGATTACAAAGCTTGTCTTTAGATACAATGGAGCCCTCTATACCTATCCAGCATACCATATAGGACTGCATGATATTGTAGCGTATGCATATATGAAGGGGTTATTGAGAGAGCCTGTTAGAGACTCAATAGTATCTGATAAGCTATTTACTAATACACTAGAGTTTACACTACTGCTGTGGAGGAAGACATGTGAACTACTATATTCCTCGATAAGAGGTTTTGAGTACATAACTGGTTGAACACTATATCTTGAATGCAACGTTAAAGCTTCTAAGTACACTACGTATACTCCTTCTAAGAACCATGAGGTCTAGATCGGTTTTTCCAAAGCCTCCTTGTTGTTCAAATACTAGTTTTCCATCAAGGTATACACGTAGTAGTGGTAATTCTTTAACACCATCTAGTAGTTCTGGGTGTTCCCTAGCTGATACACGTAGTATTAGGATGGATGGGTCTATGTGTTTCTCTAGATACTTTACAGCTCTAGAGAATTCTCTACCAATACGTGACTCCTTATCATAATACTCTATAATCACTACTCTATTACTAGCTATAGCTCTATCAATCTCCTCTCTACTCCTAACCTCTATCAACCCCGGATACACCCTTCTTTAGATCATATATGTTCTGGAGAGCCTTATATGATTCTATCAGTAATCTTAGGAATAGAGTGCTATAAGTATTGTTTGAGCCTAGGCTTTGGTAGAAGCCTATACCAGCTAGATACATTAGCCTCTTAACACGTTTTTCAAGCACCTCTATAGCTTCTAAGCTAGGCTCCAAGACAACACACCCACTACTAGACCTTTATCTTCCTAGAGCTTATCTCCTCCAGTATAGCTGATAGCTCGTTTGGCTTAAGATATACTGGGTAGTAGTATCGGATAAAAGTATCTATCTTCTCACGTGGACTACGTATATCAACATCACTTACAACAACAAACCCTAGATCAAGGACTTGCTGTAGAACAGCTACACTAGAGTTCTTAAGAAACAATTCAAACTTCTCATTAAAACCAATAGCTTCTCTAACATAATCCTCTGTAACAACATAGCCACATACAAGACAAGATAGATCAGGCATAACTGCTCTAAAACCACATTTTGGGCAAGAGACTGGTGTTGGCCGACCGTATTTCTCCCATATATACCTTAGTGCATCAACTAGGTCTTCACGTCCAATACTCTTTATAGCCCTGTAGAGCTCGGATACATATTGTGCAGCAACTTCTTCTCCATAAGCTATTATAAACTCTACTTGTTGCTCACTAAGCCTACTGGTATCCTCTAGTATCTTAGCAGCTACTATCTTGTATAGTCTCCTCCTATACCTATTAATCCTCTTAACAATAGTATCTAGTGATGGCTTGTAGGACGTAGATGTTATCACAGCATCTAGTATATCTCTAACGATCTCATCCATTAGACTAGGCTTTAAACCGAGATAGTCTATACCAAGAGCTTCTATTATACCATCTCTATATTGTTGTGCAAGAGCTTTTAAGTCAATAGTCTTAGACTTCTTCTTACGTCTACCCTTCTTCCTTGGAATACCCTTGTTCACCCCATCTCCCTGTATTCAAGATACCTACTCAGTAAGTAGCTAACAACATTGGATACAATGTATCTCCTACTACTATACAATAGCTTTTTAAGACGGCTCTCATACATACTTGGAGAAGGCTTTCCATTCCTACATAGACTCCTAACTAGTTCTCTACTAATAAACTCTAGTATCTCACCATATTCTTCAGCTAAGTCTATATAGTCACTATAGTGTCTAGTAACAAGATGTTCTATCAAATCACCTAGGTATGCATCAGTAATATCCATGTAATCAAGATAAACCATGTCAATCTCTCTAGCCAAGACTTACACCAATCCCCCATCTACTCCTCCTTAATAGTTTCACTAACTAAACCCCTACTATAT
>CAYXOO010000049.1:0-12265 GCA_964466845.1 uncultured Desulfurococcaceae archaeon
GATACTATACAGTACCTACTTGGTCTACCGACCAATGGAGTGTTTATTGGGTATGTAACTGTTGGTGAAAGACTGTTATTCAATAACCCGACACCACTCTATATACCGTTAAAGACTTTCTACCAGCACGTACTAGTACTTGGTACAACTGGTAGTGGTAAGACTACACTACTGAAGAACCTTATAACAGCTATGTATAGCCAGTACAACTATAGTGGTGATAGACCATCTATAGTCATCATTGACCCAAATAAAGACTATGTACACCTACCACTTAGGCCTATATGGGAGGCTTCCCCAGGTATTGACTGGGTTTTAGAGGAGAAACTAGTTAATGAAGCATCAAAACATATTAGATACCCGAGTGGACTAGTGCTTATCCTTCCTATTACACAGTATATCATAGACCGCCTTATAAAGGAGGAGAGTACATGGGTTAAAGCACTACGTGTCATAGCTAGAGACTATTTCGACACTGTATACCGTGGTGTTATTGAGAAGACTGGTGGTAGAGTACTTGATTATAACATAGAGGTTGTTGAGACAGAGACTAGTAGTGGGAAGCTAAGGTATATACAACTTGTTGCAACCATAGAGTATAGCGATGGTGATAGAGAGTCTATAGAGCTATACATTATACCCTATGGATTCCGGTTCCCAGCTATGAGTCCACGTGAGTTTATACAGTTAAACCCATTCTTTACACAACAAGCACGTGATGCACTCTATAGGATGTTGTTAAAGCTTAGAGAAGAAGGAGTAGTATTCAATAGCCTACGTGAATTCTATGATGTAATCATAGAAGCTAGGCTTATGAGGAAGAAAGAGACTGGACCAGTACTTGATCCAAGGAAGAACCGTATATATGAGCTCATAAATAGGTTTGCTATACACCGTGCAACACTAGATAATATTGTTAGACAAATAGGCTCACTTGTAGACACTGGATTCTTTGATATAGAGATACCGTGTAGTGAGTGTAGAGAAAGGTATCTAGAAGAACCACCAGTTAATGCATTGCTTGAAAAACATAGTGAGTTGTTTAAAAACTACCCAATAGTACTTGATCTAGAGTATCTACAAGAGAATAGCCCCGGTGATCCAGAGCAAGCTATCTCTATATCAGCTTTCCGTATACTGAATAAGATATTTGAGTGGAAAATGGCTATGGCACGTAGGAGGGTTAGGACACAACCAGTTATAATAGTTGTTGATGAAGCCCATCGTTTCTTCCCATCACATGGTGGTAGGAGGGATGAGTATATAGAGCATATATCTAGTATGATAGACCGTATAGCACGTCTAGGCCGTGCACGTGGCCTTGGTATAATATTCTCTACACACTCTCCAAGAGATGTACATGATATCATACTACAGCTTACTAATACAAAGATTATACTACGTATGGATAAGAGCCTCATAAATGCATTGGATATACCTAGTGAATACCGTGACTTCATTGTTAAGACTAGTGATCGTGTTGGTATAGTGAAGTCACATGCACTAAGGCTAGGCTATGTCACATTCCGTACTCCACTACCACTAGCTGGCCACTACGACTTATCAGCACTATCCATTGGGGGGTGATGCTATGGATTATAGCTTCTATAGTATCCTAATGCCTAGGATTAAGAAGTTACTGGAGGAGAGAAGCAGTAGTGAGTTATCTAGTCTAAAAAACATTGTTAGAAAGAAATGGATACCATGTGAGCCAGGTGATACTGCTCCAGAGACTGTCTATGGAGTTGATGGTGGTAGTCGTTGTCTAGAGTTTAAAGGCTATGTACTAGGTATTGTAACAGCTATATCAATAGGCTATAAGCTACTAGGTAGCAAGTACCGTAGAGTAGAGTGTATAAGAACTGGTTTTCTAGATAAGATAAAGCCGCCTATGTATGCTAGTGAACGTGTATCACTATATAGGGAGATATTAGAGGGTAAAGTAGCATGTCTTAGCTGTAGAGGAAACTCTATAGTATTAATGGATGGATCAATAGCTTCTATACTAATAGCTCCAAGGCCTAGGCACCCCGGCTTTAGAGAGATTGAGGAGAGAAAGACTGTTTTAGAAACCATTACAGATGCTATATTTAGAGTTAAACCTAGCTTCTATGAAGAGCTTAGAGAGTGTATACAGGAGACAGTATCTAGTAGTAAACTAGTTGCTGACACCCCATTGTGTAGTAATGTACTAGACTATAGCTTTCTAGATGAAAAGATGCGTGGACAAGCAGTTGTTGTTGCAGAGTATATTGAAAAGCTATACAGTTATGGACTACTGCTTAGTAGAGTCTATAATGGTGATTGTAGCCTAGTATATATTGCTAAGACAAGCTATTCTACAGATATCATAGGGCTACATGAATACCCAGATATAGCCTTGTTTGAGAGACTAACTAGTGAACCCGGGTTCTCGGAAGTCCAATCTAAAACAC
Source organism: uncultured Desulfurococcaceae archaeon (assembly GCA_964466845.1). GTDB lineage: Archaea > Thermoproteota > Thermoprotei_A > Sulfolobales > Desulfurococcaceae > CAYZRH01. The sequence continues at coordinate 2,436 of CAYXOO010000049.1, forward strand.
TTACAAAGGTAAAGTCTATACCAAGTCTATACCTACCTAAAGAGTATAGAGATGTACTAGAATACTATGATAGACTATGTATGTACTATGGGTATGTAAGACTTGGTTTAAATAAACCAGTTCTAAAGATGGAGGTTATAGACTTGTGTGATAAGAATCCTAAGGAGGTGTTTAAGAAATACTATAGCCTACTATACAATGTATCAGTAAACGGCTATCCACTACCACTTAAGACAGCACATATAGACTCCCATATAACGAGTAGTGATGTAGATAGAATACTTGGTATACTAGGTTATAGTTTAGAAACTACTGGTAGAGAGGTGCTTGAGTAGTGACAAGGTTTACTGGTGAGAAGATAGGCTCTGTAATAGGAGAGACTAGTCCTACACAAGTACTATTCATAGTTGAAGACAACAATGCTAGACCAAGGCTTGGAGAATACGTTGTAGTAGACTATGGAGAGAGCTATAGTGGTAGAGAGAGATACGTACTAGGTATGATCGAGTACATATCTAGTGGTAATCCATTAGCACCAGAGAGCCTTAACAACCCAGAAGCTATTGATAGACTAAGACTATATGATGAGACATACTCTAGGACCTATATGAGGGGATCAGCTAGACTACTAAGCTATGTATCAACACTAGTTGATGGAAACCCCTATGTAGAGACTCCAAAGACTCCTCCACCACCATTCTCTATAGTCTATAGAGCTGGTAAGGGTTTATTAGAAAAGATATTCTCTAGCAGGAAACCCGGATGGATAAGAATTGGTGTACTAGCAAGCCACCCGGATGTAGCATACCATGTGAATGTAAACTATATTGTGCAGAGACACTTAGCTATACTAGCTGTAACTGGTGCTGGTAAATCAAATACTGTAGCACTCCTTGTATCAAGGATTGTTGGTGAACTAAACGGCACAGTACTCATATTTGACATGCATAGTGAGTATGTAAACTCTGATCTAGGTGTAAAGACTAATATTATAGAGCCATTCCTAAACCCGCTCTACATGGATAAACCAGAGTTTATACAACTACTTAGAATACCAAGTAATGCATGGAAGCAAGAGTATGTTTTGAGAAAAGCACTTGATGAATTCCAGGATAAGATGAGAGATTCTGGTTTTAACAAGCAAGGAGATTTCATAGAGGTCTTAAAGGAACATGTAAAGAGATTGAGTGGAGGAGACTTAGAGAGTGCTAAACGTGGTGTAGAGAACCGTATAGAGGATTTCAAAGAGAGATATGGACACATACTACGTTATGACATAGGAAGTGATCTAGTACAAATTATAAAACCTGGCTATCTAAACATTGTGGATCTAGGTAGTGTTGATGAAGATACAGCTGATGTTATTGTACACCATTACCTTAGGAGACTATATTATGAGAGAAGAAGGTTTGTTAGGACAGACGGTAGTGAAGGCTATCCTGTACCAGTGTTTATTGTGTTAGAGGAAGCACATATACTTGTACCACGTAGTGGTAATACTTTGTCAAAGTACTGGGTTTCAAGGATTGCCCGTGAGGGTAGGAAGTTTGGTTTAGGACTATGTCTTGTTAGTCAGAGACCCAAGGCTGTTGATGAGAATGCTCTTAGCCAGACTAATAACAAGATTATACTAAGGCTTGTAGAACCAAGTGATCTAAGGTATGTACAAAGTGCTAGTGAATACCTTAGTGATGAGCTATTAAGGATACTGCCTGGGCTAAACATTGGTGAAGCAGTTGTACTTGGCTTAATGACTCCATTACCAGCTATTGTAAGGATTGATAAGTGTAGAGGTAAGAGTGGTGGTAGAGATATTGATGTTGTTAATGAGTGGAGAAAGAGTGTTGAAAGACAAGCTAGAGGCTATGAGGAAGTCTTAAGAGACTCACTTGATCTAGCAGGTCTGTAGAGATGATTATACGTGTAAGAGGAGTATACAATCCATACTTGACACTATATCCTTCATTCATATATCCCTTGTTTACACATAAGACTATAGATGGTAGATACATTGTTAGGAAAGACATTGGTGTATACAAAGGCTTATCAATAACGTTCTCTATGGGTGAAAGCTATATATTAGTTAGTAGAGACGATATAGAGTCTTCATTCATATACGATATAACTGGGTTATGGTTTAATCCAAGAGACTATGTAGTTGATGTAAAGAGTAGGTATAGGGTTTTTGTTGAAGAACTTGTTGATAGATTAGAGAGTGTTAGAATAGCTGTTTCAAGAATTGATCGGGGATGGGTATTTACTTCAGTATTTCTTTCAAGAGCAACTAGTTTCCATAAAAACACTGTTAGGTGGGTTAGAGCTATTGCTAGTAGATATATTGACCCCTTAGAGTGTAACCCATTGATTGTTGGTGGTAATTTCCAGCTTAAACAATTGTCTAGACTACTGGGTATGTATAAGAGTGTTTTAAGAGAACTAGTAGTGAATGGTAGGATAGTATGTGAAGAAGATGCATGGCTTATTAGGAGGGAGTTATTGAGGCTAAAGTATGTTGGTGTAAAAACTGTTGATGCATACCTATTATTCACTACACGCTATAGCTTCTTTACACCAGTTGATAGACACTATATTGGTTTTGTAAAGAAGTTCTTTAGGGAAACACTATATAGTCCACGTAGAAGATACTGTGTCATATATACATGCTATAACTGTCCATTTAGGGATAAATGTCTCTGTGGATGGAGTATAAGTTCTTTCAATATGCTTAGTGGATGGATACAGACTATAGCTTATCTATACGGTAATAAGTTAGTGAGTATGCATTGACTCCAATTATGTATTCTAGTCAATGTTTCTATACACATGTATTAGTCTCTGTATAAGTGTTATTATTGATAGAACTAGTAGTGCTAAGACAATGTATTCAGCTATGGTTTTGTTTACTAGGAGTATGATTATGTATGTTATTATGAGTGTTATTAGTCTTTCACTACGCTCAATAACTCCTTCTCCCTCCATTTTGATCCCTAGGCTCTCAGCTTTAGCTCTAACATAGCTTATTAGAAAGGATACCATTACTAGGGGATACACTAGTATCGTTGATAAACCTAGGACTGCTAGTCCTATTATAGCTATAAAATCGTTTATTCTATCAATAGTTGAGTCTAGGAATGAACCAAATCCTGTTACCTGGTTTGTGTATCTAGCTACTGCTCCATCAACTGCATCGAGTATTGATGAGACAAGGAGTGTTATTATGAAGAATAGTATATTCGAGTAAGTACAGAGTATATAGAACCCTATAAGCATGAGTATAAGAGATAATATGGTTAGGTAGTTTGGCTTTATATGGAGCTTAACACATATTCGTGCTAAACCATTAGTTATAGGTGCTATCTTGTCTCTATGTCTGGTTAGCAATGCATTCTACACCACACAATCTACTACATATATCCCTCATAACAATAGCGTCTTTCTCTAGTATAGGGCTTTCACTAATAACTACGATGTCTACACCAGTTTCTACAATACCTCTACAGACTATCTCGAAATCCGGTCCATAGTCTTTCTCTGCTAGCGTATGGTGTTCTCGTTCACCACCCTTACCATACTCTATCCTTGAGAAATGCATGTGGAGTGGTTTAACAGCTTCTGTTCCTAGTTCTCTCTCAATCTTCTCAATAACCTCTATGACATGGTCTACACTAGTGATGTACTCGCCCATGCTCCGTGCATACATGTGGGCCCAGTCAATAACTGGTTTACACTTATCGATCTCTCTACAAATAGCTATGTTTTCATCTAGTGTTCCTAACTGGCTAGTCTTACCAGTAGTTTCTGGACCAATCCATACATTGTCTGCTCCTATACTGCTACGGTATTCTTCTACTTCTTTTAGACAAGCAATGGTGTTTCTTAGTGCTTCTTCTGGTGTAACACCCTTGTAGTAGCCTGGATGGAATACAGCTATATATGCTCCCATCCAACTACATGCTCTAATACTAGCTTTTAGTCTCTCAATACTAGCTCTACGTGTCTCCTCCTTAGGGCTTCCAAAGTTTATATAGTATGGTGCGTGGAGGCTCAATAGTACATCGTACTTCCTAGCTTCTTCGCCAAGCTTTCTAGCTTTCTCTTCACTAATCCGGACACCACGTACTGCTTGGTACTCGAAAGCATTTAGTCCAATACTGTGTAGGAACTCTGGCACACCAACCATGTCTCCACGGTAATCAACTGGTTTACCAGCTGGACCAAAACGATACCTAGGCATAGAGTCTAGCCCCTCTATACACTATCTCCTACATAGATTTTCCACTAGTAATATGTGTTTTTAAATGGTTATTAAATCAGACCATTTATAGATTATGGGGGGTCATTACTAAACTTTATATTCCCTAATCCCCTCTCCATAGTATTATCGTGGTAGTATTGTGTGGTGAGAGCATTGGCTACATCATTAGATATTGCTGGTATTGAGAAAGAGATAGATGCTATAATTGAGGAGGCTAGGATAAAGGCTAAGAAGATCCTAGAGAATGCTGAGAAAAAAGCTAGAGAGATCCTAGAAGAGCCACTACCTATTGAAGAACTAGAGAGAGAATGCCGAGCCATAATTGAGGAAGCCCGGAAGAAAGCAGATGAGATAATTATGGAGGCTAAGAAGAGGGCTGAAGAAATTAAGAGTAAAAGCACAGAGAGGATCGATGAGGCAGCTATGTATCTTGTAGAAAAGACTATGGGTGTTTAACGGCTTGGGTGTTATACTTAGTACTCCAGTTGAAATGTATAGGGTAAACATTATAGTCCCTAGAGACTATGTTGGAGAAACAGTATCAACTTTGCAAGAGCTAGGTGTAATGCATATAGCAAAGACTGGGGAGGGTATTGAGCAATACAAGAACCTGTATGATAGAGTAAGGAATGCATTAGAGAAACTAAATTCCCTCCTCTCTTATGCAAAGGGTAGAGTTATAGATGTAGAGATTAGTCTTCTAGAACTAGAGAGTCTAGATATAGACAAGATCATAGGTGATATAGACAACCTATACACACGTATTAATACATGGCTTAACCGTATAAAGAGTATTGAGAAGAAGCTAGACTATACAAATGGATTAGTGAGGATACTAAGTGCCATACCTAGAGAAACTAGTATTGAGACACTAGACTATTGTGGTAAACACGTTGTATCAAAGACAGTTATAGGGAGGAGAGAGCAACTTGATCAGTTGTACAAGAGGGAGTATATAGCTGGCTATCTTGAGGGGTTTATAGGAGAAGAAGTTGTAGCAATAGTAGTAACTACCACTAGACACTTAGATGAACTAAAAACAACTATATCAACACTTGGCCTTAGACAACTAGAACTACCAGAAGAGATCAAGAGGTATAGAAGTGTTGGTGAAGCAGTAGATAGTTTAAGGAAAAAACTTAGTGATCTAGAAAGTGAGTATAGAGATCTAAGGGAACAGATTAAGAAGACTATAGATGAAGCAATAAATGATCTTGGTAAATACAGGGTTATACTAGAAAACATTGCATCACGTATAAAGGCTATACTTGACACACTAAAGTCTAAATACGTAGTTGTAGTTAGTGGGTGGGTTCCAAAGAAGAAGCTAAAGGATGTAGAGTCCGTGTTTAGTAAGAAGAAGATACCAGCTTATATAGAGGCTAGAGAACCAACTGAGGAAGAAGAACCACCTACACTCCTTGAAAACCCACCTATACTCAGATTCTTTGAACCAATCGTAAAGTTTATGGGAGCACCAAGTTATCGTGAATGGGACCCTACCCCGATCATAGCTTATTCGTTCTCACTATTCTATGGCTTAATGCTTGGTGATATGGGTTACGCACTAGCTATTATACTAGCTACATACCTTGTACTAGACAAGTTTGTAGATAATCCAGAGAGTCGTGACTACCAGTATTTTAAGAGAGTCATTATAGTGTCTAGTCTAGTAGGGCTCATAGTAGGCCTATTATCTGGTACAGTATTTGGCGACCTACTTGAAATACTTGGTATAAGCTTCTGTATAACAAAGGCGTTTAGCGACCCCATAGAGTTCCTTAAAGTATCACTAATCATAGGGCTTATACATGTAAACATAGCACACGCTATATCACTTGCTAAGAACTATAAGTTAAGAAACACTGGTGACGTATTATCCGAGATCGGCATATTTGTTGCAGAGGCGTTTGGCATACCATATATACTCTATAGTATGCTAAATACGCCAGTACCAGGTATTCCGGAGTACATGTATAGCTATATGCTCTATGGAGCATTCCTTGGGGTAGCACTGATCATCGTAGGCAAGCTTATGAGCCTAGGTGGCCTAGGAATGCTTATGTGGCTATTCGATCTAACCGGCATACTGGGTGATGTACTAAGCTATAGTAGGTTAGCAGGTGTTGGGCTAGCAACTATCTATCTAGCTTCAAGCTTTAACATGATGGCTCAAATGGTCTATGGTGGATTAGCTGGTATGTTGCCTGGCGTAGCTGGCTCTGTAGTAGGATTCATAGCAGCACTAGTAGTGGCTGTGTTTGGACATATTGTCAACATGGCTTTATCGGCTCTAGGCGGCTTTATACATTCTCTTAGACTATGTTTTGTAGAGTTCCTCAGCAAGTTCTATGAAGGGACAGGCTATCTATTCAACCCATTAAAGACTATTGTGAAGACAAGGCTTGTTATAGAGTAGCTATGGAGAGAGTATTTCTAGTATTTCTCTTAACCTCTCCCTACACTCTTCTACACCAGCTAGTTTTTCTAGCTTCTCCATATGCTTCAACAACACTGTATAGTACTGTGGTGGTAGGTAGGATAATGTAGAATACGTCTCTAGATTCTCTCTATACAACCTTATCTTTTCTAAATACTCGCTCTTACAGCCACTAGTTAGAACCTGTTTTATAGTGTCTAAGAGCATATGGTATATACCATGTATATCTATCAATGTAGTGCTATGAAGCGTATTTGATGGTATCTTCTTCTTGTAGAGCGTAATGTGTTTAGGGAATACCTCATCTACAAGTACTAGGACCTCCATATTCTCCCTGTAGGCCTTCTCTAATCTATTAAACAGAGCACTAATATTGTCTAGCAATAGCTTCTCATAAAGTGGTACATGATCTAAGCCAACTATTATAAACCACGTGCCTTTCCTATCAACAACCAGTATATCAGAAGCCTCTAGTTCCACACTATCTCTATCTCTAACTATGTGTTCTAGTGTTTTTGTTGTAACTACTACTTTGTTCCTAAATGAGTGATAGACAGGCTTGTCTATATAGGCTAGTACAGGTATTCTATTGGATACCATATTTATTTCACTAATGATCTTGTCAATAAGCTCTCTGTCTCTAACAATATTCTCTACTCTCTCCATTCTAAGAATCATTGAAGCTATGTAGTTGATTATATCTCTACTTGGATATACTCTCCAGTAACCAGTGTATCCTGTAATCTCAGAGTATATGTCTTTAAGCCTCTTGATAATCTCTTGTCTCTTCTTAAGAACACGTTCTAGATCGTATCTTATAGGCCATAATTGCTTCTTATCTTCTCTAGCTCTCTCCCATAGTATGTCTACATTATAGCCTCTATCTAGTAGCTCGTTTGCTAGCACAAGTAGCTGTCTTACATTGCTAACATACTTATCTATAAGAAGGTCTATGTCTAGGAGTTTCAACATATACTTGATCTTCTCAATAGGTAGTGTATATACCGTGTATCCTAGTATGAAGAACCCACTAAAGTCTATCTTGTCTCTAAGCATATAGAGTAGTTTTACTATAAATGCTGTTTCTCTAGGGTTATAGCTACGGTGTACTAGAGTGTAAGCAACTTGTTTTCCATGCAGGTATGCTAGTGAACTTGCTATAGCCAGTATCTTTAGTGTTGAGTATAAATGGATACTTAGTCTCAATGAGCTCTCTTCTAACTCTTTTTTACCATAAGTTATAACAACAATGATCTTGTCAAGAAACTCTGTATTAGATAGTTTCTCTAGGAGAGCCATTAGGACTCCTAAGTCGAAACTGTTTGTTCCATCAACAACTATTAATACCTCTCTATGCATCCTAATCTTTTCTATAACTCTATTTGTCTGTGCAAGCATACAGTAGTATGTATATGTCGAGCTATTGAATCCTTCACTGACTATGATACTTGGTAGTTTATCTTTAAAACCAATATCTTCTACAACAATGTTTTCACGTGCATAAACTAGTCTCTTACTAATAAGTATAGTCTTATCCTGTGGTAGATAGTCAGCTATATCCAACAAGGTATCTGTTACTATGATCAAAGTATTTCACCATAATAGTCTGGAGACCAGAGGGGTTTCCTAAGAACTTCTTCTATCCTACTGTATAGATCCTTTAGCTTGGTACGTAGGATCTCTAGTCTCTTCATAAGGATCTCCCATAGCTTTGTAATATCAGCTGTACCTAGCTTTTCTAGTATCTCTTTAAACTCTTCTTCAATAACAACTGTTATCTTAAGCTCGTTTCCAACAGGTTTTATAGTTCTTATCCTAGTACTTGGGAGGTATATGTTCCCCGTGTTATCTGTAACTCTTATACTTTTTACACGCTCTCTAGGTATACCGTATCTCTCTAGAGCAGTTCCTACTAGATTATTTATTAAGTGTTCTATCTTCTTGTTAATCTCTAGCTCTACGTCTTGTTCTAGGACCAAGTTATCATTGATAAAGACTTTTACTTTAACTCTTGTTCTTTCAAGACTTGTTATTGAGACCCTTATTGTCTTGTATACAATCGACTCTTTAGCACTACTAATGTATATAGTGGCTACACCTTCATATAGTGGAGTTAAGACTAGGTCTACATAACTTGGTTTTACAATAACGTATTCTTGATCGAATATGTTTTCTGGTTCATAGCTTATATCGAGTTTCTCTACATCACCATATATCCTTATAACTAGCTTATTATCTTTTTCTAGTTCAACATGTTTCTCACTAGCTAATGGTATTAGTTTCTCACCAACTACTCGATATATAGTGAATGCTGTTGGAGGCATCTTCATTGTTATCAGTAGTAGCACTATCACTACTATAAACCATAGTATAGCCTTTACTATAGACTCTATATTTGATGTAGTAAGCCCGTCTAGTAGTATACCAAGTATAACTAGTATTGATGTATAACCAGCTATTACCAGTAGTGATCTAGTAAAACCCATTAGCATACCATGTTTCCTATTGAATATCCCTAGTAGTATAATGGCTACGCTTATCAACAGTAATAGTACATAGTATACTATCAAGACGATATACTGGGGATCAATTATACTAGCTAGTGCATTATGATACCCATTGATGGGGCTACCTATTAGTGAGCCCGATAGCATAGTCAGTATGTTTACAAGTATTATAGTTGATGCTATAAGTATTTTTGTGAAAACATTAGGTATTGGTGAAACTGGTTTTACAAACACACCTTATCTCCCTAAGTCAAAACTATTAGTTGTAGAAGGTATTAAACTATTACAACAACTAGAACATTATTCTACTGGTCTTACGAATCTTAGTATACGGTTCTTAAGTAGCATATAGCTATGTTCTACATCAAGTGTCCAAGACCTAGTCTCTTGATCAAAGTTTGAGTATGGTATTCCTCTTCTCCTAAGAGACATAGGGTCGTGGCATATAATCTTGATCTTGTATATAAAACCTGTTTCTCTAAGGTACTCCAGGAATCTTATGAGGTCACCAACTATGTTTACTGGTATTACAAAGGATGCAAGTATTGACGTAAGCTCTGTTGATTCATAGAAACCGTTTGCACCAAGTGTAGCCTCTGATCCAATGCTTATGTAGGTAACCCAAGGC
>CAYXOO010000050.1:0-12040 GCA_964466845.1 uncultured Desulfurococcaceae archaeon
CGCCAGGCTTGCAACCTGGAGGTCCCGGGTTCGAATCCCGGCCGGTCCATTTCTTCTTTCTTATTTTGTTTTTGTTAGTTTTATTCTTAGGTATGTGTTGTTTGTTGGTTTTTCTTTTAGGATTGTTTTTATTGTTTCTTGTTTTGTTATTATTATTTGTTTGTTTTTGTTTAGTTCTTCTATTTCTTCTTTAGATAGTATGTTCTTGATTTTGTCGATTGTTGTTTCGTAGGCTTTTTTACAGATTGATATGTTTGTTATGTGGTGTCTGGGTATTGTTTGTTTTATTTCTTGTGGGCTACATTTGTAGATTACTATTTTTGTCTTCTTCTCTCTTCCCAGCTTTCTTCACCTTCTTGCTTACTTTTTTCTTTAAGACTCCTTTGATCTGGGCTATAGCGTGTATTATAGACTCTGGTCTTACTGGACAGCCGGGTACGTAGTAGACTGCATCAACTCTAATCCCTTGTTTCTCGAGTATAGGTAGTAGTTGTCTAACACCACCTATTGTAGAGTATGTGTCATGCCATATACCTCCACCTACAGCACATGATCCTAGAGCAACTATTATCCTTGGCCTAGGCACTGCAGCTATAGCGTTTACAACCTTTGGTAGAGACTCTAGTGTTACTGGCCCAGTAAACAATAGTGCATCAGCATGCCGAGGGCTAGCAACTAGTTTAACACCAAACCTCTCTGCATCAAAGTACGGAGTAAGTACATCAACAACTTCTATATCACACCCATTACAACTACCACTATTAAGGTGGAAAACCCATATACTCTTCTTAAGAAACCCCATCTCCACCACCAAACCTACGTAGCAGTCCATTCAACAACTTGTTACGCCTACACTCGGGATCCATGTCTATATAGTACTCTGTAACACTTGCTTTCTCAACAACATAGTCTTTCTGTCTAACACTCATATACCTCTTACCACACACACTACACTCCATTGTATCATGCAGCACCACCTCATACAAGTCATCAATATTGTCTGTAGCAAGCTCAAAATCCCTAGTACCACGTATAGCTTCTACAGGACATACATCAATGCATCTCCAACAGAATATACATCTACCAATAAAGTATCTAAGAACAATCCTATCACCATCCCACCCGATCTCTATAGCATTAGGCGGACAAACAATTGCACAAGCACCACAACCTATACATTTTGTCTCATCAAACTCTATACGTCCACGGAAATCCTCTGTAACAAGCGGTGGTTCAAACGGGTAACGCTTTGTAACACGTCCAGTCTTCCCAGCAATACCTAGTATACCCAGGAACCCCATAGCCTTAGGCTTAGGCTTACGCTCCACCATGATATCACCACTTACAGCCAGAGACACCTAATCGAAGCCACTTACGAGAACCATTACTATAGACTACGAGTACACGGTCTGTACACGAGAAACAAGGGTCTATACTAGCAATAGTTATTGGTGCATCAGCTAGGTTTTCACCCTTCAACATAACCTTTAGAGCTGGTATATTATTGTATGTTGGAGCACGTACTCTCCACCTATAGGGCTTACCACGCCCAGTTATAACAAAATGTACATCCTCACCACGAGGAGCTTCTACAACTGATACACCAACCCGGTTAACCGGTATAGTGAACTCATCATTCAATATAGGTCCTCTAGGCAGGTCTCTAAGCAATTGCCTAACCATAGATATACTCTCATAAACCTCTTCTACACGTACAAGGAATCTAGCAAGATTATCTCCAGAATCATAGACTGGTACATGGAATGATACACGATCATATGCTGCATAAGGAAGATCCCTACGTACATCACGATCCAATCCAGAGCCACGAGCAGTAGGTCCTACAACAGATAGTTTACGTGCATCCTCTCTAGGCAATACACCAGTACCACTAAGCCTCTTCCTAACCTGTGGTACAGAGACCATCGTATCAACTAGTCTCCTAAACTCCTTCTCAACAATATCAAGCATCTCTAGTGTCTTCCTAACCTTAGACTCATTAATATCCCTCCTAACACCACCAATCATGTTTATACCATAGGTCTTACGACTACCAGTAAGCATCTCTGATAAAACCATTACATGCTCACGAATCCTCCATGTATGCATAAAACCTGTGTCATAGCCTAAGAGATGAGCTGCAACACCAATCCATAGGAGATGGCTATGTATACGCTCAATCTCCAGTATAATACTACGTATATACAGTGCTCGTTCTGGTACATAGATACCAGCTGCTTTCTCAACAGCTTGTGAATAACAGACAGCGTGTTCAAAACCACATATACCACAGATACGTTCAGCTAGGAAGTTAACCTGTTGGTAAGTCATACGTGATTCTCCAAGCTTCTCAATACCACGGTGTACATGGAACCCACGATACCTTACATCAACAACACGTTCACCCTCGACATACAACTCGAAATACTCTGGCTCATGGAGAGCAGGGTGGTAGGGGCCTATAGGAACAGCTACCCCGGGTCCCTCACCAACACGTTCACTACTAACTAGTATCTTAGGCCTTAGGTTATACGGTGTATCCTTCCTCAATGGATAGATGTTCTCTGGCCAACTAGGCGGGAGTATTAGCCTATACTCTGTCCTACCACTAAACCTTATACCAACAAGGTCTCTAGCCTCCATTTCACACCAGTCTACAGCAGGCACTATATCCACTATACTGGGTACCACAGGGTTCTCTGGATCGGCATACACTTTCACAACAATATTCAATCCATTCCTATCATCACCAAATATATGGTAGAGAGCAAAATAGCCGTTCAACTCCCTCTCATCAACACCAGCACATGTACGGTGGTAGCAATCAAATTTCCAATAAATAAGATCGGCTATATCCCTAAGCTTACCCCTAGATACTGTAACATATAGTGTATCATGTTTAAACACTATATCAGCCGATGGATCAACCTCTCTAATCCTCTCCACATACCCTCTAACAACCCCTCTATAACCCTCTACTCCACCGCTCAAGACAACCTACACCCCCACATAATAAGCTAGAACAGCAACCGCTATAAGTACAAGATAGATCTTGAGAAGAGTCACAGGAGCTAGATCCACTCTAGAACGAGCCAGTGTTGCAGCCAATACACTATATGCAACCCATAGTACGGATACAGCCACTATATATAGTATGAAAAGAACTGGTTTAGAGAAACCAGCTATTAAAGGTGTTAGAAACACTGCTGGCAACAACTTAACGATAAATCTACGTAGATACACAGAGTATAAATAGATAGCTAGTACAGGACCGCTAAGCTCTATCATAACACCAGATGCAAGCTCTGGCTCAGCCTCAGCTATATCAAATGGTATACGACCACTACCTACATAGCTTGATACAAACAACGCTATCACTACAATAATGACAGGAAGTGATACTCCAGTCTTGCCCAGACTGCTAAATGATGTGGTACCAGTAAAGAAGCAATAGAGTCCAAGCAATATTATAAAAGCTACCTCATTAACAATAGTTAACATGACTTCTCTAGAAGCACCAATTATTGCAAACGGGTTTGTAGTAACCAAAGGGATCGCTATAAGGAGTACCTGTATGATTGTAAACAAACCGATAATGACGTATACATCATACATTATAGACTTTACAAATAGGAACACTACAAAGAATACAATAAACAACATCTCTAACACAAACAATAGTATAACGAGTACTAGTAAGTGTAGAGAATTATAGGGAGCTATAATATCTTTCTCAAAAAGCTTCAATAGATCATACCATGTCTGTAGAATAGGAGGACCTATACGGGAATGTATCATAGCCTTAATCTTCCTCTCAACACCGTCAAGTAGCGGCGGTAGAAGTACAAATGATATAATGACTATTAGTGCCAACCCTATAGGCTCTAGCATTAACTCCTACCCCCAGGATAATAGTACAGCTATAAGCATGAGTGCTAATGTGAATAACAAGCCTATCCATAGAGAAGCAAGCAATACTGATCTAGCTAGAGACTTCTGTATTATAGACATCTTCTCTGTAAACCTCCCAACTATATAGACTATCCCATACTCTATGCGATCACCTAGTCTAACAACCTTAACCAACAAGTACTCAAGCAACCCTGGAGGATTAGCACTAAAGTTTACAATCCCCTTCTTAATCTTCTCAACAAGCCTCTCTAAATACCTTAGCGATGAAGCTGCTATAGAACTCAAACCTCTATACCTCCAAACCATATTCTAGACTCACGTGTAGCTACATACCTATATAGATACATGGATACTGCTAGAGCTACTAAGCCAACAATATAGACTATAGCTACAATTAGGTCTATAAAAGCTTCTACACCAATAAGCAGCATATAGCCAGTCATAATGATCAAGGCTATAGCTAGTAGGGTTTCACTAAACAATTGTACTCGATCAACGCTTATAGTAGGCCTTATTGGCTGTGACTTATAAGAACTAGTGTATACTCCAATATACTTGACAGAATATACTATAGAGAATATAGAAGCAATAACCATGCTTATTATAAATGGGAATGCAAGTACTGGATTCACTGGTATAAGGCTAAATGCTAGTATCAATGTAGATAGTTTTGCATAGAAGCCTATCGTTGGTGGTATACCAGCTAGTGAGAAAAAGCCTATAACACCACTATTATATATCCTTGGAGAAACCCTAGCCAAATAACCTAGTCTATACAAGTCTCTAGTATTAGTTAACAACTCTATAGTGGCTATGTTTAGGAATACAAGTGTCTTCACAAGCCCATGGTATAGCATGTAGAGCATGGCTATCTTATAAGCAACTACTGGAGCTAAGGGTATGAGACTAAGTATCATAGACATTACTCCATAATGACCCATAGAACTATAAGCCATCATCCTCTTAACATCAGTCTGTGCAGTAGACATTAGGAAGCCATATATTGTTGTAAGGAATCCCTGTATAAACAAGAGTGTTGTATAGACTGTCTTATCAACAATAATAGTCGTGTATATTCTAAGGATACCATAGACAGCCATTTTAGACATCAAACCACTAAACAATGCAGTAACAGGTGATGGAGCCTCACTATACGTGTCTACAAGCCAGAAGTGTAGAGGTATTTGTGCAAGCTTTGTAGTAAAACCAATTAGTAGTAAAAAAGTAGTTATAGGACCTACTCTCACACTTGATAGAGATAGAGTAGTAAAGTCTACAAACAACCCCTTCTCAAAACCAATGTTTATAGCTGATACAGCAAGCCATGTAAATAATGATATATCCCCAGTAGTAGCACATAGTATGAGATACTTTGTAGCAATACCCCAGTTCCTAAACCCCTTCTCTAGGAGAATCAGTAGAAAACCTAACAGCTCAATACTGATCCATAGAACCACTAGTTCAATCAATGTATTCGCTGTAAAGAACATTACAAGCAATACAAGCGTTAAATCAATCATTATCTGTAGAGAAGATATCTTGCCAAACAACACCCTCAAATAGCCTTCACTATAATAGCTAATAGCTATACAAACTATAGTCGATAATAGTATGAAGAACAACTGTAGATCATCAACAACTATAAAGCCTATAGCTATAGGTATCCATACAGATAAGTAGGCTATAGCCCTCAGTATACGGCTTCTCCTACTATTACGATCAACTATATATGAAGCATAGGCTACTAGTAGAAACACTACAAGCCAGTATAGATACCTAGGCCATAGGCTAAACATGCCTCCTAGAACCTCCTACCAATAACTGTTAATGAGTAAGCAAGTATTAGGAAGGGTGGTATAGATACAAGGTATAGTAGGATATAGAGCAGTGACTTACTGTACACGAATAGTATTATAGGATATAATATGTTTGATAGAGAGACAGCTACTATACAAGCCTGTAGTCTAGAGGTAATACTGGTGTCTATGTTTTTATTGACAATAACTACTGGTTTACCATAGTATATGGTAATATACTTAGTGCCAACGAGTATTGATACAACTATCATAGCTAGTACGCTAAGTATTACAAGCAGTGACTCAAGACTAGGGAAGCCTTTAACACCAATGAGTATACCTAGTAGTTTAGATAGAAAACCAGTTGTAGGCGGTACACCTAGTATTGAGAATAAAGCTAGTAATCCACCAGTTGATGCATAGGGTAGTAGTTTAGATAGACCACGTAGTCTATGGAGTAGCCTTAAACCAGTAACTTGTTCAGCAAGACCTATGTCAAGGAACAATGTTGTCTTATACCCTGTATGAGCAGCTACTGCTAGTAGGAATGCAGTATATGAAGAAACAGTACTAGAGACTACATAGTAGACTAGCATTGCCAGTGAGAACCCATTACAAGCTATGGTACTATACGCTAGAAACTTCTTCCCATCCCTCTGCACATACGATTGGAGTCCACCGTATAGTATAGAGGCTATAGCCAGTATACATAGTGCTATACAGACATACACTTCTCCATTAAACCCTATTATAGTAAACAATCTATAGAGACCATATAGTCCAAGAGAAGTCATTACACCACTAAGTAGAGCTGATGCTGGAGCAGGTGCTACAGAGTGTGCGTCTGGTAACCAGAAATGCAGTGGTACAATAGCTGCTTTAGCAAGGAAGCCTATGAGCAATAATGGAGCTATATAGACTGGTGCAATAACCCTGTTCTCAGCGAGCACATGGAATGGTGTTAGTAGTGCACTAGGTATATTCTCTGGTGAGACAATTATTGATGCAAGCATGAATATGCTTACATATATGAATGTGAATAATGATAACTCGAAAGTTAGTGCAGATACAAATAAGAATCTCTTAGAAGCTCTTGTACTACCCTCAATACTATGTTGTTCACCAATAGATACTAGGTAGAAGCCTACAAGTTCAGCTATAGTCCAGGATAAGGCTAGTAACAGTATGTTTGGTGATAGAAACACTGTAACCAATAATATAGAGAACAAGTCTATTGAGAAAACAAGTGATTCTCCATAGCCTGCCATTAAGCTATAGTACTCTGTATAAACGGATATAGGTACAGCCACGTATAGTGACATCAAGGCAAAGACAAGTGACGTTTCATCTATATAATATTCTAGATAACACAATATACCAGTCACACTAAGTAGTATATAGCCTATAATCTTAACAATTATACGTCCAGTCTTACTACTAGCTATTCTAGAGGATAGGATCAAGATGGTTGATAAGACATAGGTTGTTATAGGGATTACTACGTCTAAAAAACTATTAAACAACATAGCCTAGAACCTCTCAGCCATAGCCTCGAATCTAGCACGTGCAAATCTCTCAGCAACACTCTTCTTAACATCAGTAAACACCATAGCTTCCTCACCATAGAGTATAGCATGGCTTGGACACAATGCTGCACAAGCTGGCTCCAACCCCTTACCCCTAAGATCACTACACAAGTCACACTTAATAGCAACACGAGCCTTAGGATCAAGCTCTGGTATACCAAACGGGCATGCATAGAGACAAGCCATACACCCTATACACCTAGACTCGATAACATATACAGAGCCGCTAGGATCCCTAGACATAGCACCAGTTGGGCAGACATCAACACATGGTGCACGGCGGCAGTGGAAACACGATACTGGGATCTCTAGTCCAATAGATGTTCTATAGACCCGGATAAACGGTGTCTCATGGAGAAAACCACATACTGCTTCACAAGTACCACAACCAATACACTTACCTAGATCGATTATCCTTAGATACTTCTGCTTAAGACCCTCATCCCCGCTCTCCATAGGGACACCCCCGGGTTATGTGGATAGAGAGAGTTTACCACGACTAGCCTTAACCCAACTATCAAGGTATCTAGCAGCTCTAAGTCCAGAGCCTATAGCTGAACCAACACGTGCAGGACCTGTAACGACATCGCCTGCAGCGAATACCTTGGGGTTACCAGTCTGCATGATATCATTAACTACTATTGTACCCCACTTGGTAACCTCTATACCTAGTTTCTTCAATACATCCTCACTAGTCTTAAACGGTGGTGTAGCTCTCTCACCAGTAGCAAAAACCACCATGTCAGCCTCTATAGTGAATTCTGAGCCCTCTATAGGTATTGGTTTTGGACGCCCACTCTCATCTGGTGGACCAAGCCTCATTCTCTGGAATTTAACAGCCTTTACAACGCCTTCTTCAACAATGATCTCTAGTGGTGAAGCAAGCTCTATAACTTCTACACCAAGTCTCCTAATCCTCTCAAACTCGTATAAACCAGCTGGTGCTTGCTGAGCTGTCCTACGATACACTAGGTAAGCCTCTGACCCGTCATGGAGTGCTTGTTCAGCAGCATCTATAGCACTATAGCCACCACCAATCACTACTACTTTCTTAGCTCTATGAGGAGGCTTTTCTACAAGACCCAGCTCATAGACTCTATGCTCATACACATACTCTAGAGCAGTATACACACCCTTAGCATCAGCACCAGGTATCCGGGGTACACGTGATCTCCACGTACCTGTTGTCAAGAGCACTACATCATAGTCCTCTATAAGCTGTTCTAGAGGAACCTTTTTCTCTACAAAATCGTCTCCCTCAAAAACCTCTTCTCCACCAGTATAGACTTTAGTCCTTAGTATAAACTTTACATTAAACCCTTCCTCAAGAACCTTTGCACCATCCAATACTCTCTCACGGGGAATCCTCCATGGAGGTATAGCAAATACCATTAGCCCACCGGGTAACGGTAGTTTATCATACACATCAACATCATAGCCATTACACACTAGATAACCAGTTGCAGCAAGACCAGCTGGGCCAGCACCTACAACAGCTACTCTTATATTGATTGGCTCAGGCTTTTCTCTACACAGGAATGCAAAGTCCATGTATCTAGCCAAGCCATTATACACCCCATGCCATACTATTCCACATCGTATCCGCTTGGGTTTTCCAGCTACATGTATACGTGTAGGTTAATAGCCTTGGACGCCTTAGATAAACTCTACGGTACAAGTATATACGGTACTATAAATAAATGTATAGGTACATACGTGTAGATAGGTTATATTCAGGTATATTCTTATAAAACGTGTGTTTACTGTAAACCTAGCGTCTTTAATAGTAGAGAAGCTATGGTAAAGTATATCGTAAGACCAGTTATATCGGATACAGTACTTATTAGTGGAGCAGATATCACAGCAGGATCAGCTCTTATAGCCATAGCTATGAATGGAAGCAATACACCCATAAGACTAGCTACTACAACAATAACCGGCAATGCTAGAGATACAATAGATGCTACAAGGAGGTTATGTGAGATCATATAGGCTATACCGAATCCTACTGGAGCAATCGTTAAAGCAAGCAACGTGGATGAAACAAGTTCTTTACCAATAATCCTTAGGAAGTCATAACGATGTGCTTCACCAGTAGCTAGACTACGTATAACAAGTGTAGCTGTTTGGGAACCAGCATTACCACCAGTAGCTGTTAGCAATGGTATAAAGAAGCTTAAGGCTATAACACTTGACAACACATTCTCGAAAAACCCTATTACAGATACTGTTATAGACTCCATTATATAGAGAAATATAAGCCATGTAGCACGTCTACGTACAAGCTCGGTTACACGAGCTGTGAGATAGCTACCCTGGACACTCTCACTAATACCACCCAGCTTCAATATATCCTCTGTAGACTCTGCAACAATAACATCTATAATATCATCAACAGTTATAGCTCCAAGAAGTATGTTGCCATCATCTACAACGGGTATCTCTACTAAATCATACTTTATTACAAGTCTAGCTGCTTCCTCACGATCACTTAGTACATGGACTTTAGCTGGACAAGGCTGTACTATATCTCCTAGCCTCCTATCCCTACGACTAGCTATTAAACTCCTAAACTCTATCCAACCAACAAGTCTACCCTTAGAGTCAACAACGTATACGTAGTTGAGTTTATCGTATAGTCCAAGCTGGTACTTAACAGTATATTCCTCTAGAACCTTACCAACGTACTCGTCTACCCCAAATACTGGTATACGTGTAGTCATTACACCGCCAGCACTATCCGGTGGGTACTTTAGTATTGTAGAAACCTCCTCGATCTTCCATGGTGGTAGTAGTGATAGTATCCTCCTCCTAAGCCTAGCTGGTAGTCTAGAAAGTATATCAGCTATCTCGTCAGGCTGCATATCACTTAGTATACGGGCTATCTTAGAAGCACCCTTAGATACCACGACTTCATAGAGGACCTCATCTGGGAGCTTATGTAGTATCTCTACATAGTAGCTACTAGGTATTACTCCTAATAGCAACCTTCTCTCTCTACCATCAAGTCTCTCAATAACATCGACGAGGTCGTGTGGGTTCATGTTCCTAACAAACTCTACTAGTTTATCAACTCTATGTTCCCTGATAAAATCCCTAACACGCTCTATAGCTTCATCCATAGCCTCTACATCAATCCCCATGATGCTACACCATATAGCTAAGCTACTATAGAGTAAATGGATTATACGTTATTATATAAGTCTCTATACTCTATCCATAATCTTGATGGGCTAAGCTAGAAGCTATTAGGTAGGATATAAAGGAGACTGTTTACTCTTAGATAATGAACCTCTATGGCTAGAGCGTGTATGTGATAAAAATAGTTATCTATTATACAGGGTATTGATATATGGAGTGCTACTGCGAGTTTATTCAGTCTTCTTACTCCTGCCTTCAACAACAACCATTGTTGATGTAGTCCTTATTTCTGGTAGCTTTCTTATCTTGTTAGTTATTATCTCTCTAATCTTCTCTAGACTATCAGCTTCTATAAGGGCCACTATGTCGTATATGCCATAGACTATAAAGACCTCGGTTATCTCTGGGATCTCGTATAGTTGCTCCATAACACGTGTTTCTGCACCAATGTCTGTCTGGATAAGTATTATAGCCTTAGCTTGTGCAGCCATAGCCTAGTACCCTCATAGAATAAATTATATCTCGTAGGATAAGAATTTTTCCATGTAGAGACAAATGCGTTGTCTAGGGATGACCTTGGGAGAGGCTATGGTGTGTATAGTGGGTATGAGTTGATAACATGGCCTCCCCTGGAACCAGAAGAGCTAGGCCTAGGATATACGTTGTATACTATAGAATGGATGATCCACGGAAGAATACTGCTGCTAAAATGGTTAGGAAAGGACTAGCTATATACACTAGACATGTACCACGTAGAGCAGTAGTTCTAGACCCGTATGCACGGGAATACCTTGGCCCATGGGATAGAGTATGTATTGAGAGACATGGTTTGGTAGTCATAGACGTTTCTTGGAAGAAGATCAGGCAACAATACTTTAGAGTACCAGGTATACATAGGAAACTACCATACCTAATAGCTGGAAACCCAGTAAACTATGGAAAACCATTCATACTAAGCAGTATAGAAGCAGTAACAGCAGCACTCTATATAACAGGGTTTCTAGACACAGTAGAGAAACTCCAGGGACTATACAAGTGGATGAACACATTCCTACAACTAAACAAAGAACCACTAGAAGACTATAGGAGAACAACCGATAAAAAACAATACATAGAACTAATAAAACAGTACATAGAAAGACACAAAAAACCCAGAAACAATGGAGAACACTAGAGGGGCCACAGACCCCAGACACCCACCAACAAACCCCTGGGTTGTCCGGGGGTTTGAGGAAACACCGCACTCCCCACAACCCCCACGGCCCCGAAAAGGGGCACGGGTAGAACCCGTGGCAACGGCACAGAAACGACACACCCACTACACCGATGACAATGATATGGCAACCCCTCTGGCAACAGAGGGGAATCCATTGAGGAGGGTAGTGGGGTGTTGAAACGGCCGCCCCGTGGGGAGCAAGGCCCGCTGGGTATCCGGGGATGAATCGGGTTGTGGGACCTGGATATATGGGCCGCTTAGTCGGATGTGGGTTGGTTACAGAATGCGGGTTATGTCTGGGGTCTGTGGCCCCTCTGTTTCTCTTAGAGATTCTTTTGTTTTAGGTCTGGATGGTATCTCTTAGCTATCTTGTTTAGGTGGTAGAGACT
>CAYXOO010000051.1:0-11846 GCA_964466845.1 uncultured Desulfurococcaceae archaeon
GTGTATAAACAAGTATACTGGTTTAGAGAAAGCAAGAGCTCTCCTTATCTCTGCATCCATTCCTCTACTAAGTGGTGTAGCTAGAAGTAATTCACCAGCAATAATTATTTTGTCTGGACTAGACTCACGATCAATGTCTATGTTTTCTAAGTAGAATACTGGTTTGTATGCAAATATAGCAGAAGACTGTATTACATACTCGTAATCTCTCATTTTAATCTGTGTACTAATTAAGCTGTTTATTCTATCAACGAGATAAGTCTTTACGCCAGTTTTAATATAGTTACAGAAATCGTTTCTCATTTGCTCAAGTATTTGCTCACCAAATAACTTACTGAATTCATTAGATAGCATATTTAGAGGCTGGCTCTCCATGCAAGAGTAATAATCCTTGTACTGTGGAGCGTCTTTACTAATAGGCCATCTATTCTTAGTTGTTATATATGGTGATAATAGTTTTATATCTTTAGATCTAGAGTAGGCTAGTATTGAGCCAGCAGAACAGGAGGTATGTGATACAGTACTAGATTGAGAACATATAGCTTTGTCAAGAACCTCTCTCGAGTCAAATATTAGTTCATCAATAGTTGTTGGCTCAAATAGTATTAGCTCCTTAAACTTGGTGATTAAGAGCCTCTTAAATTTCTCAATGTTTCTAACACCAACTAAACTACTCAACCCTCTATTAGGATCCTTTTGTTTAAGGTATTCTTCTTGAAAAGCTGATATTGGGTGAGAGAAGTATACTAAGTAGTATCTCTTTCTACCATCCCTCCTCATTAATGATGCATAGTGTAGAAGACGCTTATGTGTTTCAATTGGGTGTTTTATACCAAAGATTATAGTCTCTATGTTGTCATGGAGTGAGGATAAGAGACTAATTATATTATGATCTAGCCCCCTCCATTCTAAATACATAATAGGATCTATTATATATCTGGGTTTAGTTTCTTCTCTAAACAATTCTAAGTTCATCTTGTATAGTCCATGGTAGAAGTCTTCAAGATAATAAATTATTGTTACTTCCCTAGCTGTTCTAACTAAATAACCTATTATTGGATTAGGTATCAATATCCCTCTACATAGGTATGTCAAATGAATGGCAATATATGCTATACTATATCCTTTCATTACAACATCCTGGACTATATTGATAACCGCTTGTTTAAAGGTATCGATCGCTGCAGGTCGAGATTCTAGTAAAAGCGAGATTATGTTTTCAATGTGTGTCCTATAAACTCTCGTTAATTCTTCTTCAAACTTGTATATACCAGTTGTGGATGGCGACAAGTTATCGTATTTAGAAGACAGTATCATGTCCTTCACTATATCCAATATGTAGTTGATTCTGACACCACTCGTCCCACTTAAGAGAACTAGTTTATCCATGTACGGCTTACTGGTAACATCTATGCTCTTAATATCCAATGAAATCACCTTATCTACAGTAATACCTTATAATAATTATCCTATTTAATTACTTATTCCTTAACTAAGGGTTAGGTAGAAGAACAATTACTAGGGAGAGCTTGGTTGCATTAGCTATACCGAGTAATTAGTACAGACGCTTCTCTAGCATCATCTGTACAACCAAATGGACCTATTACTCTAAATCCATTCCTAGACTTCTCTAGAACCACTATAAACCCATGTTTTTTAGCCAGTTTTACCAGCTCTTCAATATCGTGTGTATACTTTGAGTACATTATGGTTATCATCTTAT
The DNA here is from genome assembly GCA_964466845.1 of uncultured Desulfurococcaceae archaeon. Taxonomy (GTDB): domain Archaea; phylum Thermoproteota; class Thermoprotei_A; order Sulfolobales; family Desulfurococcaceae; genus CAYZRH01. The sequence goes on from CAYXOO010000051.1 coordinate 1,724, forward strand.
ACATTTAGTACACCTTACTTGATATCATAGCGTGTATCCTAAGATATCCATATACTAACTTAGGTAGAGTATTTAATAAGGGGACATAATACTTTATATAATATCGTAAGAGATGATACATTGTTCCAATAATTAATAGATACTACAAGGACTATGGTGGTAACACTATTGCCTCTATCCCTAGCTCCTTCTTTATTCCTTCCGCTAGGCTATAGGCCTCACTTTGCCTAGAATTATCTACTACTACTAGTCTTGGTGAAGCTCTATCCACGTATTCTATGAGGTCATCGTAGTCAGCATGATCACTTAGTGCTATAAGCCATGTATTACTATCTATCCTCCTAATAGGCTCACGGAACTCCCACCCAGATAATACTATGTTTAAACCACTTGATAGATTCCTATACCTAGCCTTATTCATGTGTAGGAATAGTATGTACCTTGTTGTAGACGACATAATGCTTCTCCCTTCTCTAGACAACATGTTATAGTATTCCCCTATGCTATAGCCGTGTTTTTCAATAATCTTTGTAACACGGTATAGCTTTGGAGGCATAAGGAATGGTTCTACTATATCGTTTTCTCTAAGTATAGTCATGGCTTCCTGTAGTTTACCGTAGTAGCCGTATATGACTACTGGTCCACCACAAGCTAGTCCATCAGATACTGTATCAACTAGTAGGCTATATACATCGTTTTTAAAAGGCCTCCTATACTCTGGTCTACCATAGGTAGCCTCTATAACTAGTACATCAAGGCCCTTCATAACAGGTGTTCCTTGGAGTCTAAAGTCTCCTGTATAGCCTATCCTATAACCACTTGTTTCTACAAGTACTTGTGCAGAGCCGGGTATATGGTTTGCAGGATATAATGTAATGTATTCTCCAGCAATATTTATCCTCCTATAATAGTCTAGTGATAGAGCCTTCCTCTTATACAGTACACGTAGACTTGAATCCAGCCTCCTAAGCTCTAGTATAAGCTCTATAGTCAATGGAGTACCAAGTATTATAGATGAGTACCTAATACTATCTTCAATACCAAGCAAGTGATCACTATGTACATGTGTAACAACACGTACAATCCTATTCCAAAAACCATCAGCTACAAAACACCTACCAAGCAATACCCCACCAGTCTCCTTAATATCAACAAGTCCTCCAACAATATCCTCCATAACAACTAGACCCTGCTAGTCTAGTTATCTATAGAAACTATAGACGATATACTAGTACAAAGGAGTTTCTATAAATAAGATGATGGGTATGCAGTCACTCTAGAAGTCCTTATAGGAGGGTAATCAAGTAGCATGACTCCCTCTAGTTAAGCAGTTCTCTTGTAACTGGTTTCCATTTCTTATCTATTGAGTCATAGTATATCAGCCCACTATTGAATAGTTTCTGGAACAACCTATACTCCGTCTCTGTTAAAACCTTCCTAATTATGTCCTCATTACTAGTATCTATCTCCTCAAACAGCTTCTTCTTGAAGTCCTCCCAGAAGTCTGGATATACTGCTATTCTTTCTCCAGCTGCTTCTATGACTTTAGCTCCTTCTCTCTCTAGATAGGCAAAGAATCTATCTCTATCCCTAAGCCTCTTAAGCTCGCTTTCAAACAATACTCCTTCTTCTCTTAGTCTATCAATACCACGTTTCCTAGTTACTTCACGGTGTGGAGGGTGTTCTATGAACTGGTTTACACGTTGTTCTAGCTTACCAAGTCTATCCTCTATACCATCTATTCTCTCAATAATATCTGCTATCCGGCTCTGCAGCCTAGTTATTTCTGCTGATATAGGGTTTACCATGTCATGTATACGTCTAGCTAGTCTATTAGCTATCTTATCAACATCTATACCCTCCATTCTCTCCTCTAGCTCTGATACTTTCTTCTCTATACGTTCTATCCTAGAAGGCGTTGTCTCCAAGCCTAGTTCTCTATAGATAATAGCTTTCACATAGTCGCTCAATAGACTATAGCCTTCAACCCTTGATCTCTCGAACAACCTTAGGTATACCTCGTATGGTACCTTTATAATTATGGTCTTCTCTCTCCTACTACCCATACTACTCATCTCTAGGAGAAAATATTGTCTACCATACATATAATAGTTACTTATGCTATAGCCTATAATAGATGATGAAGGCTGTACTCCCAGAATAGATGAAGAAACCTTTAAGTACTGAACAATTCTCCATAACAACTATATGGTCTGTGGTGGGTGTGTATGGAGAAGCTATTGTATAGTGATGCACACTGCCACTCAAACCCCGTTAAAGGACTTGGTGCTAAACGTATTGCTAGGAAGTTCAAGAGTATAGGTGGATGGTTTATAGCATTAGTCGGGCTACCACCACACCACTATGGTATAACAGAGAGTGGAGTTGAAGCTCACTTAAAGGCTTATAGGATAGCTGTTGAAGAAGCTAAGAGAGCTAGAGAGGAGGGGCTAGAGACACGTGTACTTGTTGGTTTCCATCCAGCAGAAGTTGACGAGTATTTTAGGAGGGGCTGGAGCCTTAGAGATATTGTTGAACTAGGCTATAGGCTTATTGATGAGATCGCTAGGCTCCATAGGGAGGGTTTAGTTGATGGTATTGGAGAGGTTGGTAGACAACACTATAGTACATCACCACCTAGGATAATAGCTTCCCAGTTGATTACGGAGTATGCACTAGAAGTTGCTAGAGACAACGACATGATTGTTCATCTACATCTAGAGCAAGGCGGTTATGCTACTGTAGAGTCTATACGTAGACTAGTAGACTATACTGGTATAGACTATAGCCGTGTATTCCTACACCACGTAGGATACGAGGAGGCATTGTATAGTAGTAGGTATAGGCTATGGTATACAGTTCCTTGTAAGAAGAAGACTCTACATAGATTGTTTAGAGAGAAGCCATGTCATATGCTTATTGAGTCAGACTTTATAGATGATCCACGTAGACCGGGTGTATCCTCTTATCCATGGGATATAGCTGTTGTTGTAGAAGAAGCTTTAAGGGATAACAATGTTGATGAAGAGTACTTGTATAGGGTTTTCGTAGACAATGTAGTCTGTGCATATAGGGTTAATCCACCATAGCTTCTTTATATACTACACCTTTATCATTGAGTCTACCTCTATTATGTTCTAGAACATGTATGTATATAGCCTTGGGTTCTACACAGTATTCTCTAGCTAGCTCTCTAGCATACCCAATAGCTTGTTCTAGAGAATTCATTTCACACACTATATCCATGCACTTAACAATCTTTATACGATACAACATATAATCCACCATGCATAGACTATATAGAGTTAGAGGTTTATAGGTAATGGCTAAGCGTTTATGCAGTATATGTGGCTTAGAGGAAGCAGTATATAAGTGTAGATTATGTGGTAGGTGGGTGTGTAGTAGAGACTATGACTCTAGCAGAGGAGTATGCATTACATGCAAGTATACATTGTGTAGGATATGTGGTAGATACCATAGTATAGGCTACTGTAGAGTATGTGGTAGGATAGGTTGTGAAGAATGTCTTATACAAGAAACTCTAGTCACATACATATGTAGAGAATGCTATGAGAGGTTGAAGAAATGAAGTTATCTGAGGGAAAACCACCACATAATATCCTAGAGGATATAGTGTTTAAATACACTGGAGCTTTTGACCCAGATCTGGTACAGGGGCCGGGTATTGGTGAGGATGCAGGTATTGTTAGAGCTGGTGATGGATTCATAGTAGCCCATAGCGACCCGATAACAGCTGCTACTAGACGTATTGGGTGGTTAAGTATACATGTATCAGCTAATGATGTGGCTGTACGTGGTGTATGGCCTAGATGGTTTCTAGTAACAATACTACTCCCTATAGACTCTACTACCGGGTATCTAGAGGAGATCATGAGGGATATTGATGACGCAGCTAAGTCTATTAATGCAACAGTTATTGGTGGACATACAGAAGTAACGCCTGGTATACCAAGGCCCATACTAGTATCAACAGCTATAGGCTATACCCGGGGACGTGTAGTAAGAACTTGTGATGCATTATCTGGTGACTACATATTATTGTCTGGACGTATTGGTGGTGAAGGAGCAAGTGTTATTGCATGGGATTTCTCTGATGAACTACTAAGGAGAGGTGTTAGTAGAGACGTTGTTATGAAGGCTAGAGAGTATCTATATGATATAAGTGTTGTAGAGAAAGCTCTTTCTATAAAAGACTATGTATCAGCAATGCATGACCCTACTGAAGGTGGTGTGCTACAGGGCTTACTAGAGATAGCTATAGCTAGTGGGAAGACAATCGTGTTTGAGATTGAGAATACTAGTCTAGACTCTATTGTAGAGACTATTGTTAAGACAATGGAGCTTGACCCATATAGGATACTTAGTAGTGGCCTACTAATAGCTTGTATACCTGAACAAAACCTTGATGACGCAGTATATGCATTGAAGAAGAAAGGATTTAACTACATGGTATGTGGTAGAGTAGTTGATGGTCCACCACAACTTGTTGTAGAGTCTAAGGATAAGAGGTATGTGATTAGGGAATCTATTGTTGATGAAATATATCGTTTATGGAAATAGCTTTTTTATTCCCCATAGCCGTATCTATGGTAATATAGACTTGGTTATAGAATCTAGGAGTGTGTATGTAGATGGCTAGAGCTAGTGAGTTGATAGATGAAGCCTTAGCTACACTAAATAATCTACGTACTAATATAGAGAACCGTGTCTTATCGAAATCAGCTAGTCTTAAACCAGCTATTGTTAGTCTTGCACAAAACATTGTAGAAGCTAGTAATTTGATGACAAAACTATTTGAGATTACAAAGGGTAGAGCTGGTGATTTAGAGACTGATAGTATCGTAATAGTGAATCCATGGTGGTCTATATCGGTTTACAATAGTAAAATAGTAATTACAAGACATAAACCACTAGTAGCTAGCCTATCATACGATAAAGATAGTGGGACTGTATCTTTTAAGACAAAGGTCTTAGGGATAACGATAACTCCTGCTCATATAGTGTTGCAGAAACTTGGTGCAAAGATAGAGTTTGATCCTAGTAATCCAGAGGAACTTAGTAGGAAACTAGATATTATCAAGTACATGTTGAGAGACATTATGAGGGCACTAGAGTTAATGACTGTTGTTGCTGAGAAGAGGCTTAAATAAACACTATTTTTCTCTATAAAAAATATTTCAGAACAGCCAGTGTACTAATCTATAGACTAGGGTTACACTCTACTAGATTTCTTATTAGTTTCTCTACTAGACTCCTTACTAGTTGATAGTAGGGATGGGAGTTCTGGGAATTTCTCCTTCATTCTCTGTTCAGCAACTATCTCTGCTTCTCTATAGATCTTCTTTGCTTCCTCACTCAGTGTTATAGATGATTCTCCACCAATTTCTATTCCAGTTACATTCATTATCAGTGATCGTTCGTTTACAGCTAGGTTTAAGGCGATCTATACATCTGGTACTATGCTACTTAGTATCTTACTAGCCTCCTTTACAACATCTACAACTGGTATTATGCTTGTAAGTGTTTCTCCAACTGTAAGGAATGTCTCTAGCCTTAGACTTGCTTGTTCTAGTACATACTCTATCTTTATCAACTGCCTAGCTACCTTCCTGATCTCTGCAACCTCGTTAATGTATATCTTTGCACGCATACCATCGTTTCTCATAATAGCATCTACTGCTCTCTCAAATAATTCTCTATCTCTATCGTTTAATCTATCAATATAGGCTCTAACACGTGTTAGTGCAGACTTTATCCTATAGTGAGCCATTATAGCTCTTCTAGCTAGTGATACTTTCTCGTTTCTAAATAGACTCTTTATCTTATCAGCTATAGTTGGCTCTGTAGAGCCATACCATGACTTAACGAATGCATCTGCAGTCATACACTCACACCGAGGCTTCTTTCTAGTAATGTCTTGTCATGGAGGTCTAGATTTAAAGCCTAGGACCTATGGGTGTGAGTTGTTTTTATTAACTAGCATATACATTACTATGATAACAGCGTTTATAGATGAGGAGGTGTCTCGGGGAGAGAGGTGGTTTTATGGTTGGTGTACGTAGAATTGTTATTATAGGTGCTGGTGGACGTGATTATCATAACTATAACGTGTTGTTTCGTGATAACCCAGAGTATAGAGTAGTAGCGTTTCTTGCTACACAGATACCCGGTATTACTGGTAAGCGGTACCCACCTAGTCTTGCAGGTAAGTTGTACCCCAACGGGATACCTATCTTGTCTATAGAGGTTCTAGAAGAAGTTATAAAGACTTATCGTGTAACCGATGTATACCTCAGCTTTAGTGATCTAACATACGATGAGCTTGGACGATACATTAGCCATGTACTAGCAACTGGTGCAAACTTCCATATAGTAGGTCCTAGTGAGACAATGCTTGAATCGAGTAAGCCTGTGATAGCTGTTACTGGTGTTAAGACTGGCGTTGGAAAGAGTAGTGTTTCACGTGAAGTAGCACGTGTACTTGTTGATAGAGGTTATCGTGTAGGTGTTGTTAGGCATCCTATGGCTTATGGAGACTTAGAGGCTATGGCTGTACAGAAGTTCCATACAATGGATGATCTAGATAAGTATAAGTCTACTATAGAGGAGCGTGAAGAATACGAGCACTATCTTAGGATGGGGTTAACAGTATATGCTGGTGTAGACTATGGTAGAATACTGGATGTTGTTGAAAGAGAATGTGATGTAATACTATGGGATGGAGGAAACAATGACTGGCCATTCTATAGACCAGACTTCCATATAACAGTAGCTGATGCTATGAGACCAGGTATAGAGATATCTAGCTACCCAGGTGAGGTAAACCTACGTATAGCTGATGCTGTTATTATAAACAAGGTTGACCAAGCTAGAGAGGAGGCTATAGAGGTTATTAAGGAGAACATAAAGAACGTGAACCCTGAAGCACATATAAGCCTTGCTGAAAGCGAGGTATACGTTGATAAACCAGATCTTATAAAGGGTAAGAGAGTTGTTGTTATAGAGGATTCACCAACAGTAACACATGGTGGACTACCCTATGCAGCAGGCTATGTAGCTGCTAAGAAGTATGGTGCAAAGGAAATCGTTGATCCAAAACCACATGCTGTAGGCATTATAGCTGAGATGTACAGGAAGTATAAACATATAGGACCAGTTATACCAAGTACAGGCTATACACGTGAACAACTAAGGGATCTAGAGGAGACTCTAAGGAATATTGATGCAGAAGCTATAGTCCTTGGTACACCAAGTGATATAACAAGACTTATAAGGATAGATAAGCCAGTAATACGTGTATCGTTTAGAGTAAAGATCGTTGAAGGGCCTAGTATAGAGGATTATATAGAGATGTTCCTAAAACGTGCAAGGAGGAAGCTTTTAGAGTAAACTCTTTAACCCAATACATACTCATAGGGTGTACTAGGGTGGTGATATAATGGTTACAGCTAGAGAAGCCTTTATGTGGAAGAAGCTTAGAGAGAAATATGGCTTAGTAGGAGAGGTTGCTGGTAGATACGTTGCTGCAGGATATAGTGTATGCATTGGTGTAGAATCAAGTGGTTATAAGATAGACTTTATAGCATCTAGGTCCAACGAGAGACTATGTGTTAAGATATATACTAGCTCTAGCAAGACTAGTGTAGATGATATAGAGTTGTTTAAGAAGACATGTGAGAAACTAAGAGCTAAACCAGTCCTTATACTGTATGGTAGGAAGACTGTTTTACCAGGTGATGTTTTTGAGAAGACTAGGGAACTAGGTGTTTCTATAAAGAGAGTGAAACCCTAAATTTCTTCTTCACTAGCTATAAACTCTAGTACAAGGCCTTGTAGTCTCTCTATATACCATTTCAAGTAGTCATGTACTCTTCTCCTCTCACTATAGTTTATATTGAATCTACGATAAGCCCATTCTAGGTCTTCTATAGACAATGTATCTTCTTTTGAATGGCTAGCTGCTAGTCTTATGAATGCATCTATTTCTGCATGGCTAAACCATTTTGTCTTACCAACGATATCCTCTACTATATCCCTACTAGCTTTTAACCCGTATTTACTAAGTAGTACTTCTACTATCTTCCTACGTGATGTTCTATCTGGGTAGCCAACAGCTATTACAACATCTATTCTACCCGGCCTCAATAATGCTTGATCGATTAGTTCTGGTGCATTACTTGTTAGTATAGTAAAGGGTCTCTCTGGGTCTTGTAGTGCATTCAGCAGTATTGATATCTCTGCAATACTTACCTCGTGTACAGCTATGTGTCTACCAGTGAAGAATTCTGCATCATCAACTATTATCACTACGTCTCTCCTATTCCTCAGTCTATTGAATATAGCTGTTAGTATACGTTCTGTAGCACCATACCACATTGAACGATACGTACTTGGTGATAGACTAACTACTCTAGAGTCTAGTTCACTAGCTATTGCTTGTGCAAGTACAGACTTACCTACACCTGGTGGACCAATAATTATTGCTCCACGTGGTGCATACCTACTACCTCTTCTTAACGGCACAACTATAACAGTCTTTATCTCATTAGCTATCTTGTCTGGAAAATCACTGAGTCTCCACAATGGCTTCTTAAGAGGTATTGTTATATAGTGTGTCTCTATACCATCTGTAAAAGTTATTGTTATCTCTTTGTTCATAAAACTAGGTGCTACAATTAATAGTATACCAGGTTTTACTCTACCAAGTTCTAGTGTATACTCATGTCTACCAGTAATCCTTAGTGATTCTATGGACAATAATGCTTTCTCTAGAAAGCCTACGATATCCTCTCTAAGATTCTTCTTTACAAGACTAGATACCTTATCTGGATCAACTGGTTCATCAGACACAGTTACCACTATAGGGTAGGGTTCTATCCTCTTATAAACACCTTCTCTAAGCCTCTTTAGAGAAATAGTTATTGAGCCAGCTAATGGTGCTAGTTTCTTGGATCCTATACAGCTATAGGTGAGCATTACTGGTGGGTTATGGGGTGGCAAGTACTTTAATAGTCTAGGCATGTGCATAAGCCCTAGTATATAGTGTGTATAGACTGCTTCCTCTACAGAGAAACCACTACGTATCTTAAGCATTACTTTCTTAGTATACAGCTTCTCTCCATGTCTAACCTCGTTGATAACCAGCCTTATGAATGAAGCTAGTGTTCTAGCTATAGAGTATGAAGCTGGGCCTTCACGTGCTCTAGCATATGGTACTATAATGGTTCTTGCATCTCTCATTATAGAACTCCATAGTATCCTAGACAATATCCTTGTTCTAACGCTAGACAGTCTACCATACACCCCGTCTAACCCTTTGTCTGGGAAAGACTTGTCTACCAGATAGCCTTATATTGTTTATCATAGATTATTCTATGCTCTAGAACAGGATAGTGTGGTGTATGTATTGAGTAGTGTAGACAGGGATTTATCAAAGTATATAATATGTAGGTTTGACTGTAGCCTCCGCTACCTAGAAGCACTCGCTCTAAACGGACTTGTTGATCGTGTTGAAGTACTTGATTGTGAAAAGCCTAGGTTTAAGAAGATAAAGGTGTATCTTATAAATGGAGTTAGTGTTGAAAGCCAGTGTTATTTTGATGAAGAAGTAAGTGTTAGTTTAAGGATTATAACTAGTTATATGGGTATGTATAGAAAGCTTACTAGTAGGGAGAAAGAGGAGTAGGGTATAGCATAGTATAGTTTAATAATAGTGTATGGTAGTAGAGTATAGATGGTGATGAATGGTATTACCTTTGACCATCTATGGGATGAAATAGCCCCATAGACTGATCACTATCCTGGTTAAACAGTTTCAGCTACCCCTCTACATTATATACTCTACTAGTTAAGATAGGTGTGGTGGTAATGGGTGGTAGGTATATGGTTTTAAAGATAGATCTTGACAGCTATGGTAGGAAGCTACAGCGTTCTAGTAGAAGATTTATTAGTGTACAAGATGTTGTCGAGGAACTAGGTGTTACACCACAAGCTGCTGGTAAGCTATTGTCTGCACTAGCTAGACTAGGTTATCTCATTAAGTGGAGTAAGACTGTATACATGGTTAATAAGAATAGGGGTTTCTATGAGGAAACGATAATTG
>CAYXOO010000052.1:0-11557 GCA_964466845.1 uncultured Desulfurococcaceae archaeon
AGCTATGTACTTGATAGTATATACAGTTCTATAAGTATAGGTAGGCTATTAAAACAAGTATCCATAACTAAGTGGTGATAAAAGCTCTTTCTTCTCTACTACTTGGTAATAAGCTAGACTATAATAAACTCTTATTAACACTATTGTATACACATTGTATACAGTGGGGTGAGGCTATAGTGAGTGTTGTTGTAAGTGTACGTATACCTAGACATGTCAAGGAGACACTAGAAAAACATGGTGTAAACATAGCTGAGTTTATACGACAAAAACTAGTCGAGGAGGCAGAGAGACTAGAAGAAGATGAACTATGGGATATGATTGACGAAATTGCTAGAAAACTACGTGACAAAATCGATCCCTATGAATGGGCTAGAATTATAGATGAAGACCGTAAGTCTAGGTGAGAAAGACATGTCGTATATATTGGATGCTAGTACACTAGTTCCACTCATAATGATCTATGGTAAAGGTTTAAGAGAGATCCTTGGAAACCATGAGATACATGTACTTGATCTAACCTGTTATGAAGTATGCAATGCTTTTTGGAAAGAATATATAAAGCTACATAGAATCCCTAAAGAACTAGCACTCGACTCATGCATATACATGGTAGAGTTTATGATAAAACATACATTTATACATAGTTTGAATGAATTAGAAGTAGACACAGTATTTAATATAGCAGTAGACAACAATATAACTATATATGATGCATCATATATAGCATTAGCTAAAAAGCTCGGTATCCCCATAGTTAGCAATGATCACGACTTACTTGATACAGCTCCAAAGCTTGGTATAAAAACTTATGACCTAGAGAAATTCCTAGAAATTCTTACAGAAACATAACATCTTCTCTAGGCGTACACCCATGTATTAGTGTATTAGATCCTTAAAAAGCAGTGTTAAAGTAAAGAGATAAACTGTTATGGAGTATCTCTAATCACTATACTAAGTCTTATATAGCTGGCTATAATAGTTCCTATACTGTGGTAGATGCTTTATGATAGTTGTTAGTGGAGAAAATATTGGGCCTTTCAAAAAATTTAGACTAGAACTTAATCGTTACAACCTAGTATTTGGGCCTGTAGGGAGTGGTAAGTCGTTTCTATTTAGGCTACTTGGACTACTCGATCTGGTTTATACATTTACTCACTATAAGCTTACAGAAGAAGCTCCAGAGACTATATTCTCTCGTCTACTATTACTTGATGAAGGACTTATAGTAGAGTCTAGGTTTTCTAATGAGTTTGTCAAGAAACAAGTTGTTAACGCTATTCTTAAGCATGGTGAATCTAGGGGATTCTTATGTATAGGTGTGGATAATGAGGAATTACTTGTTAAGTTAGAAAAGAGTGGTGATAGAGGTCTAATTAGTATCTCTAATATAGAGTTGTTATCTAAGTTATTACTCATACACATACCACAAGAGAGGATATATAGTATAGAGTATAGTTATATATCAAAGTATTTGATGAATTATCTGGTCTAATCAGTAGGTATAAGAATGAAGCACCAGCTATAATGTTTTATAAACTTGTATACGAGTATAGATTATCTCCGCTTTTATCAAGTCATATAGCTAATATGGTAGCTGCTTTATCATATACTACCAGTTATAGGAGAGTATATGAGTCTAGCTTTAGAGTACTAGGAGGACTTGATAGATCGATTACTTTCGTATGGAGTGCTCCAGAGAGAAGGCTGAAATATATAGATCAGGGAACTGGTTTATCTATTGACTATGTTTCATTACTTAGGATACCTCTTGGCTCTCTAGAGTCTCTATCTATACAGATAATCCTAGATGGGCTAAGAGCTATTAATAACTTAGAGAGTTTTAGAGACGTTAATAAGCTATTGGTTATTGATGAATTCGGTATTCATTGTGATCCATTGTTGTTGCAAAGGTTGCTAGATAGAGTTGTTAGTGAGACTTTCTCTCTAGATAAATCATACACTGTAGTTATAACTCATAATCCAGATGTATTAACACGTAGTCTTAGACTCATTGAGAAGGAGGCTTGTAGGAATAAGAGTGTATTAGATCTTGTATCTATACATCAGTTCTTATGGGATGAAAATACTAGGAGCATAGTTGTTGATAGTTTTGGAGTAAAGTATGTAGATGGGATGGTAGTTCCTAGTAAGAAGATCAAGGTTTTTGAGGAATCCTTTGATTATTTAAACAAATAGGGAACCTTGTAGTATGTAGTAGGGTTAGAGGATATGTATGTAGTTATAGATACACCAGTAATGAAGGATCTTGTAAGGAATCTAGAGAGGCTAAAGCATTTATTAGAGAAGCTTAATACTAGTTTTGTAAACGTAATTATCACTTATACTTTGAGGAAACAGTATGAGAATGTAATAGGTATTGAAGTTAATGATCTAAGGATAAGGTTTAGAGCTATTGGTTATAGAGTTAGGTTTACAGAGATCTCTCGTCAAGAAGAGAAACGTATTGTGTCTAAATACTCTAATTTAATAAATCTTCTAAAGAGAACGCTATCTACTAAGAAGCATAGTGGTAGTGATGATGCATTGATAATAGCTTGTTCAGCTATTCATGCATACAAGTCTAACACTAGAAAATTTATTGTAATAGCTAAGGGTATGCATGTAGTCTTCTATACTAGTGCTAAAACTATTGTGGAGAAAGTGCTTAAGACTAGAGAATGTTGGTTTAGTGTCTTTGACTATGATTTAGTGGAGTAGTCTTGTCTATAATGTTCTCTAATGGGTTGTATTTAACTCTGTTTATCGTAAGAGTTTTTAATCTGTTGTTTCTAGAGTAGTCTACTGTACAGTTGTTGTTTGTAGGGGTAACTTGTCTTGGTATTTGTTGATCGAGAGGTTGAGCTAGGTGTTTTAGAGAAGGCTTGGAGTAGGAGGCCTTGTTTTGTAGTTATCTATGGTAGGAGGAGGATTGGTAAGACTTGTCTTGTTAGAGAATTTCTTAAGAGACATAATGGTGTTTATTATTTCTGCCAGTTATCCAGCCATAGTGATAACTTGAAGAGGCTTTCTAGTACTATAGCTGATTATCTAGGCTATGATGTTGTTAAGGAATTAGAGTATAGTTCTTTAGATAAGCTTTTATCACTAGCCATTAGGTTTAAAAATGACTTAGTTATAGTTTTTGATGAATTTAGTTATTGGGTACGTGTAGCTCCACGTGTTCTTAGTGAACTACAGTATTTCATAGATAATGTACTACCAGATACAAGGGCTTTAATAGTTGTTGTAGGTAGTATATATACTGTCATGATCCGTGATGTACTTGGAGGGTAGTTCTCCATTATATGGTAGAGCGTTGTATAGGGTACACCTTAAAGAGTTTAATCCATGGGATTTAAAACTGTTTATACCAAGGTATAAGCCTATTGATCGTGTACGTGTATATGCATTGTTTGGTGGTATTCCATTCTATCTGAGGCTTATTAGAGATGATAAGCCTTTAGTAGATAATATATATGAGCTTATCATATCACCTTATGCTCCACTACGTTATGAAAGAGATCTCTTGTTGAGAGAAGAGTTCCGTGAGCCACATACATATAATGCTGTATTATCTGCTATAGCTCGTGGGTATACTACTCCATCTAAGATAGCTAATCTACTTGGCTTTGATAGAGGCTATGTTGCTAAGTGTCTTAGTATTCTAGAGACTCTAGGCTATGTTAAGCCAGTTAAACCACTGTTTATGAAGAAGGCTATTGGGTATAAGATATCTGATCCTATACTACGTACCTGGTATCATCTTGTAGAACCTATACAGAGTCTACTTGATACAGAGTCTTATAGTGAAGCACTAGCCTATATCATGGAGAAAATCGATCAATATACTAGTAGTGTGTATGAAGAAGTAGTTGAGAAGGTGCTATCTAGGAGGTTTGTATCTAGAGGCTACATGCTCCATGGTAAAATGATTTATCGTGGCGAGGAAATAGATCACGTATACATTGATCCAGATAAGAAGGAAGCTATTGTAGTAGAGGTTAAATGGAGTGATCTAGGGTATAGAGATGCTAAGAGAATACTATATAGGCTAGAAGCTAGAGCACATAGGTTGTTAAAAGACTATAGTTTAAGAGATAAAGTACTTGTTGTAAGAAGATATTTTGATGTAGATAAGCCTGGTAATGTCTTAACAGTAAGTGATCTAGGTATATAGTGGTGTCTTTACTCTAACTATAAGGTAATATTTATTAGCACGTATAGTTATCTAGCACTAACTGGTGGTTTAGGAATGGCTTTAAAGTAATAGTTTTCCGCTATGTAGAGACTTTATCCAATAAGTACTTCTAGAAAGCTATCTCTGTTAAATAGCCTTATAGGTGTAGTAGGGTTGACTAAGGCTATAGTTGCTAGAGATCTAGTGAAGACGTATGTGGTTAAACGTGGGTTTATCCGTAGACGTGTTGAGAAAGTTTATGCTCTACGTGGTGTAAGCTTTAGTGTTGATAAGGGCTGTGTATATGGGTTGCTCGGCCCTAATGGTGCTGGTAAGACTACTACTGTTAAGATACTATCTACACTCTTGCTCCCAGATAAGGGTGAGGCCTGGGTTTTAGGCTATAGTGTTGTTGATGAGCCTAGGAGGGTTAGAGAGGTTATTGGTGTATCACTTAGTGTTGAACGTGGTTTCTTCTGGAAACTAACTGGTTATGAGAACCTAAAGTACTTTGGTTTATTGAGAGGGCTTAGTGGTGATTACTTAGAGAAACGTATTAGGTATGTAATGGATGTTGTCGGTCTTACAAGGCTTGGTGGTGATAAGAAGTTCTTTGAGGAGTATAGTCTTGGTATGAAGGCCAGGTTATCTATAGCTAGAGCCTTACTCCATGACCCGGATATACTTATACTTGATGAGCCTACCCTAGGCCTAGACCCACCTAGTGCTAGACATATACGTGAGCTACTCGTTAGCCTTGCTAAGGATGAGGGTAAGACAGTTCTTATTACTTCTCATAACATGTTTGAAGTTGAGATGATATGTGATCGTGTAGCAATTATTAATGAGGGACGGATTATAGCTGAGGATACAATACCTGGTCTAAAACGGCTTGTATCTAGTGAGATACCAGTTGTTATAGAGGCTTGGCAGCCGGGTGTTAAGAGTGGTTATTTAAAGAGTGTTATTAGGGAGAAGCTTGGATTGGAGGTAACTGTTAGTGTTGATGAGAATGGCTTTACTCGTATAAAGGCTCTTGCACCAGTTGGTGAAGAAGATAGTGTTATCCATAGCATCCTAAAGCTACTGCACGGGATTGGGGCTAGAGTAAGGCTTGCTAAGACTATGGAGCCTAGCTTGGAGGATGTTTTTATAAAGCTTACTGGTGGTGCAGAGTGGAGATAGGGTATTTGTTCTCTGTTATGAAGGCTGATCTATACTCTTTCTACTGCTGGGTTAAGAATAACCGTGGTTATGCTTTTATGATGCTATTGTGGCCTTATCTAATGGCTTTCTTCCTACTAGGGCTTGGTAGTATACTTGGTAGTCTAGAAGAGTATAGTAGGAGAATGGATCTTGTTAACCCAGTCTTCTATATAGTAGCTAGTAGTAGTATAATGGTCTCTAGTATTAGTATTGTTGATAACGTTGCTATGATGCTTCTTAGACATAGATGGATAGGTACACTACCCTATATAGTCTCTTCACCACCTGGGCTGATAATATATGCAATAGCTGCTCCAATACCATCTACAATGATAACAAGCTTTGTATCCTTGACAAGTATACTCCCAGTAATAGCTTTTATTGAGGGACTAGCTGGTGTATACAAGTTGTTTATAATACTATTGTTTATATACATGGCTATGCTCCCATTGATAGGAATCTCTGTAGTTATAGGTGGGTTGTCACTACTAGCTCGTGAAGAAACCAATATAGCTAGTTTCCTAACACCATTCATACTACTCGTATCTGGTGTCTTCTACCCACAAACAATACTTCCATGGATACTACAGGTTATTGGTAAAGCACTACCGTTGGTATATGTTGTTGAAGCAACAAAGATAATGGCTATATACCATCTACCACCATTCAACAGGCTATACCCACTAATAGGCTTCCTAGTAGGTCTAGCAATAATATACAATACAGTAGCAGCACCTGGAGTAAAATTTATTGAAAAGAAGATTGTAGAGAGTGGTGTATACGAGGAATAGTGTCTCTTAATGGTAAAAACATTATATAAGGCTTATAAGCTATAGTAGGAGTAGAGAATGCACTTCACAGCAACATGGTTTAGAGGTGGATGATACTGTCACTATCAATGGAGGAGAAACAGAGAATACTAAAAGCTATTGAAGAAGACCCTATGTTTAGACATGCACTAATGGGTTTACTAGGATTCCGTGAGATACTCGATAGGATCACCCGTATTGAAGAGAGAATTACTAGAATTGAGGAGAGACAGCAAAAGCTTGAAGAAAGAATGGTGGAACTTGAGGAAAGGCAACAAAAACTTGAAGAAAGACAACAAAGGCTAGAAGAAAGAATGTTGAAGCTTGAAGAGAGGATGATAAAGCTTGAAGAGAGACAACAGATGCTGGAGGAAAGACAACAGAAGCTTGAAGAGAGGTTGTTGAAGGTTGAGGAAGAGCTTGCTGAGCTTAGGAGGAGTCATAACATGCTTATTAAGAAGATGATTAATCTTGAGAAGCTTGTTACAACTATTGCTCATAGGTTTGGTGTTATAACTGAGACTGCTTTTCGTGAAGCATTGAGTGATATATTGGCTAGGTATTTTGGTGCTACTGCTAGTAGGTTGGATGTCTTTGATGAAGAGGGTATTGTTTTCGGTTATCCATCTATGGTTAATATTGATGTTGTTGTTAAGGATGATGTACATATCGTTGTTGAGGTTAAGAGCCGTGTTGATGGATGGGATGTTCTTAAGGTTGTTAGACTAGCTAGACTCTATGAGAAGAAGACTGGTGTTAAACCACGTATGGCTATTGTAGCTGGTTATGCTACTAAGAAAGCTATTGAGGTAGCTAAGAAGTTTGGTGTAGACATATATACTTATCTTGAGGATGAACAAGCATTGTCTTAGATAATGGTTTCTCCCTAAATAGCTCCTATAAGACTTCTCAATATATAATGGTGGTTTATAGTGGCTAGGGTTAAGGCTATCCTATGGCTACACGTGGTCAGGCTTTCAAGGTATAAGTATGGTTTAGTGAACTATATACTAGTTGATATAATGTGGTATATGGTCTTCCTACTTGGTGCACTAATGTTTGTACCAGCTAGTGAGTTTAGAGAAGTAGCTATCATTACATTCTGGGGTGTGGTATTGTGGTCTATTATGAATAACTGTGTATGGCTTATAGCTGGTTGGACATGGTTTGTACTTGCAACTGGTCTTGTAGAAGAACACTATCTCCATAACACTAACCCACTGCTTTTTGTATCACTAAGGCTAGTCACAGGGTTAACAGTTAGTCTAGCTACAATACCACTTGTTATCCTAGTATTCTCTAGTATAACAGGTGAAACACTATGCTATATCTACAATCCAGCGTACCTACTGCTTGGAGTGTTATTCATAATAGCTTATGCAACACTATACTCACTAATACTAGCAGCACTAAGCTTCCGACTACAAATACCTGGTGTAATGCTTGATATACTAAACATATTCATGTACATAGGTGGTGGTATAGGAGTACCAGTACATAAGATGCCCGATCAACTAAGATACATAGCACTAGCAATGCCCTATACACACGCAGCAGAAATAACACGCTATGGAGTACTAGGGATAGAGCCATACCTAGGACTATACAACGAGTTAGCAATAGCAGTAGCCTACTTACTAGCAATAGCTCTTACAGCATATATTATCGTAGAAAAAGTTATGGAGTATATTAGACGATATGGAGTAAGAGCTATAGGGATGATGTAAGTTATCTGTTAGTTATCTGTAGTTTAAGTAGTATATTAGTACTCTATATTATGTCCATAAGGTTTATAACTTATAATACATAATGTATTACATGGTGTAATACGGTGAGCTCTACAGTTATCACTATAAGAATACCTAAGGAGTTAAAAGAGAAGATGAAGAAAATTAATATCAATTGGAGTGAAGAGATTAGAAGGTTTATAGAGGAGAAGATTAGGAGCTATGAGCTTTTAGAAACATTTGAAAAAATAAGGCGTAGGGCTAAGAAGAGAAAGGTTAGGGTTGATTCTACAGTACTAATCAGGGAGGATAGAGATAGGAGATGATTATCTTAGATGCTTCTTTTATCGTAAAACTTATTCTTGAAGAAGAGGGTTCTGAAGTTGCTGAAAAATTATTTAGAGAATGGATTAAACGTGGTGAACATATTATCACAGTAGATATAGCCTTATCTGAAACATCTAATGCTCTATGGAAACACTATGTACTCTTAAGAGATATAAGTTTAGATATTTTTCAGGAAGCTATAAATGATTTACTAGAGCTATGGAACAAATTATCAGTCATATCTACACATGAGATTATAAGAGAGGCTCTAGAGGTAGCTATAAGAGAGGGTATCACTATCTATGATTCATTATATATAGCAGTAGCTCAATATTATACTGGAGCTTTAGCGACTTTTGATACAAAACAACGTGAGAAAGCTACTAGGCTTGGATTAAAGGTACTTCCTTAAAACTAGCTATGGGTATCATTATCTATGGTATTTATTTATCTATTCTTACAATACCAGTGTACAGCAACCTTGTTAGAGTAAGGTAATGTAGTCTAGATGTTAAGTACTTGGTATTGGATGATAGACTTAGTAGGGATGGTGTTGTCTATATTAAGAGGCCCCTATATGATATAGAGGCTTCTCTAGGTGTTATAGAGGAGGTTGTTTTTAAGGAAGAGGCTAGCTTAGTTGATAGATATGCTCTTAGATATGCTATTGTGGAGATTGTGGAGTCCTTAGCTGCTATTTCACATTGTATAGCTAGAGCTATGGGTTACCCGTTGGAAGGTTATGTTGATTCTATGAGGTTTTTCTCTAGGGCTGGTGTACTTGATAGAGATGTGGTCGAAGGACTTGTTAGACTAGTTAGGTTAAGAAATATTATTGTGCATAGGTATTGGGAAGTAGATGATAGGAGGGTGATGGAGGAGGCTAGGAGTGGTGGTTTAGAGGTTATTAAGAGGGCTATTGATGGGATCCATAGATTTATTGAAGGGTAAGAAATTGTTTCGTGTAACAATAGGGCTTAGAGAGAAGGTACTTGGTATTCTAGAAGAGGAGCTTAGTAAAGAAGAACGTGTTTTACTAGCTATTGTCTTTGGGGCTTCTTGGAGTCTAGTTATACACGTGATGTTGATATAGCTGTCTATATTGATAAACCAACTGATATAGTTAGTGATTACGGTTATGTAGAAGAGATAGCTAGTAGGCTCTCCTTGAAGACTGGTTTACCAATAGATATCGTTGTACTAAACTATGCATCAGACCCAATATTCAATAGAGCATTATTAAGAGGTAGACCAGTAGTTGTTAGAGATAAGAGACTATACATTGGACTCTACCTACTAGCACACGAGCAGAAAAACCGTTTCCAAACCCCATACTCTAAACCAATACAACATCAATAACCCAGTCTACTGTTCTCCCACGATCCATAGTTCCACTAGGTAAGCCTTAGTGATCTACAATAGATTTATTCTACTCTATAATACAAGGTTATACATAGGGTACCCAGTATGGCTAGGATCGTGGATATGGTAGCTCATAGGCTAGGGATTCCTCCAGAGAAACTAGAGCGTGAAGCTATAGAGATGTGGATTAGACATAGACTAGCTCTTATAGAAACTGAAATAGCTGAGATCCTCAATAAATATAGTGTAAGTAGTGTTGAAGAACTAGAAGAGCTCATACATAGAGGTAAAGTTGCTGAACACCCTACATGGGAGGACTTAATAGTACTAGAGAGACTTATTGAGGAGAAAAAGAAACTTACTGAAGTACTGAGGCTTTAGAAAATGGAAAATGATATACTTGAGACTATATACAGCTACCTCATACTCATTGCTTTAAAGAAGAAGTACAGAGGTATAATACATGAAGTGGTTAAAGTAGAGACAAACTCTAGAGTTTTAGTTAAAGTACGTGTTATCTTTATTGATAGAAGCTTCCTAGATATATACTGGAGTCCTAGTGGACGCTATAGTTTACATTACGAGAGAAGACATATAAATGGTACGATTTACCGATACGATAATGCACCCCACAAGAGACATCAACACATAAGAACATTTCCAGATCATTTCATAAAGGTAGTGAAAACACTGTCATGGAGAGTGATTTATCCAAAGATCCGATCAAAGCTGTAGAGCATTTTCTTAAATTCATCATAGAGCATATATTGAAAAGAAAAAGCTAAACTCTCTGATTAGTGGCTAAGCTGAAAAACACTATTGCATATAGGTATTAGGGATTTGATGATAGAGGGATTAGGAAGAGACTAGACTAGAGGTTATTAGGAGGGCTATTGATGGAATTAGAGGATTTTTAAAGAGCTAACCTATATTAGTAGTCCATCCGATATAGTTAATGATTACGGCTATGATTAAGAGGTAAACTAGTAGTTGTTAGAGATAAGGGGCTATATATTGATCTCTACAAGCTAGTACTAAAACAGAACAGAAAAGCTTCTAAAATTATACCTTAAACTTATCCATAGCTATAATAGCTAACGACTATAGATCATCTATGTAATTAACTCATACATTTAATCTAGTTCAGAAGGAGTTATTAGTAGACCCCCTTTATTTATCCAGTATGAATTATTGTTAGTAATTCCTAGTATTCAGGTAAGTTATGTATATAATAGGCTTGTATCTAGCTAAACTACTACTACAACACGGTTAAGGCCATAGTGTTAGGAAATGTTTTTCTAGTTGTATCTGGATATGCATAACTAGATACGTGTATCTGGGTATGAGAGGCTTGTATAGAGTACCGTTTATCAATAGGTTTGTTGAACTAAGTATTCTTAATAGAGAGTATAGTAGGGATGGTTTTAGTCTTGTAATAGTTTATGGTAGGAGGAGGATTGGTAAGACTAGGTTGTTGTGGGAGTGGGTTAAGGATAAACAACATGTGTACTTCATAGCTTCTCAGATACCATATAGAGAGCTTTGTCGTGAGTTTAACATGGAGGTTATGAAGCAGTTTGGAATGTATGTTCCAGGTGATGATATACTGTCTTCTATTAGAGAACTAGCTAGTCTAGGTAAAAAGATTGTTATTGTACTTGATGAATTCCAGTATATTGTTGAAGTTGATCCAACGTTTCCATCTAGACTTATGAAACTAGTTGATACAGTACTTAATAAGACTTATTTAAAACTAGTACTGTGTGGTTCATCAGTATCATTCTTTGAGAAACACTTACTTGGGTATAAAAGCCCATTGTTTGGTAGAAGGACATGTACAATCAGGCTTGGTT
This sequence comes from uncultured Desulfurococcaceae archaeon, assembly GCA_964466845.1. Taxonomy (GTDB): domain Archaea; phylum Thermoproteota; class Thermoprotei_A; order Sulfolobales; family Desulfurococcaceae; genus CAYZRH01. The sequence goes on from CAYXOO010000052.1 coordinate 11,465, forward strand.
TTCTAAGATTGGTTGAAGCACATGATTTCCTAAGAAATCTATCACCAGTTGATCTGTTGAGAGCATACTCTATTGTAGGTGGTACACCAGCAT
>CAYXOO010000053.1:0-11477 GCA_964466845.1 uncultured Desulfurococcaceae archaeon
ATACAACATATAATAGAGCACTCTATGTAGCAAATACGAGGTTAGCTGGAGTATTTAGTGTAATAACTAGGAATGAATCTATACTACAGTTTACGCCAGCAACGATGTATACTAGTAGATTACAAGAGATAGCAGCTATACTGCCTAGAGAGATCTTTGAGAACATTACGAAGATCTATATTAACAGGTATGGCGGTGCCGAAGGACAGTATTTAGTGTCTATACAATACATAGTCTCTATAAGGCTGAAGAGCACCAGTATACCATTCTATAACCCAGATATAGCTATTAGATACATAGATGACTTTATAGATAATGTGGTTGATAAAGAGGCTATTGAGACACTAGGGTACAGTATTAAACCTAGGGTACAGAGCTTCCTATTTGTAACAGCATATAGTAGTGCTAAGATACATGTTGCTAAAGACTATGGAGAGATAGAGGGTAGTGTTGATCTAAGGTCTCCATTGAGGGATGTGATAGTTACTACTAGGGGTATTGGACAACTACAGATGGCTCAACAAGTAGTGTTTAGAATAGTCATACCATTATTTATTGGCTCCTGGTTTCTATTATCAACAACTAGTAGATTGCTTATAGATTACCTTAGGAGAGGAATTGCATTACTCTATACACGTGGTGTTAGTAAGGACTTGATTAGGAATTCCTATCTAGTGCTACTGGTAATCATTATAATAGCTTTATCACTAGCTAGCGTACCAGTTGGTGTCTATATTGGAAACTATATTGCTTCACTAATATATGGTAGACTCTATGCTGAAGCATCAGTATCTGATATAACACTGTACATAATAGCCATAATCCTTGCAGTAGTCACAATAATACTGCTTACACGTAGTCTTCTAAAGTTCTTTAAAAAGACAAGCTTTGATCTAACACTGGTTACACGTGTATATGTACCAGTTATCCGTGAACCATGGAAGCCTAGCACTCTATTGATAGTATTTACAATACTTAGCTGTATAAAGTATGCTATGTGGTTAGCTGGTGTAACAGTTGCTGATCTAATAATGTATGTTTCTCAATCTGGTAACCCAGGCTTGATGATAGCTGTCATAATCTATGGGATAATTGATTCCATTCTAAACATTATAGCACCCTATGTAATAACTTACTTTCTAGTAATGTACATCACTCATAATGAGAAGATACTAGGTTTCCTATCAAAGACCATATCAAGGATTGTAGCTGGTAAATACCATAACGAGGTATCAGAGATAATTTCTAAGGGTTCAACAAGACTATATAGTGCATCATTCATAATAGCTCTAGTACTAGCTATAACACTCTACTACATAGGGTTAAGTAGTAGCTTTTCTGAATGGTATCCCTCTGCAAAGAGTTTCTACCAAGAACTACTCGGGTATTTTGCATTGGTTACAGAGTATGTTATGGAGGGTACGATGTATGCGTATAGATCAATTGTAGTCTATGGTGTAGCACTAGCTGTGCTGACAGCTACTCTAGTAGCTACTGTTATGACTAAGGATTTGGAGAAAGAACTAGTTGTTCTTAGAGCACGTGGTGGTGGTAGAAAGGATATTGTTAGGATACTATATGGTGTAGTGTTTACACTTGTTATACTAGGCCTTATAGTAGGGTGTATAGCTGGTATTATCTGGCTACGAGGATCACTGGTGTCAGTCCATAGTAGTCTAAGAGGTGCACTACAAAGTACTGGATTAACAACTAACAAGACTATACCAGAGCTAAACATAGTGTTTAAACCAGTTGATATAGGCTATATATGTCTTATAATAGCCTCTCTCCTAATACTCCCTCTAGTCTCTATCTTCCTCTGGTTTAGAAAACCAGTTGTTGAGAAACTAAGAGGTGTAATGTCATGAGTAAGGGACTCAATATTAAAATAGTTGATGTAGTCAAGATATACCATGTTGGAAGTACTGGTGTACAAGCACTACGTGGTGTATCCCTAGAGGTTAACCCAGGAGAGATAATAGCTATTATGGGGCCTAGTGGTAGTGGAAAGACTACATTATTGAACATAATAGGTGGTGTTGATAAGCCTACTGCAGGGCATGTTTATGTAGCAGGTACTGATTTGACAAAACTTGATGAAGAAGCTCTTAGAATGTATAGGTTATACAAGGTAGGCTATGTATTCCAGTTCTTCAACCTTATACCAACACTTACTGTATTAGAAAACACTGTGTTACCAATGATCGTAGCTGGTGTTGATAGGAGGGAAGCAATCGAGAGATCGAGGAAGCTGCTTGAACAAGTAGGATTGCTTGATAAAGCACATAGGTTGCCTGAAGAACTTAGTGGTGGTGAGAGACAACGTGTTGCTATAGCTGTTGCACTAGCCAATAACCCACCGATCATACTAGCTGATGAACCAACTGGTGAACTAGACATCGTTAACGCAGAGAAGGTTATTGGTTTGCTTAGACAACTAGCTCGTAGTGGGAAGACAGTTATAGTGTCTACACATGATCCGAGGATTGCTAGGATGACTGATAAGATATACCTCTTAGAGGAAGGAAGGATAAAGGGTGTTTATGAACCAGAGAGTCTAGGTGAAGAGTCAGCTACTAGGGAAATTAGTGTTGAGAGAAGTCTTGTAGAGTATTTTAAGAAGAGGATAAGGGATGCAGAAGATGAGATTAATGAACTCTATAGAATGGTTAGAGAGGGTAAGGTAGGTGTTGAAGAGTTTGTAGAAAGGTATGAACTACTAAGGTATAGGGTAAGAGTATTCCGTGAAGAGCTTGCACGACTAGGTGCTGGGTTAGAAGCATAGAGTTCAACACGCTGGGTTTATATATCTTAACCCTTATTTTCCTAGATACAATGTATATACTATACCCGCCTACTAGTGCATGGGGTGTCTCTAGATGTATAAGAGAGTCTATGGAGCAGTATTGTTGGCTCTATTGGTTCTAACAATAACTCCTCTAACACAGAGTATAGTACTGGGTAGTGGAGCTAAAGAGACAATAGTGTATGTGTATGCTCCATGTCTAGACTATAACGAGTTCAAGGAATATACTAGTGGAAACAATACATTCATAACAAACACTAGTGTCACAAAGATCTATCCTAAACCACCATATACTACGCTATACTATGAGTTAATCCTACTAACTGGTGGCAGCTATAGCTTAGAAGAAGGAATCCCACTAGATAAAGAGATTATGTTATGGAATAAGACACTAGTCAATCCACTCAATACAATCGATCAGGATATGATTAAGGAGTTATGGGGTAGTATTGATACAGTATTCCTCTATACGAGAATAGTTGATCCAGTAGAGCATCCTAGAACTGTCAACCCCTATGTAAACTATTCATCAACAGTTATACCAGCTACTGCTATACTGCTAAAACCTGGTGTAGAAACTAAATGGGATCTATTGAATACTAGTCTAGAACTCACCGTATCCAATGGAAACTATACTATAGACTTCAAGAACTATAAGGTATCAGTAACCATATCTGGTAATGAAACACCAACAGTACTACTAAACATAACAAGCAACACATCAACAGTGTTAGAGCCAGGTATATACAAGTTTAAGATAGCATTATTTAGTCTAGGAAACAATACATACCTACTAATAACACCAGGTACTAGACGTGATAAGACAGGATTGTCTGGATACTATAAAGACTTTGCAGCACCAATCAATGTACCAGAGCCTTTCTCCAAGGAGCTATGGAGTCTGTTAGAGAAATCTGTTGACGCTACTAAATGGGTTATCAAGGAGAGTATTGACGAGTATGTAATGCTTGCTAAACACGTTATTAAGAAGAAGACTAGGTTATTCATGTACATATACTATCCATTCCTAGAGCTAATCAAGAGGTATAGAGGGCATCTTACTAGAGAAGTCTATGAAGAACTTATTAGGTATGCTTATGAAAAACTCTATGACATACTAGATACTGTTAGAGACACTATTAGCGAGTCATACATAGAGATAATATCACCATACAATATTGTTGAGCCAGAAAAGTTCCTTACAGTAAATACTACAGAAATAGCACCTGGTATCATAGAGTATTCTAGTAGTGTAATAGACTTGTTTATTAGAGAGAATGTATCGTTTACAATAGAGTATATTGGTGGTAAGAGACTAGTATTTTATACACCACTAGCTGTATCAATTAATAACGGCTATGCAGTAGGCTATGGATACCACCTCGTATACCCTGTTAAACAACATAAGTACATGGGTATAGCCTCTATAGACTATCTAAAGGTACTAGCACAGTACATCACCGGTACCAAGGGCTATGGGTTTAAACAGTATATGGAGAAAGTTAGAAAACTTGATGAGGATAACAAGAAGCTTGAAGCCAAGGTTAACGACTTAAACACTACTGTTAGGAAGCTTAGACAACGAATAGATGCTATGAACAAGACTATTGGAGACTATGAAGCAGAGATTCTAGAGCTTAAAGACAAGATCAATAATATGACAGAGGATATGGAGAGGATAAAGAGTGAGAGAGAACAAGTAATGCTTTACTTAACAGCAGGTATTGGCAGTATCATAGTGTTATCTATAGTGTTTATACTATTGATAAGGAGTATTGCTAAGAAGAAATACTAGGTTTTTAAACCAATAAGTCTCTCTAAATACTCTATATAAACAATTAGTTTTGTAGACCTAAGCCATAGTATAAAGAACACAAGTGCAATAGCTAGTCCTATAGCGTTAGCCGCTAAACCATTAGATCTAAGCTTAGCTATTCTAAGCCTATAATTGCTTAATGGATAGAATGGATAAACACCACGTATTGTTAATGAATCACATAGTATATGTAGGATCCATGCTCCAAGGAATACAATAACTGTTTTTTCAAGGAAGGAGCTCTTAGTAATATAGCTTGTTAATACCAAGTAGTTGTATATGTAACTTGTAATCATGTAGAGGATTACTGCAGAGAATACTGCAATCCATATATTGTGTAGTGATTTCCTATGCTTAATCCTTAGATCCAGATCTGGTATCCAGCCTCCAATCCACCCAATAACGACTAGATATGGGAAGATAAACGGTTTGTCACTAGAGACTAGTAGTCCTAGTGTAGAGCCTATTATACAGTGTACAAGTCTCTTCAAAATACCTAAAACCTCCTCTATCTAAGAGAAATGATACTATATAGCCTAATTTAAAGAATTCTTAGTTGACTATAGTATAAGTCTATGTCTTAATGTCTTATATATTGGATACAAGTACCTATTGGTTAATATAGTATAATATGGATATAATTGAGCCACACTCCTATGATGGTCAATTGATAATAATTTTATTGTGGAAAATCGTCTATAGATAGTGGTCCTAGTGTAGATGACTCGTTCCTCTTAACAGCTATTGCTATTGTATTAAAAGGGCTTGCTGCATCCTTTATATGGGTACATATTGATGCTATAACTAATTACATGGTAAACCCTATTGTGCAATCTCTAGCTAGTGTATTTGATAATGGGATGCATATAATATTGACACGTCTAATCGTTGTTGCGATACATGTCTTACTAGCTCTAACTAGGACATACGTAGTCTTATGGCTTAAGGAGAGACGTAGAAGTTCATTCGTAATAAGACCTTACACTGTATTATAACAGTAATTCCCCACATAGAGATACTATACATGATAGTCACACAGGAAAGTATATTCCTATCGTCCGATGTAGCTAAGGAATTAGACTATGTTGCTGTTACTATAGCTAGTCCTTTAAAGAACTCTTCAAAGTATAGGTGCACTATCAGAAACGTTGTCTGTAAAGATAGTCTTAGGACTAGTGTATCATAGAGTTAGAGGTAGGTAGTAGTATTACCTATGGTAGAACCATGGTGTATACAGTTTCCTTGGAGCATACTTCTTCTCTCTACCAAACCTCTCAATAGGCTTCATCAAGTGCTTAAATACACGGGGTGGTGGCTGGTAGAAGCCAGGTTTTAGACTACGTGGTACCTCTATCTTCTCCTTCTCAGCATTTGGGTCTTTATAGCCACACTTTTTACACTTATACCCCTTACCTCTACCCATACTCTTCATACGCCTGCCGCATCTAGGGCATAGTGGTGCTCTATAGATGTATTGCTTAGCTAACTCTATAACACGTATCTTCTCTAGATTAATTGTTACTCCATGACTACTAGATGCTGGTCTAACCATACCATATACCTCAACTAGATCACCCTTCTGGAGACTATAGGCTATATCTCTAAACCAGCCAGTAGGCTCATAAGCTATAACGTCTATCTCTCTCACTCCATCACTTATGCTGAAGACCACATGGCCGCCAGGGATTCTACGTGGATTCCTAGATACACGAGCTCTAACTATAACACCTGTATACGGGTATGCTTCTTCTAAATACTCTATCCTTCTTAGATGCATATCTGTTGCTTGATTAGTCCTATAGATCATCCATGACTCAATAGGTTCTCCTATAACAAGCATTTCTAGAGCCTTTACTAGCATATCTGGTTCCTCACCACGTATGCCAAGCAGTACTGGGTCTGGGCCATGGGGTGTTATAAGTGGTTTGTCTACCTCGTAGTCGTAGTTATTGAATGTATAGCCTCTAGTTGCTCTATCCATAGCCTTAACACTTTCTCTATCAACAATTCTCGGCCTGCCATAGTATTCTCTACTACGGTAGACCAGTAGTTCATAGGTATAGTCTACTCCATCTTCTAGCAACACACCTATGGAGCAGAGTGAACCAACTAGTCCTCTACGCCCACTAGATAATAGCTTATACCTAACTCTATCCCTATGCTTCTCAATAAACCTATCAATAACCTCTAACGGTATAATGTCTCTAACAGCTTTGTATCCAAGCCATTTAAGCCTATCTGGTACACTACCAATAACCATTGATACAACTGGGTGGCTACCTGGAAACCTATACTCCCAGACATACTCCTCTACATAACTTGTTATTTCCTCAAACAACCTAGTAGCATAGTCAATACCTGGTACTCTAAGCCTTAATACAACACCTCCATTACCACGTGTCTTCCAGGGTACACCAGGGTTTAGCCTAATCAGTAGTGGATAGTCCATAAACTCTATCCATGGAGTACCATGTATCCTACTAACGATCTCTGATACCAAGTGGGTAGTGCATCCACCATAAGGACTATCTATATCGTCAAAACCTATATGAATACCCACCAACTCCTCTACAACACCCCATTATACATTACTTATAGTCTATTGGAAAACAGGTATATCTAGCTACTAGATATCATCAAAGACGGATCGAGTTATAGGAAGTAATAAGTCTCATTAAATAAAAATATAGCTAGCCTAGTTAATCAAATAATTAGCATCCTAGTCAAATAATAGCTATTATCTATGGCGATGACAATAGGTTGCAACCCCGTCTACATCCCACTATGACTAGGTTCACTCGTATAGAAAGAGTCTGTGGGCGTGTTGTTATAGGTGAGGACGAATTTGTTGTAGAGAACGTATTGGTGGGTGGCAACATAGATCTAAGTGCACTTAGTAGCTATGGCTACAACACTCTATGATACACCTGATCGACTTAGTAGAGAACCAAAACTTGGCGACATAGACATAGCTATTATCTATTGTAGGCTAGTAACCACATGTTAACACGGGATCTAGGTGAGGTGTTATCCACTATACTAGCTACTAAGAGAGCCATACTAGCCCGTATAAGGTCTGGGATGGAGGGGTATGTGGGAGTAATAATTATGGATGAAAACTATGGGTAGAAACCTAGTGAGAGACTATAGTGAGTGCAGGGATCTAGTATGCAAGGTATTTAAGGTATAAACCTTATTTTTCTAACTAAAAAGGTTTTTGATGGTATGGATAATAGATTGACTAGTAAGGTCTATAGTGAGGATATTCTATGGGAGACTATGGAGGCTTTTGATGGAATAGCTAGTAGTTATAGGAGGAGGCCGTGGGGTATAATATATAGTGTTTTAAATGAGAATACAATGGTTGTTGGAGATATTGGTTGTGGGCCTGGACATAATATCATAGCTGTTCTTAGAGAGTATAAGAGAGTACGTGGCATAGCACTTGACTACTCCTACAACATGGTCTATAGAGCCTATAGGAGAAGTGTTAGTGAGGGGTTAGGCTATAGAATGCTTGCTATCCAGTGCGATATGAGGAGGCTTCCATTTAGAGATAATGTCTTTGATGCACTACTATACATTGCCTCCATACACCATGTACCACTAAGGATGCAGAGAAGAAGTGTATTGAAGGAGGCTTATCGTGTACTAGTACGTGGCGGTGTGTTACTCGTTACTGTATGGGCTAGATACCAGTTATACTTCCTCCCAGTACTGGTAAAGAATATAGTGGCTAGGCTAAGAGGGTCTATAGAGAGTATTGGAGATATAGTAAGGCCTTGGAAGACTAGGGATAGAGTCTATAACCGATACTATCACTTGTATTCTCTTAGAGAACTCGTTGAAGACATACTTGATACTGGGTTTAAACTAGTTGATAAGGGCATATACTATCCTAAGCGTTCCCTACTTAAACCTTTTAAGAACTACTATGTAATAGCTCTTAAATAGCTCTCTGCATAAGAGATACACCATACTATAAGTACTGGCTAGAGAGTTGCTATAAATTCATAGACAGAGGGGTGTATGGCAGCGTGTCTAGTGGGGAAGCTATTGTATTAAAGAATGTATGGAAGGTCTATAAGAGTGGTAAAATAGAGTATACTGCTTTGAAGAACATTAACCTAGTGGTTAATAAAGGGGAATTTATAGGTCTTGTAGGGCCTAGTGGTAGTGGTAAGACTACATTACTGAATATAATTAGTGGTATAGATACTCCTACAAGAGGAGTTGTGAGTGTACTTGGCACAGTTATTAGTGATAAGAGTGAAGGCTGGAGAGCCAAGTGGAGACGTAGAAACATAGGTATAGTGTTCCAGTTCTTCCACCTTGTACCAACACTAACTGCTCTAGAAAACGTTATGTTGCCTATGGAGCTAGCTGGGTTATATAAGGGTGGAGAGCGTAAGAGGAAGGCTGTGGAGTTACTAGAGTTTGTAGGCCTAGCTGATAAGGCTGGCAAATACCCTAGTGAACTAAGTGGTGGAGAACAACAACGTGTAGCTATAGCTCGTGCACTAGCAGCTGATCCACCGATTATACTAGCTGATGAGCCAACAGCTAATCTTGATACAGAGAATAAGAAGAGGGTTATAGAGTTGCTAGAGAAAGCACATAGGCTTGGTAAGACAGTTATTGTTGCAACACATGATGAGAAGCTTGTGTCTACTGCATCTCGTATAGTATACATTGTTGATGGAGTATTGAAGGTGTAGACGCAGTGCTTGTACTAAAGACTGGTTTTAGAATGTTTTATAAGAGGAAGCTAGAGACTATAGCTATTGTACTCTTATTGTTCTTTGCATCAACGCTCTATATAGCACTCTATATTGATAAGGACAACTTTGTATACTATATAGAACGTGTTATGGTTGAAACACTTGGCCATGTATCTGTATTTGGATACTTTGATAGTGATGCTCTAGAGCTTGTAAAGAGTATTGATGGTGTAGAGGATGCTTATGGCTATTACTACTGGAGTGGAGTAGTATATATTGAGAGGAATACTAGTGTTGGACCAGCTAGAGTTAAAGAGCGGGTAATACTCTATGATTCAAGTACGTTGTTAAACCATAGCCATGTACACATAGTGTTGAGGGAGGGTAGAGGTATAGAGGATGAGTATGAAGCAATCATTTATACACCAGCCTATAGTGGCTATGGCTCTAGAGGGTTGCCTAGAGAATTCAGTATAGGCTCTAATATAACTATATACACTTATGATGTAACACGTAACTATAGGGTATTGAACGTAACTATAGTTGGTAGAGCAGTTGGTATAGCAACATATGGTGAACCAAGTGAATTCATATTACTTGTTAGCAGTAAGCTTATACGTAATATAACAAATAACCACTATACATGGATAGCTGTGTACTCTAGAGTAGCTACTGACGAGTATATAGAGGAACTGTCTGATAAAGTAGTTGATGCTCTTAAAGAGAAAGGCTATTTCATATCTGGTTCATGGGTTAACAAGCCTGGCGGAAACCCTATAGAGGCTACTATTAATAGTTTTATGAGCTTCTTTACAACACCACTACTACTAGCTATTGCTCTCGTAGCAGTAGTCTCTATAGCAGCTGGTACATCACTTGTTGAGAGAAATACTAGAATCATAGGTGTGCTTAAAGCTATTGGTGTATCAAATACTGGCGTGTTTATAGCATACAGTATACCATGGATACTACGTGGCTTAGCCGGGGTCTTAATAGCAGCTATTCTATCGCCATACATAGCACGTGGACTACTAGCTATGTTTATGGCTGGTGAGTCAGAGCTTATAGACTACTTTATACGTGCGTATGGCTTCATTATAGAGCCGAATACCCTCCTTACCTGCTGCATAGTAGCATTCTCTATAATACTACTAGGCTCTATAGTTCCAGGGCTAGTAGCTTCTAGGATAAAGACTTGTGAAGCACTCTACTTTACTGGTTTAAAGCCACGTAGAACACTTGGTTTTCGGGGTGGCTATAGGTTTAGGATTGCGTTTAGAAGCCTTGTTAGTAAGCCTTGGAAACTAGCTACACTTGTATTCACTATAACTATTATATGGTCTCTACTGGTTGGTATAGCTCTTAATTTAAACTCTATGTATGTAGAGTATGTAAGCTTTGTAGAAGAGAATAGTGATTTAAGACTATATGCCTATACAGTAAGCTATGCTATAGCTGAACCAGTCTATAAGTTATATGATGAGATAAGGGGTATGGATGGTGTAAGAGACGTAATGCTTATAGATCAAGTAAACATTGTTAATGCAATTGGTTTTAATGAGTGGTTTCTTATTAGAACAATTGTCCGTGGAGACCCCTATAGATTCTGGAGTCTAGTGGATGGCAGGTTTCCGGAGAAGAAGGGTGAGATAGTCTTATCTACTACTGTAGCCCGCTTACTCGGTAAATGGACTGGAGACAACGTTACTATTAGGGATTCCTATGGAGTAGAGCACTCCTTTAAAATAACTGGTGTTATAAGACACTATATAAATAACGGTCTTACGGCTATAGTATATATCGACGACTTTGCTGAATTAGCTAGGATGGATAGAGAGGATGTTGGAGCATATAATGGTGTATTCTATATTAATCTAGAGAGAGGGGTTGATGTAGAAGATTTTGGTTGGAGACTAAGGTTTTATGTAGAGTCTAAGCCTAGTTATCGTGCATGGTTTATGACTAGAGAGGATAGTAGAGTAAGTATCTTAAACGGTTTATCAACAATAGCTGGTATGCTATATGGTATTGCTATGCTAGCTTATATAGTGGGTATAGCTGGTATAGCTAGTATATTCGTTATAGACTTCACTGGTTCTCTTAGAGAAATAGGTGTATTAAGAGCTATTGGCTT
>CAYXOO010000054.1:0-11331 GCA_964466845.1 uncultured Desulfurococcaceae archaeon
TAGCTATACTCTCTAGTAATCTCTATAACAAGTTCTCTAGGTAGTCCTCTCTTATAGAGTGTTCTCTTAAACCTCCATTTACACAGTTTGATCCTTATCTTTAACCATGTCTTTATATAGATATAGACTATCAGTAGCTTAACTACTATTACTATAAGGTATATGATTACTACTAGTACAAGCTTTACAATAGCCAGTCTACCCAATAGATACAACACCTAAATAACCTATATACTTGTAACCTAATACTATAGTTTATCCCCTATCTATACAAGTCTTTAGCATGTATTTTGGCCTCTTACCATTAGTAGGTACTACAACACCTATCCTTACAAGCCTATAGAGTCTCTCACGTACAATCCTACGAGAAGCTGTACCACGTAACTCTCTAACTCTCCTAGTAATCTCTGATACTGATAAACTACTACAGTCTGACAATGCTTCTACAATAGACCTTGTTATAGGGTCTATGTATGGTAGACTATTGGTTATAGATACAACACGTCTAGCTGCATCCAATGCACTAGTAGCTGGTTTAGAAAAAGCTATTACAAGACGAGAAGCTATAGACAAAGTCTCATTATCAAGACCTAGTGTTTTAAGCATAGACTCTATATACTCAAGCCTCTCAACAACCTTTAACAAAAGCTCTTCAAGCCTACTAATCCTATCCTCAACATCCACAGTACCAACACCAGGTTAGTAGCTATAGCTTATAGGGTATTAGAGAAAAATACTTGTTAAGGGATCCTGATCCTTAGTATTGTTTCTAGTCTTCTTCCTCTTCTTCTCTTTCCTCTTCCTCTTCTTCCCTCTCTCTCTCAATAGCCCTGGTTTTCTTCATAGCCTTTAGCATCTTTAGAGCCTTCTCGATCTTCTCTTTCTTCTCTGGAGAAACCTCCTTAATCTCCTCTAGAACCTTTATAGCCTCATCAATATTCTTAGTACCAGCAACTATTACACCGGGTTTAAAGCCTCCACCAATAGCTCCACTAATAGCGTCTGCTAGTGCACCAATACTAGGCATAGCCTCCATCTTCTTATGGAAGAACTCCTTAGTCAACTCAACAGCTACTTCATCAGGTACTCCCTGATCCTTTAACTGTCTGTAGAAAGTAGCTACTTCTTCACCGAGTCTACGTCCATCAACAGCGTTTATAAGCATATCAAGGATCTCCTTTATAGGCCCCCTAAGACTACCTATAAACTCTGATACAGCCTTAAGTATCTCTCTAACTTCTTCTGCATCTCTACTTGGTTTTTGAGACACGGGTTTCTCCGAGGTAGACATACACTTACCCACCTCCAATCCCTACATGTTTCTAGAGTATACTATGCATTGGCCACACTATTCAAAATAACCCCATAAAAGTGACCACAAATCTGTCCACCTAGTCATCTCTACGTATATAGTGAAGCATATCCTATAAGTTGTGCTAACCCCTTTATTTGCTGTTTGAAAACATCTACTAGATCCCCTATTTGTGCTCCTAAAATACTCCTATATACATGTATCTTGCTTGACTTGTCAAGCTTTCTCCATAAATCTTTATCTGAAGATACACTGGAGAAACTTATGTTTAAACCAATTCTCTGTGCATAAGCTATCAAGTGTTCCTCAATAGTATGCTTTTTAAAGCCTATATTGGATAAACCATTTAAACAGAATACTAATAATGCATTCCTACAGCCTCTACTATACCATATGCTAAAAGTCTATCATCTACTCTAGATATTCTTGGGAACTTCCTGGCTAGTATACCTGATATTCTCTCTAAATCTAGTTCTTCCTGATCAATAACCACCATTATATTCTCATAACCACGACCTATATACTCTACTACATGATCAAGTATTGATATATGTTTATACATGGGGAAGACCATATCAACTATCGTAGAATGGTTTAACAGATATGCAAGAAGAACTAAGACGATATTATCTGGAGAGCCATTAGCTATTACAATTAAGTGTTTTCTAGATGGTCTATTGCTTATTATGCTCTTAGGGCCATAGAGTATTCCAAGTTCTCTAGCTTTACTAGTAATTTGTAAGCTAAGTCTATGTGTAGGTTTTTCTAGATATACTTTCATACACGTATATCAACTCCTAGTTTCTCTAACTCCTCTATACTATCTCTATTGAAATACTCTATCTTTAAGAAGCCATTGTCAAGACATAGTTTAGCACATTTAGCTTTATCGTATAAACCAGTTATTGTTTTTACAGCTTCAATACTATGTGTTGTAACAACTACTTGTTTCCCATTCTCTACAGCATCAACTAGCTTATTTACAACATATATGAGGAGCTGTGGATTCATATGAGACTCTATGTCATCCCATAGTATTATGTCTGGGTCTATGTATTTAGTGAGTATTTCAAAGACAGTAACCAATTGTAAGCCATCTCCCAAGTCTCCAAGTCTAACTCTATATCCATTCTCTAGGTAGAGCATTAGAGAATATGTTCCACTACCAAACGCTTCTCCAATAATATCTATTGCTTTTAAACCAGTTATACCTGCTAGGTCTTCTGCTACAGTCTTGGTAATACCTTTATTGACTATATCTATCCATCTACTATACATAAAATTATACATTAGCTTAACAATGTCTCCACGTATAAACAATACTTTATAGAAACCATAGCTACTATAGCTACCAGCAATACTAAATCTCTTAATTCTAGCCAGCTCAATTGTTTTCCTACCCTCACTATTGTTATAGCCTTTTATACAAAGTGTATCATCCTCACTAAGAATCTCTAGTAATACTTGTCTGTTATTACTTAGGATATACTCTATAGAAGCTTTCTTAAATCTAGATCCATAACCGTAGATTAAGTGATCTAGGCTATTGCTTGTTAATGTAGAATGTATTGTTGATAAGACATACTGTACACTATAGGGGTTATCGTTAGAGAAGCCGTTTAGAAGAAATAATGCTTCTAATAAAGTAGTTTTACCAGAGCCATTACCTCCAACTAGTATTGTTAGTGGTGAAAACTCTATTTCACCAGATACTATACCTCTAAAATACCTCATCCTCATCTTTTCTATAATCATATCCATGTGCACCGTAGGGTATAAGCTATTTCGTCTTTTTATCTCTCCTACTATAGATTATGTGGTTATTGATGGTATTAAATCTAGAGATTATAGCTTATCTACGCCATCTTCTTCTAGCTTTGATTCTTTGTACTAGTCTTGCTGTAAATATCTTCTCACTATTAACTATCTTGTATGCTACAGCAACTGCTATTACAGCATATACTATGTTTGATAATCCAGCTATTAGTCCTAACTCGTTATTCCCTAGTATGACTAGTTTTGGTATAAAGCTTATATTGGCTATTGGTATTAGCGATAATGCTAGTCTTGATGTATATGGTAGACTACTTACATCTAGAAACATTGGTATAAAGAACATTATTACCAATGGTGTTAACGCATAGTTTGATATAAGTTGTGCAGACCTAACGTCTTCAGCAAATAGGCTTAGTATAAATGCTACTAGTAGACTAAACAATACAGCTCCAATAAGCCCTACTCCTATATAGTAGTATGCATAACCTGGTATAACTGATGAAGCAGAAACTATAAATGACTGGGAAGCACTACTAGACTCTCCAGCTGATGAAGCCGTCAATGAGCCTGCAAAGAACCATATTAGTATAGCACCATAGATAACAACATAGGCTATACCAATCACTACAGATACAAGTAGTTTAACACCAAGTATAGACATACGGTTCAGTGGTAACGTAAGTAGTGTCTCAAACATCTTCTCCTCCTTCTCAACAGCCATACTGGTTACAGCAAACTGTATAATGAATATTATCATAATAAATACAGCAAGCGGTATAACAAGACTAGCCGTAAACACGCCATTAAGGACACTAAGTGGTTCACCAAATACTTTCCCACCAACAATAGCTCTAGCACTACCATTAACTGGTTCTTCTAGAAACTCTCTCGGGTAACCAGTCTCGCTCATTATAGACTTAGTAATATTCTCGCCAAAATCATTGATTATACCAATGGCTCTACCACCGATGCCGAGTTCAGAGAACGTCAACGACTTAAACAGTACATAGTATTCTATAACACCAGTCTTGTTAGCACTAAGTAGCTCACTAAAGTTCTCTGGTATAACATATAGTATCTTAACACCAAGTTTCTCCATAACACCTTCTATATCATCAAGTGATCCATTGTATAGCTTAACAGTTAACCCACGATCTCTCAAGTAGTCTATAAACCTCTTAGACCAAGGCCCTCTATCATAGTCTACAATAGCTACAACACCACTCTCCTTAATAGCTCTCTCAACTTGTTGCCTCATAGTAAAGGCCATAACACCATACATAACAGCTATCATAACAAGTGGTACAACAAACATTGCTATAAGCATCTTTGGATCACGTACAATACTCTTAAGCTCCTTCCAAAGAAGATTCTTAAAGGCCTTCACAATCCCTCACCACCAACAAGTTTTACAAATACCTCCTCAAGATTACTAACACCGTGTTCCTCGACAAGCTTCTTTGGCTCACCAGAAGCTATTATCTTCCCCTTATGTATAATAGCTATGCGGTCACAAAGGTACTCTACCTCCAACATGTTATGGCTAGACAATAGTATTGTGACACCCTTTTCACGTGCATAGCTACGTATAGCATTTCTAACACGTACAGCATTAACAACATCAAGACCACTAGTTGGTTCATCAAGTATAGCAAGCTTTGGTTTAACCATTAGTGTCTTAGCAACAAGTAGTCTACGCAACATACCCTTACTATAACTCTTAATCTTATCTCTAAGCCTCTCACCAAGACCAGATAGTCTAACACCTTCTCTAAGCATATCCTCAAGCTCCCGATCACTACTAGCGTAGAACCTAGCTATAAACTCTAGGAACTCATAGCCAGTAAGATACTTGTATGCACCAGCATCCTCTGGTAAGTAGCTAATAACCTCTCTAACCTTTGAAGCATCAGATACAACATCATAGCCAAACACTTGTACTCTACCACTAGTAGGCTGTAGTATAGTAGCTATAATCCTAAGAGTAGTAGTCTTACCAGCACCATTAGGCCCTATAAGACCAAAAACCTCACCAGGCTTAACAGTAAAGCTTACTCCATCAACACCTCTAGTACCACCCGGATAAACCTTAACAAGATCCTCTACAACAATAGCATATCCACTAGACAATCCCTACAACCCCACCATGTACTCTAGAAGAGATAGAAGTGTATGTATTGTAAAAAACATTACTATTACAACTAAGTTGTACACTCTAGTCTCTAGGTTAAGACAGATACTCCAGACCCAGTATACACAACGATCTCTAATCTACCCTGGTAGAGCTCTATATATCCTGCAAATCTTACTTGTGAACCAGTTGTCGCCAAGAGCTCTAAGACGCTTTCCTCGATCTCGTTGACGGCCGATGCTGGTATGAATACTGTTATAGTGTATCCATTGCTTGTTATGTTTAGTATAAGGTTTCCACCACGAGTCCATGTATAGTTCTCTACAACACCATCAACTATAACTATATAGCCTATAAGCTCCTCAGTTACCTCACTTATAGCTAGCATTGGTGGCTCAACAGCTTCTACAATAGATGCTTGTTCAACACCAATTATATAGCCTAGTCTCTCATCATAACCTATATAGCCAGTTACAGCTAATACACTACCATTACCTACGCTCCATGGATCAAATACTGATACGAATAAGTCTCTAGTAAACACCAGATATGCAGAACCAGTATCATCATGCACCAATACATAGTATTTACCATTCTCATAGAACACTGTATCAAACACGACAGTAACAGATACACGTTTACCAGTACCCAGCTCACTAAGTTGTGACAATGTAGCATTAACTGTCTCTACACTACTAAGCCTAATGCCTTCTGGATGATAGAGCTTTATCTCTGGAGCCTTACTATACTCTGTAACAAAACCAACTAGATCAATCCTTACACCAGCAGTTAGAACTGCTGATCTAATGCTCTCGTCTAGTGCATTAGCTAGAGTTGATGATATAAACACCTTGATCGAGCTAGTACCGTCGGTTATATTGAATATTATATGTCCTCCCTTAGTAGTATACGGATTAACTACTGTAACATTTCTAAACAAGACTATACGTCCCTTTAAAGATAGATCTATTGTAGATATACTATCTACACTACTAGGCTCTCTATACTCAACAACACTAATATTCTCAGCATCAACAACAACGTATTCTACACCCCAAACCTTCTCTAGATCAGTATGCCCCTCTATAGTAAGTACTGTTCCCTCGCCAAAGCTCCATGGATCAATAAACTTTATAAGATCTAGATCAACGATGACGTATGTAAACCCTGTATCATCAGATACACCGATAGCCACATGTTCATAATCACCATATAGATCAGTTATGTTAGCTACAGTGACATCAATGAGTCTGACTAGAGAGCCTATAGAGAGCTCATAGAGGCCAGCTATGTCTGTCTCTACAATAGTAGGCTTAGGCTTTGGTAGGACAGGTAGACCCATACCCTTACCAGGTACGCTATAATCTGGTGGCTGTACACCTTCTGGATGATAAACAACAATCTCTAGTTCACCCCTATATATATCAACATAGCCTGCTAGTACAACCTCTGATCCCTCACTAATAAGGTGTTGATTAACTAGTGATTCATAGGTACTACCAGGCATAAACACTTTTATTGAGCCAGTGCTATCGTCTACATAGAATATAACAAACCTCGTACCTCCATCGCTAGTGCTTACAAATAGATCCCTTATAGTACCCTTAACAGCAGCTGTATATCCCCTTATATCCTCCGTTATATCACTAATGTTTAGTAGTGGTGATGGGTATGGTTCATCAACTGATATGCTCTTTACTGTAACAAGTGTTGGTGAATCAACAGTTACTCTAACAGTAATCTTTGAACCAACACCTGTTGTAAACGGGTTGAATGTATCAATAAAGTCGTCTCTATTGATCCTTGCTTTTACAATAGCTGTTCCATCGTATAGGTTTATGTAGTAGTCTCCCTTATACTCTATTTCACCAACAATTGCTGTTAGCGTTAATTCCTCTCCAACATGGTCCTTTAGATCTGCTAGATGTACAGCAGTAACATATTTACCATGGACTATTATATCGTCTGTATCCTCTACAACAACTACTGGTTTACCGCTATATACATAGACTACTCCAGTACTACTTATTATATAGTCTAGTAGGTTCTCTACCTTAGATGTATTACCTCCCATGTAGTCGAGTATAGATGGTACTACAATACGTATCTCTGTACCATTGACATCTAGTACTAGTGTAGTCCATCTAACACTCTTTGATACATCCTTTACAACACCAGTTATATTAACTACACTATACTCCATAGACCTATCTATATTTGATACTATACTGGGCTTCCACTCAATCTTCTTAATACTAATATCAGTTGCTCTATAGACGTTGATCTTTGGTGTACCAGCATATAGTTTTACAACACCAGTTACTTCTACATAGTCTCCAGGGAATGGTATATTTCTTAGATCCAGCAATGTAGTAGATATGTTTCCTGCAATAATAACTTCTATAGACTTGTTACCATCAGTTATCTTGAATACTACTTGTTTAGTATTCTCATCGTAATATGGTATACTATTGCATGTACCATTAACAGTTACTGTCTCTCCCTTATACTTGCTGGGGTTAGACATGATATCTGAAATAGAAGGCTTAAGTACTTCTTCTTTCTCCTCACCTGGTTTAGGAGCAAGTAGTGGTGGTATTGCTATAGCTAATATAATAGCTACTACAATAGCTACACCAACACCTATATAGACGTACTTGCTAACCAATACACGCTCCCTCCATAGGTCTTTATAGACACAGTATATTATGTAGACATAGAATTAGATAAACACTACTATAAACCTTTACATTAGAACAATAGATACAGACTCCTAGTACGCACAGTAGTGTGCAGAGCAATGCTAATGATATATTGTTTATAAGGGAGGGTTCCCAGGAAATTATATACTGGGTAAGTAACAGTTTCTTCTTTGTAGGTCTTTTGGGGTCTTTGTGGGTGCTTTAGTGTTCTTTTTGCTATAATGTATGTTGGACTTGGGTGTCTATGTATTTGAAATGCTTATAAGTTTTACTAAGATAGTATTTACACTGGTTACCTCTACTGGAGGCTATATGTCTCTGGTGGAGAGAAACCGTGATGAACCGTCCTACAGAGACCTACGATGACCTAGGACGGGAAACGGTTCCAGCCTCCTCGCCTCTATAACACCCGCTTAGCCGGGCTGGATGAGTAGGGGTTGCGTGCTGGAATGTACACTCTATATCTCTTCTAGGTAGTGTGTTATTGTTTCTAAGCCGTTCTTTATCCTAACTAGTATTGCTGATACTATCCGGGCTATAGCTTCTTTCCTTGGTTCTCTCCAGTTGTTTATGTACTCTATGTGTAGTTTGTCGATATACTCTGCTATATCACCTAGTGTTTCCTCTAGTCCACGTAGCCCTGTTCTCTCTTTAAGTTTTTTGAGTAGTTCTATAAGCTCCATTGTTATACTGTATTCTACTTCTCTAGCTGATTCACTTAGGTAGTATGCTGCATCATATGCCTCGTTTAATACTAGGTCTACTGTACGTGGTGTTATCATAACGTTTTCTTCAACAATGTTTAGTGCATTCAATAGCTTAGACATAGCTCTTGTATCTAGTAATCCCTTAAGTGCTTCACCTAGTATATAGTAGCTAGGCTTCTTACCATTATCCATATCCATGTCAATAACTTTTAATAGCCTATGGTATTGCTCCATAGAATCATTCATATACCTGTGTGCTTCACCAAAATTGTTCTGGGATATATAGTGGAATCCATAGAACTTATATGACCGGGCTAGGCTTAGTAGTGACCTCTTTAGTAGACCACGTGTCTCATAATATTTTGATGCTTCACCAAAATCCCTTGCAGCACTAGCCAGGTCCCCCTCCTCAATATGTACTCTAGCACGTGCTTCATAGTATAGACTAAGAGCAGCATTCTTTAGATGAGGACTAAGTATCTGGCCTGCAAGCTTAGCTGCTTCTTCAAGTATCTTCATAGCCTCCATCGGGTTCTTGTTTACAAGGAGTTCACACTCACCACGGCTAATGAGTGCTTTACATTGTGTAGCCTTAGCCTTTCCTCGATACCGGCTACCTAGTCTATTGTATATCGAGGCTGCTTCCTCGAATAACTGGTATGCTATACATGTCTTATTCCTAAGAACCTCTATCTCACCCTGGTACTCCTTCTTAAGAGCAAGTGCTATTTCTGATTCTCTCATAAGCCCTATGCTACGATAGTACTCTATAAGCCTATCCAGTTCTGATACAGCTTCTGTATACCTCTTCTTACTAGCTAGACTCCTTGCTCTACTAAGTATGTATTTAGCATTTGTACGTTGTGCATCTCTAGCAAGCTCTGGGTATTCACGAGCAATATTTACTGCACGGTTATAGAACAGCTGTGATGCTTCAAAGCATAGGTTGTGGTAGAAGTAATCACCAAGTATCTCATGCACCATAAACCTATACTTATTCCTAAGACTAACCAAATTCCTAGACTCACTAGTTCTCAATAGGTTCTCAATAAGATTAAGTGCTAGACTAGAGTATGCAGCAGCTTCTAGTAGCCTACCATTACGTATACTGAGTTCAATCCGAGTCTTAAGACTAGTTAGTAGGTCTATAACAGCTTTCCTTGGGTCACGCTCACTAACAACTACACCAGCATACAGTACACCATTGATTATATCGTCTACACGCTCAACAGGTATATCCATAGCCTTAGCAATAGAATGTGCTACTTCACCAACACGTCTAATAAACGATATACTCGACAACCTATTCAATACTTCTATAGAAGCCTTAATCCTATCCTCAACACCAGCTGGTTCATAGCCTCCATCAACAATCCTTAAATAACCCATCTCACTAAGTAATCTAAGGATCTTCTCAACAAGACGTTCATGCATACTATATACACGGTGTATACCACCAAACAATATATTAGGGCTAAGGATCCTTGCCACATCCTTAGCAGATAAACCAGGGCTTCTAGCAACAACATGGTATACTGGAGAAGCTATATCAAAAAACGCTTTAAGACCACGAGTAGTAACCGTATAGAGCACTTCATTACCACGTTTAAAAGACTTAAGAACACCCTTATGGGTAAGCTTCTCAACAAGATGCGGGTTAAGTCTCTCAAAGATATTCTTAACAACAAAGTCTCTAAGCCTACAAGCACGTTCCTCCCTATATATAGTATCAACAGCATTAAGCAGTATATCAAGCTCTATATTGTTTATACAGAAATAAGCAACCCAGTTTACACCACGGCCACTAATACTCAACACTAGAACCCCATCTAGATACTCTAGCTAGAACCATATATAGAGTTTATAGAACCAACACAAGGACTAGAACCGAGCATATGCATCCTCTAAAATATCACCAAGGCTTTTAATTTCTTCTTGTTCCTCTTGGCTAGGGTATACTTCAAGAGCTATACGTATTGTAGGATCAGCAACCTTGTATCTATTAATAATTCTTCTAATTAAACCTCTCTTTTCAAGCCAATCAAGTATCTCAAGCAATTGCTTTCTAGGATACTTAACTACATCTTCTAATTCTTCAATACGATCTATGCCCTTAGATAGCAAGCGGAGAATCCTAATAACCCGAACGCTGTCTCTACGATACTTCTTAATAAAGCTTAGTTCTTCTTTACCAGTCTTCTCCATATCCTTAATAAGCATGTTTATAGAGTCTTTAACAGCTTGCCCTATATACTCTGGTTTAACTGGTTTACGGAGAGACGTCATCTTATCAACTAAATAACGAGTGAAAATTACTAACCACCCTATAACACCGTTGGTTAACTTAGTTAATATAGATGGAAATGGCGTTATTGAGATCAACTCTATCGTACGATCCTTTAAACCCAGTTCTTTCTCATAGAGTTTTAATGTTTTTCTCAAAAAATCAATTACCTCACTTGCACTCAATTCTTCCATTTCAATAACTGTTACTCTACCAACTAGTTGTTCTTTAGATATAATTTCTTCTACTAGACGTATTATAGAGCCTGATATTATTATCTTTATATTCCTGTGGTAGTCAGAGCTATAAGCTAGTGAACCTACTACCTCGTCTATAAAGTTTCCACCAATACTGTATACTGGCTCGTGCAGCTCGTCTAGGAATAATATGCATTTTATACCCATTTCTCTACATATATC
>CAYXOO010000055.1:0-11323 GCA_964466845.1 uncultured Desulfurococcaceae archaeon
TAGTAATGCTGCATCAGCCTGGCTAGCACCAGTTATCATGTTCTTTATAAAGTCTCTATGCCCAGGAGCATCAATTATTGTAAACACGTATCTCCTTGTCTCGAATTTTAGGTGTGTTAGAGCTATTGTTAGTCCACGTTCACGTTCCTCCTTAAGCCTATCGAGTAGCCATGCATACTTGAAGCTCTCCTTACCCTTCTTCTTAGCCTCTTCTTCTAGTATCTTAACAGTCTTTTCATCAACTAGTCCTAGACGATATAGGATGTGCCCTACTAGTGTGCTCTTACCATGGTCTACATGTCCTATCACTACAAGGTTTAGGTGTGGTTTTTCAGAGCTCATGCCATCCACCACCCTAAATAGCCTAAATCACACTATCCATCTTAGAGGCTATACATAGTCTACGCTACAGCTCTCTTATAAGGTTATCTAATACAGTAGCTACATTAAAGTATATAGAGTACCTATTTTAACAATAGACTAGATTCTACATGGTATTCACATGTATTCTATTATACATGGTGTATACCGTGGTAGATAAGCAACTGGTACAACTAATAATCTATACCTACGCTTAATCCTAAAACCATGTCTAACATAGTAGTCTTCCAGACCAGCTATTGCATCCAGATATACCTCTCTAACACCATCCCTACTGAGTACGTCTAAGAAGTACCTTAGTAGCTTACCACCAATACCTTGTCCCTGCCTACTAGGGTGTACAGCCAATGTATATACATAGCCATAGACTCTCCCATCAAAACCAATTCTCTTCTCACCATCAATAAAACCAATTATTTCTCCAGAGTTTTTATCAACAGCTATGTACAACTGTATATCCCTACTACTATACCATTTATATGCATCATCAACGCTCCATTCAGTAAACCAGTTATACCTCTTAAAAGCCTCATTATATACATTGACAACACCTGGTATATCCCTATAACCTCCTCTCCTAATAGTTATCTTAGAATCACCTACTCTATGATACAAGGTCTTCTGCTCTAAAACACTATACTCCATTAGAGTATAGTCTACCACACTAGTACATGTACCTATAAGGCTAGCTACTAGATTGTAGAGTCTAGAATACTCATACCCACAGCTAATCTTAACAATAAATACTCTCTTCCTCAACAACTTATGTCTAGCCCACGACAATAGAATGTAGAGTGCTTGTTTCTGATGAGAAACCGGTAGTGTATAGTCTATGCATAGCCATAGATAACCAGTATGCCCGTAAACAACTCTAGCATAGCCCAATCCATAGACTCTAGAATTATCTACAACAAACCCTAGAGAATCTGGTTTAAAACTACTATACTCAAACCATAGCCTATGGATCTCTTCTACAGATACTCTTCTCTCAGCAACAAAACCTCTAATCTCCATACACTTGTTATACGTATCAACAATGCTTTTATCATAACATCCTCCACAATAACTAGTAACCAGGTACAAGACTCGTCACCATAGAGATGTTTCTCCTCTACAAAAACAGCTATCAGGTAGACGTGGTGGATAAAGATATCCTAGGTACTCACAATACATTCTAGCACATGTAGTGGGTGGCCAGTGTAGAAGATGCTATCTACTACTAAGAGCTATTCTCTCGATCTCCTCTTTCCTCTGTATAGCATAGCTTTTAGGGTCGTTGTTTGCAGCAGCTATTATTTCTTCAGCTAATGCTTCTTCTATAGGTAATGGGTTGTTAAATGCTTTCATACGTGCTCCTTCTGTTAAATGCTTTAATGCTAGATCGACTCTTCTCTGTGGAGATACATCAACTGCTACATGGTATACTATACCACCATACATTATCCTAGTGGTTTCCTCACGTAGTGCAGCATTCTCTATAGCACGTACAAGTACTTGTAATGGGTTCTCACCAGTCTTTAGGTATATCAGGTCGAATGCTTTCTTAACGATGTTGTATGCTAGATGCTTCTTACCCATGTTACGCCCTGGCCTCATAAGTTTGTTCATAAGCCTTTCAACAACTGGTACTTCTGCTTTACCAAACCTCCTATGCTCGTGTCTACCTCCAGTATGTGGTAGGAATACTGGTTTTAGACACAAGTATCTCTTAAGACCAGGGTCTTTAACCACTATGTTGTCGTAACTCCACTTACCAAATAACTTGATCTCCTTAACCTCTACGATTACACTCTCACTATTCATATTCTATCCCTCACGCATAATCTATCTGTCTTAGAGAAGACTGTATACTCCCTTTAAAACTCTTTTCTCAGGAGAAACACTATCAACTACTAGACTTAGGTATATAAGCCTCATAACACTAAACTATTAATCAACTAGGAGGAGTTTGTGTGGGGAATAAACAGGTCTTGAGAGAGCCAGAGTATCGTGAAGACGAGTTACTAAGGGTATACGATATTGATGCATCTATAACTTTTACAGAAGCGATCATAGACGGTGTTGTATACCCTATACCTAGTAAGACACTTATAACGTGTAAGCTAGAGGATGGACGTGTCTTTAAACTATACTCTGTACCAGTTGATATAGTCTATATTATTAAGAAGATTAAGGGAAGCAGTGATCTTAGTGACGACTATATGTTAGGTGATGATAGAGAGACTATATTCGATATAATATCCTCGATACCTGGTGCATTAGAGGAGATTGGCAGGCATCTACGTAGAGTTGTTATAGACTCTATAAATCCCGAGACATATACTTATGCAGCAACAGTTGAGTTTGGACATGAGAATGCATTGATTAAGAGGAGAATGATACCAAGCCATGCAATACTCCTTGCACTACTAACACATAGGCCGGTATACATTAGGAAGATACTAGTTGATCAACAGGAGGAGTTTGAGAATCTAGAGGAAGGATATAGTGGTTTAGAAGACTCTCTAAGTGATGATGAAGAAGACTATTTCTAGCGTATAGGCTTTTGTTTCTTACCAAGCCATAGAGCTTTTAGTGATACACCATTAACCATTATAACCTTGTATCTAACACCGGGTATATCACCCATTGAGCGTCCACGTGGTCCTCCAATACCCTCTATAACGACTTCATCGTGTTCATCAATATAGTTTATACCCCCATCCCATGGCACGAAAGCTGTTACAACCTTACCATTCTTAGCTAGTTGTACACGTACACACTTACGTACAGCCGAGTTTGGCTGACGTGCTTCTACAGCTACTTTCTCTAACACAATACCACGAGCCATTGGAGCACCTTCTAGTGGGTCAACCTTCCTCTTAAGACCAAGCATTTTTATCTTAAACTCTCTTTGGCTCCACCTAAACTTAAGCCTCTTTCTCCTAAGCTTTCTAGCAGCGTATAGACCGCTTGGAGATTTCTTACCAGTCATTCTCTCTACACCCTCTCATTACCATGTGTATCTCTAGGGGATTCTTAAACTATTCGGCTATGCAATAATTACATTGTCTACGTCAAAGTATCTCTTTAATAAAATCTTTGCACGTGCAACATTCCTCCCATTCCTACCTATAGCAAGTCCTTTATCACTAGGTTCTACACTAACATACACCGTCTTTCTACCGCCACGTTGCACAAGTCTTACATCACGTACGCGTGCAGGTACCAGCGATAGTTTAACCATGTCTTCTAGTTTATCGCTATAGCCTACGATCTCTATATTCCTACCAATGATCTTCCTAAGCCTCTGTACATTGAGTCCACGTGGACCGATTGCTTGCCTAATCTCACTAGTGTTTACAACAAATATTATCCTATTGAAATCCTCATCTATAATACAGTCTCTCACGTGCACGCCAGTTAGCTCATGTAGTAGGGCCATGTATCTAAGTTCTTCTGGTGTAAGCTTGATCCCCACTACTCAGTCTCCACCCCACTAGCCTCCTTAACCAATTCGAGTATGCTTGACTGCCCAGGATCGACTATAGCCATAGAGGCTATACTGAATGGTTTACCACATAGTGCTCCAAGCTCCATGTTTGTACCAGGGAACTCATATACTGGTATATTAGATAGTCTTGCATAGTATTTTAAATCCTTTTTTATCTCTGGTGGAGCATTAGCTGCAACTATTATTAGTTTAGCCTTACCCAGCTTGGCTAGTCTTATAGTGTTACGGCTACCAATAACTACTGATCCTGTCTTAAGAACCATTTGTAGTTCACGCCCTATATCTGAGACTGTTATACTCATTTGCTCTCAGCCTCCTCTTCTCCTCTCTCTCTTACTGTCTCACTTGGACGCATATATAGCTCTACTATACCAGTACCTAGTGGTATAGGCTGCCCTATTATTACATTTTCTGTTACACCGACAAGAGGGTCTTCTTCACCAGCTGTAGCTGCTTCTGCTAGCTTCTGCACAGTCATCTCGAATGCTGCTCTAGCTAGTACACTTGGTTTCTCACCAGCTATACCGTGTCTACCGACTTGCTTTACAGTACCACTCCATGTCATAATGTCTGCTACAAGCATTACATGCCTTATATCAACGTCTAGACCCTGGTCTTCTAGTACATCCATTATCTCCTTAATGATAGCTGTACGAGCAGCTTCTATACCAAGTACTTCCTCAACCTCCTTGATATTATTTGTAAACACCCTCCTTGGGTCAACACCTGGTATCTTCATTACCTCAGCTAGGTTGCTACCCTCAGCAATCAATACATAGCCTTCTCTCTCACTACCATCTGGTTGTTTAAACAATCTCTTCTGTATAATAACCTTCTTAATACCCTTTACACCCTTGATTCTAGCCTGTAGTATCTTTGTACGTACTCTCTCGATCTTTGTATAGTCTAGACTAGTCTTCCACTCAATAAACACTGTCTTAGACTCTTCATCAACACTTACATCTCCTAGCTTAAGCTTCTCTAGAGCCTTCTTTATATCCTCTAGAGAAACACCTTTATCCTCCATCATAACAGGGTCTAGCTCTATAGTAGCACCAGCTATTGTATCTACATCTACACGTTTAGCTACATTCTCTATAGTAGTTGTCTCAATCCTCCTCTGTACTTCACGAGCCTTCTCCTCATCATACCTGTGTTCTTCATCAAGATGTATCTCCATGATAGGTGTGCTAGGCTTCTTACGTGCATCAACGATCTCTATAAGCCTTGGTAAACCAAGTGTTACGTTATATTCACGTACACCAGCATAGTGGAATGTACGTAGAGTCATCTGTGTTGATGGCTCACCTATTGACTGTGCAGCTACTGTACCAACTGCTTCACCAGGCTCTATCAAAGAGCTATTATACCTCTCTATAACGAGTTTCACTATCTCTTCAAGCTCACTCCAGTATAGCCCGTGTTTCTCCCATGTCTTTATCAACTGATCCCTTGTCTCTTCATAGACTAGAGTACTCACTCTACCCCTTAGATTCTTCTCTAGATACTCTATGAGTTCTTCTCTAGACTTAACCATTTTCTCCAAGACTAGACCCTCCACCCTATAACCTTCTCAATAACACGTTCTACTTTAACAGCTTTACCGTGGTCACTCCACATCGGGTCAACACCGTCTTCTCCATAGCGGAACTGTATTATCTCACCAGTTGGTGTCCTAACTGTTCCATCATACTCTACCCTTAGATCCTGTAGTGCATTGATAAGCCTCCTCTGCATATAGCCACTCTGGCTAGTACGTACAGCTGTGTCTACTAGTCCCTCACGACCAGCTGCTGCATGGAAGAACATCTCTATAGGTGTTAATCCCTCTGCAAACCCATGTGCTATGAATCCTCTAGCCTCTGGACCTAGATCGCCGGGTTTGAAGTGCGGTAGTGTACGGTTCATAAAGCCTCTCTTAATCCTCTTACCACGTACTGTCTGTTGCCCTAGTAGTGCAGCCATCTGAGTTAAGTTTACAGGGTTTCCACGTGCACCAGTACGTGCCATCACTATTACTGGGTTACGTAGGTTGAAGTATGGAGTAATAACTTCTGCTACATCGTCAAGCAGTTTCTTAGACAGTAGATCGATTATTTCATCCTCTAGTGTCTCTTCTAGTGTTCTACCAGGTCTAGGCTCTAGTTCACGTCTCTTATACTTCTCTATAAGCTCAAACACCTCCTTCCTCTTCTCAGCTATAATCTCTTTAACTTTCTTCATAGCTTCTGGTGGTAGTACAACGTGGTCGTAGGATAGTGTTAGACCGTGTTTCTCAGCATAACGTATAAACATCTTGTATACGTTATCCATAAACCTTCTAGCAACGTCTTCTCCATACTCTTTTACAAGCCAGTGTAGTAGACTCTCCGGTTCTTCACGCCCAATACTAGCCTTGTCAAGCACTCCTTCAAGCAATATACCCTTCTTTATAATAACTAGGCTGTCGTGTGGACAGTCCTCATCTATGCATGCTAGTGTAGCTGCTTTACCAATAGTTGCTCTCCTCCTATAGTTTAGATCCTTTGGTAGGAATAGGCTTATCAATTGCTTACCAGTCCAGTATGGACCAGGCTTTAGAATTGCTGGCTCCGGGAACTCTCCTCTATAACCAGCTACTCCAAGTAAGTCTATGACATCGTCTCTAGTTAGTACTGTTGATTTAGCTGTTAATAGGAATGCACCACTTATATAGTCCTGTAGTCCACCTATTATCGGACCACCGTATCTAGGGCTTAGAATATGTTTCTCAACAAGCATTAGCACACGTGCTTCTGCACGAGCTTCTTCACTCTGTGGTACATGGAGGTTCATCTCGTCTCCATCAAAGTCTGCATTGTAGGGTGGGCATACTAGTAGGTTTAGACGGAACGTCTTATAGGGTAGCACTCTAACAACATGAGCCATAACCGATATACGATGTAGGCTTGGCTGACGGTTAAACAATACAATGTCTCCATCCATAAGGTGTCTCTCAACAATGTATCCAGGTGCTAGAGACTCAGCCTTAGCCTTACGATCCACGAATCTAAGGTCTATACGCCTTCCATCAGGGCATATGATATAGTTTGCACCAGGCCATCTCTCGGGCCCATTTAGTACTAGCCTCCTCATCTCCTCGATATTCCACTTGGTTACACGTTCTGGTACAGTAAGTATCTTTGCTACATCGATTGGTACACCTACCTCGTTTATACTAAGATTAGGGTCTGGAGAGATCACTGTACGTGCTGAGAAATCTACGCGTTTACCACTAAGGTGTCCACGGAACCTACCCTCCTTACCCTTAAGCCTCTGAGCAATACCCTTGAGCACCTTACCACTACGGTGTCTAGCAGGGCTTATACCCGGGATCTCGTTATCGAAATAGGTTGCTATATGGTATTGTAGGAGCTCCCATTCCTCCTCGATAATAGCGTTTGGTGCTCCACTCTCAATGTGTTCACGTAGCCTATTGTTTATACGGACTACATCTACTAGCTTGTGTGTCAAGTCGTCTTCGCTACGTATACCAGTCTCTAGTAGGATAGATGGGCGTACAGCTTTTGGTGGTACAGGAAGTACTGTTAAGACCATCCACTCTGGTCTAGCTTCTAATGGGTCTCCACCAAGTAGTCTTACATGGTCGTTCAGTATCTTCTCTAGTCTCTTCCTAATATCAGCTGGGTTAAGCCTTACAACACCTTCTTCTCTCTCCTCATAGAATATATAGGGTTTCTCAAGCCTAATCCTATACTGTTTAGCACCACAATGTGGACAAGTAGTTGTCTTAGCAGCTCTTCTCCTAACAAACTCTACAAGTCTATTAATAAGTGGTTTAGCACCAATCTTTTCTAGACGAGCCATAAGGTCTAGGTAATACTGTATCTGTTGCTCTGGCAGTAATACACGTCCACATACACGACATGTGCATCTAAGGTACATGTGTATATACTTGACGAAACTAACATGTATAACCGGGCGAGCAAGCTCTATATGGCCAAAGTGCCCGGGGCAAGAGTCTCTAGTATTACCACATACAGGGCATACTTCACGCGGCTCTATAGCACCTAGCCTCCTATCCATGATGCCTCCATCAATAGGCATTCCATCGTTGTCGTAGACATCAGATGTTATTATAGCTGTAACACTCATCTTCCTAATATCGTCTGGGCTTAGTATACCAAACTTTATAGACCCGATCCTCTTGATAGAAACCATTAGCTCCCACCTCTCGGCTTCTTAACAACGTCTTCTAGGCGTAGACGAGGCATTACACACATGCTCATTAGCTCTTGCAGTAGTAGTTTGAATGCATAGGATACCTCAACGGGATAAAGCCTCCCCTTATCACCGTGTATAGGACATACGTACTTACCCTTACTACGGTCATACCATCCTATATGCCCACATATACTACATACGTATATTATCGTCCTATCACTCTTGTCTAGGAGTTGCTCTTTTAGAAGCATAGCTGCTCCATGTCCTACTAGACAGTCTCTCTCCATCTCACCCCATCTAAGCCCACCCATTCTAGCTCTACCCTCAACTGGTTGTCTAGTAAGTATCTGTACTGGTCCACGTGCACGAGCGTGTATCTTGTCTGATACCATGTGGTGTAGTTTCTGGTAGTACACTATACCTATGAATACAGGGTTTAGTAGTAACTCACCAGTACGTCCATCATACATTGTCTCTTCACCAGTGTCTGGGTAGCCGTATCTCCTTAGAGTAATCTTTATCTTGTCTATAGGCTCCTTATAGAATGGTGTAGCATCAATGAATCTACCTTCTAATGCAGCTACTTTACCAGCTATACTCTCTATAAGTTGTCCTACAGTCATACGGCTTGGGAATGCATGTGGGTTTATGATTAGATCCGGTACTACACCTTCTTCTGTAAACGGTAGATCCTCTTGTGGTATCAATAACCCTATAACACCTTTTTGTCCATGGCGGCTAGCAAATTTGTCTCCAAGCTCAGGTATCCTTAGATCCCTTACACGTACCTTAACCAGCTTGTTTCCTTCAGCATCAGTCGTCATCATTACTATGTCTACAACACCCTTCTCCCCATGGCGTGTCACTATGCTAGTGTCTTGTCTAACAAGACTTGCTCCAACACCGTATTCCTGTACTGTTAGGAATCGCGGTGGGCTAGTCTTTCCAATGAGTACGTCACCACCCTTAACCTTGGTCTCTGGTACAACTATACCGTCTTCCTCTAGCTTATCATAGGCTTTCGGCCCACGATAGCCTTTTACATGGCTCTGCGGGATCTCTATATAATCCTCTTGTCCACCAGGGTACTTGTACTCTGTTGTAGAGTATAGACGGAAGAAAGTACTACGCCCTAGCCCACGGTCAACAGCACTCTTGTTCATAATAAGTGCATCCTCTATGTTATAGCCTGTAAAGCTAAGTACTGCTACAACCATGTTCTGTCCAGCCGGCCGATCGTTAAACCCTATGATATCCATTACACGTGTTTGTACGAGTGGTTTCTGTGGGTAGTGGAGGAAGTGTCCACGAGACTCTGATCTTAACTGGAAGTTGGCTGCGTATAGTCCTAGAGCTTGCTTAGCCATTGCTGCCTCATAGGTGTTACGTGGGCTCTGGTTGTGCTCTGGATATGGTATTAGTGAGGCTGTTATACCTAGTATAGCTGGTGTCCATACCTCCATGTGGGTATGATCTGGAGTAATATCTTGTGGATCAAGTGCTACCAATGCATTCTCTTCTTCATCGGCGTCTAGGAACTCTACTATACCATGTCTAACAAGGTCTGTGAAACTCCATTCACCCCTCTTTAGCTTCTCAATGTGCTCTGGCTTAAGCTTAAGCTTTCCATTCTCTACAACGAATAGTAGCCTCCTTATCCTACCTGGATCAGTGTTTACAAATACCTCGTTTACATGTTTAGTAACAATGTGTGCTACATTGACTTCTGGACTAAGTTCTCCACTCCTCCTAAGCCTTCTTATCTCACTAGCTAGTCTAGCACCATCTGGGTGGTAGCCTACAAGTCTACCGTTAAGGTATACACGGCTCCACTTAAGTAGTGTCTCAGGACCCTTCTTCTTAGCTAACTCAATAACCCCACTGATTGGTATAACCCCTAGTTTCTTTAATACAGGCTTGACTTCCTCCTCTGGTACACCAACGCTAACGTTAGCCATTAGTGCAAGGTTCTTCACGAGACCAATGTTCTGCCCTTCTGGTGACTCAAATGGACATATACGCCCCCATTGGGTGGGATGTAGTTCTCTAGCTTCAAAGTGTGGCTGGCTACGAGCTAGTGGGGAAACCACTCTACGTAGGTGGCTTAGTGTGCTCATAAGGTTTGTACGGTCTAGTAGCTGGCTAACACCAGTTTTTCCTCCAGGCCAGTTACCTGTAGCCATAGCGTGTAGTATACGGTCTGTAAGCATACCTGGTTTCAACACACTCTTTATAATGTCTGCTCTCCTATGCTTACTCCAGTTCTTCTCAACAGCATTCTTTAGTTCACGGATAAAATAGCTTGTTAGGTTGTAGCGTACTAGTTGTGATAGTAGTTCACCAGCTAGTTTAAGCCTCTTATTCCTATAGTGGTCTTTGTCATCTGGTTTCCTCCAGCCTTTTACAAGCTCTAGTAGTTTACACACCATTTGTCCTACAAAGAATGCTTTCATAAGCCTCTTTGCTTCATCAGGTGTTATCTTCTTACCAAACCTCTTACTAAGCTCTTCTATATCATCTGGTGTAGCTGTTATGTGTGGTAGTATATATTCTGTAAGCAAGGTCTTAGCACGTTCTATACGTAGTGGCTTAGGCTGTCCAATAGCTATACGTGATCCTATATAGTCTAGTGCTTCTTCCACAGATCTTATACTACTAGCTTTCAATAGACTAGGCAACATCTCCTTCTGGATCTCTGGGTCAAGGCTTATAGCATAGACTATATCCTCGTCTTTCTCAAGACCTAGAGCACGCATTAGTATAACGACTGGTATACGTATACCCTGTAGATTAACATATACTATACCATCCTTACGTCTCTCGATGACAAGCTGGCTTCTACGTCCACGAGCAACACTTATGACTTTAGCAAGGTGTGTTGCTGCAGATCCCTCGCTAGCCTTATCAACCAGTACGTTGTTGCTAGCTAGATCCTCTTGTGCTACAAGTACACGCTCACTACCATTTATTATAAAGTATCCACCCGGATCCCTTGGGTCCTCTCTAGCCTCTGTAAGCCTCCTAATATACTCTTCTTCACTCTCACCAGGCTTACGTGATAATGGGTCAATGTTTGAACGGAGCATTATAGGGAGGTGCATAAGGAGTATCTCGTATGGACCAAAGTATTCTCCTTCAATCTCTATATGGAACTTTAGATACACGGGTGCGGCATACGTTAGATTCCTAAGCCTACACTCCATAGGAGTTACTTCTTCCTCATAGCCCTCTACTTCACGTATCTTT
>CAYXOO010000056.1:0-10985 GCA_964466845.1 uncultured Desulfurococcaceae archaeon
AGAAGCTACGTAAGACATCCTATGTATTCCTCACAATGCCTGATCCTACAAGTGTTAGTACAATGATTGGTGTGACATTGTTTACTGCTAGTAAGGTTCTTGAGAAGAGACGTGTTAAGGGTGTACAGGATTATATGGGTGAGTACATGGTTGCTGTTAGAGAGTTGTGTGAGAGTGTTAGGAGGTTGAAGGAGCTTTCTCTTAGGCTATAAGTGGATCAGATGAGCAACTCTACATCACCATTGTCAGCTGAAAACCGGGTTCTTCATCTCCATCTATAGCCTATAGGTTTAGGGCTACATAGGATTTACTCTAGCTGGTATATGGAGGGATTATATATTAGGGAGGTTATAGACCAATATATAGAATTAGGAGCTAGTATATGGATTGAGAAGGTGGTTTAGAATAGCTATGTCAAGTGGTGTGAACGAGCTATTAAGCCAGGCACACAGGTTTGTAGAAGAACTAGCTAAGCCATTTATTGGTAGAGAGGAGGAAGCACAAGCTATAGCATTAGCTATTGTAACTGGTGAACACATTGTATTAATAGGTGAGCCAGGTACTGCTAAATCAGCACTAGCTAGGAGAGCAGCTGAACTGATAAACGCTAGGTTCTTCAAATACCTACTAACAAAGTTTACAGAACCAGACGAGTTATTCGGCCCACTAGACATTAATGCTCTTAGACAAGGAAAGTATGTAAGGATTACACGTAACAAGTTACCAGAAGCAGAGATAGCCTTTATAGACGAGATATTCAATGCTAACTCAGCTATACTAAACATGTTCTTAACTATAATGAACGAACGCATACTATATGATGGCTATAACG
Organism: uncultured Desulfurococcaceae archaeon; assembly: GCA_964466845.1. GTDB lineage: Archaea > Thermoproteota > Thermoprotei_A > Sulfolobales > Desulfurococcaceae > CAYZRH01. Next base: position 833 of record CAYXOO010000056.1, read on the forward strand.
AGATCAAGGTACCATTATGGACAATGATAGCAGCTACAAACCAAGTACCAGATGAACCAGAACTACAAGCACTATATGATCGCTTCCTCTTCAGACACTTTGTAAAACCAGTTGGTGAAGACAAGTGGATGGAGCTACTCGATGCTGTATGGAGGATTGAGGCTGGCTACTATGAACATGCTGAACCAGTCCTCACAATGGATCATATAAGGGCTTTAAACAAGCTATTATTCGAGGTAGACTTGTCTCGTGTTAAAGAAAAGCTTGTAAAGCTATACGCTATACTAGAGGATCATGGTATACACGTCACTGATCGTCGTAAGGGTAAGGCTTTGAAAGCTATAGCTGCATCAGCTCTTCTTAACGAGAGAATGGTTGCTACTGAAGAGGACTTGCTTGTACTAAAGACTGTTGCTCCAAGGGATCGGGATGAAGCTGAACAAGTATATGCTATATTGATGGATGAGATTAAGGCTAGTGAGAGGTATCTTAGAGAACTCACTGAGATCGAGGCTAATATACGTGAGGCTAAACAGTATATTATGAGTATTACAGAGTTTGAGCCAAGACTAGTTGATTACCTACGTAGTTTCGAGGCTGTACGTGATAAGGTTAGGAGGATAGCTGAAGAAACAAGTGATGAAGCTATACGTAGGAGAGCATTTGATGTGTTAGCCGAGATAGGAGATATAATTACATTGATTAGGAGGAAACTAGGTATATAGTAAGTAGGGGAGCCTAGGTAGTGTATTCGTTTTATCGGAAGCCAGAGAAGGGTGTTTTAAAGTCAATTAATTATAAAGACCCTATTGTAAAGTATCGTGGTAACAAAGTTTTGAGGTTAGTATCTATACTTACTGATAAGAAGAATACTGGTATAGACCAGTATACAGCTATTGATGTATTCTATACATTCTATCTACCCTATCCATTGCTTGAGGATGAGGATAGGATACCACGTAGTCTAAAGAAGACCTATGTATTGGTAAAGTCAATGCTTAAAGCACCACAGATACACGAGCTACGTAGTCGTACAGTAGCTGATAACTTAATGAGTAGTGTAGCAGCTAGTATACTGCTTGCAGAAGTATGGGAGTCTATAGAGAAGGCTATGGAGGAGAGCTATAGAACTAGTTTCTCAACAACAGCACGTGATTCTATCGAGGAGAAGATTAAGGAGGAGCTTATTAGGAGAGAAGTTGAGAAGAAGCTATCAAGTATTACTAAGGACCTAGATAATGTTAAGAAGCTTAGGAATCTTATTGAGGGGCGGCAGCCAGGTAGTGTTAGTATGATGGCTTATGAAGAGTATGCTCCACAATTGATAAAGCTTGCTAGGAATACTGAGGTTAAGAAGATACTAGAGCTACTCTCTGGTGTTAAGCCTTGGACTATGAGGATCCCTAAGAGGAGGACAAGGTATAAACATGGAGAGATCATAGGCTATGAGCTTGGTAAGGATATTGAGAGACTAGCTCGTTCATCACTTGCACTACCAGATGAGTTGTTCTACCTAAAGTTTCTAGAGGGTAAACTACTGCTTTACCAGAAAGTACTTAGCCAGAGCTATGGACCACTCTATTGCCTACTAGACAAGTCTGGTAGTATGGATGGACTTAAGATGATATGGGCTAAAGCTGTTGCACTAAGCCTATACATGAGAGCTGTTAAGGAGCATCGTGAGTTCTACTTCCGCTTCTTTGACAGCATACCATATCCACTAGCACGTGTTGATCGTAGGCCTAAGGCTAAACAAGTTCTTAAGCTCATAGAGTATGTAGCACGTGTAAAAGGTAGTGGTGGTACAGATATATCACGTGCAATAATACTTGCTACAAACGACATTAGATCAGGTGTTGTAAAAGACGTTAGCGATATAGTGTTGATAACAGATGGTGTAGACCGTATAGCTGAACAACTAGTAAGCTATAACCTGAGGAGAGCTAATGCTAGGCTAATAACAGTCATGGTACTAGGTGATAACAAGAGCCTTAAACGTATATCAACAAAGTATTTCACAGTAACAAAGCTTAGTAGGGAAGACATGCTACAAGTTGTTGAAGCATAGCCTATATTCTGGAGGCTAATAGCTAATAGATTGTAGCTTTAGAGTATACATCTATGGTAAACCAGTGTGTTTCTCTAATAGAGTACTAGAGTATAGATCCCTCATAGATAAAGCTAGAAGGTTTAATTCACTACCACTAATAGTCTATGGGCCAGGATGTGGTAAGAGGACAACGACGTTCTGTGTACAAGATATTATTTGATGGTTTGGGTTTATAAGTTTTTCTGTTGGATCATGGTCTGGGAGGGCTGGGTGTTGGTAGGTGATTTCGGAACCTGCAGGTTCCGTCACTTTGGGATTGTCTGGGTTCCTTGTACACTGAATAATATTGTGGACACTGTATCTTTATCTCCAGCTCTGATCGATCAGGAACCGCTGGGTTCCGTCACTTCAGAAGTGTAGTGGTTTTTCAACAAATATACTTATTGTTTAAGACCTTGTTTTTGTTGTTTAGACTTTGTTCTGTATTTTGTGTTTGTTTAGTGTATTTGGTTTATGTATAGTGTTATTAGTAGTATTGTTAGTGTTATTGCTAGTGCTAGCACTATTATTGCTGTTCTTGTTGATGTTGCTAGTACTATTGGTATTGGCCCTACAATTATTACTCCTCCTGCTTCTACTTTTGTTTCTCTCTCCTCTCTATTACTGGATAGTATTCCTAGGATTATGAGGAGTACTCCTATGGTGATAAGTGTTATTGCTATAAGTATTATCTGGAGCACTGGGTCTATGTACATATGTTTTTCTCCCTAGTTGTTTATCCACATGGGCCTATGTATTCTCTCTTCTTCCTCCTAACACCCAGTCTACGTAGCAGCCATTCTGATCCTCTCTTATCCTCCTCTAGTAGTGCTAGATATGGTGAACTAAATACTACTATTCTAGGCTTATAGCCTCTCCTATAAAGCTCTCTATCAATATCCCTTAGATCAAATAGACACTCCTCCCCATAATCACTAGTCTTTATATCTAGAAACCTCTCTCTAACCCTAGCCTTAACTACACGATCACCTAGATAGCCCTCTACAACACCATTTCTAACTCTAACACTATAGCCTAGACTCTCAAGAATCCTAGCAACTTCATCCAGTCTTATACTCTTGAAAAGCCTATAGACTACAAGGAAGCACATAGTACAACACCTTCTTACTAGCTATAGAGTCTCTCCTAGTAACTAATAGTTTCTATAGACACTATTATAGCTACTACATAGTATCTAGTATAGAGTAGTCTATAATACTTACTTGCGAGCTACTACCAATAGTATAGTTGTTACTAGTGCAAATAATGGTATGCTTACAATATATGGTAGTACCGGGTTTATTGATGCCAGCCATCCAGCTATGAGCGGTGACACTAGTACTATTATCCTCCTATAACTTGATAGTGCTGCAAATAAGCTACTAGCTTTCTCACTTGGTATCTTGCTAAATAGCCATGAGCGGTAGTATGTGAATGCTATTGTATCTCCAAACCTGCATATAAAGTAGGCTATTACAACCATGTAGAGTGGTGGGTTTAGAGACATTATTAGAGCCCATAGTGTCACGAGTATATAGCCTAGCCCTATCATCTCATACCTATACCTACTACCAACCATTTCAACAATATATGTAGCTAGAATAGATCCTAGAGATACAAATGCTTCAACAACCATAGCTTCAAATAATGTATAGCCTAATACATTGACTATATAGTTCAGCAACACAATCTCTGGAGCAAGGCTCCATCCAAGCATAGCTAGTGCTTCAATAACTAGTATGAGTTTGAACTCCCAGTCAATCCTAAACACTAGTTTCTCAACCCCGATCCTCTCAGAGACATCAAGCTTGGGGAGAGCCATTAGTAGATAAGCTATTGTAAAAACTGATGAGAGACCAAACAGTATAAAGCCTATCCTATAGTGTTCTGGCTTATTAAATACATAGCCGAATAGATAGCCTAGGACTAGGAATCCAATTAACTGGCTAATCTCTGGAAGCCTCATATGCCATGCAAATACTTCCTCCAACCGATCCCTTGGATACAGTATCTTTTCTACAGCTTGGTATAATGGGTAGAATAGACTAGAGATCTTGTCTATAAGTCTACCTAGGAATAGCATTAGTGGAGCTAGTTCTCCATAGGCTAAACCATACAGTATAGAGGCTAGCCCATCAAGTGCATCAATAACCACTAATCCATGTCTCAAAGGTACTCTATCAAACAATCTACCAATAAGATAGGTTACCGGTATAGACACAATATTAACCACTGTAAAGAATAACCCTACACCAAGTATGTCATAGCCAGTCATAAACATGTATAGTGGAAGCATATACCATGTAATAAGAAGTGGAGATACAATCGTATGATAAATAATATACCTCCTTGCATAAACTGGTATCTCTCTCCACTTCACTATAAACCACCATTACACCAACCATTAAACCACCCTAGCTTGCTCCATAATAATTGTTAGCTAATAGATACTACTTGATAAAATCTATGAAATCACTAGACACCAAAAAGACGTATAAAAATATTACTCTGCAATACATAACCCATTACCTAATACATATTAGTCACTCTCCACTACCCATAGTCTCAGCATTCTTGACAAGACCGGAATACCATACTGTACTAAACATTAATACTCTCTATTATAATTAAATCCTTCATCCTTACATAATGCAGTGCTAGGAAAGGTATAGCTCTTAGAGAATATAGTATCTTATACAACCTACTAAGGACTGCTTAGCTAGCCAGGGATTAGACCAGTATCTATCCTCTGGTATTTATCCTAACGTTTTAGCTATAATAATGAGAGCTAGGATAATGTTAACACCAGTACAACTACTTAGAGAATCCTTTTATAAAGATACTACATAAGAAAATACTCTTAGGGAATACATACTATTGGAAGGGTGTCAGACTCTTTGGATCTTGAAGAAGTTGTAGAGAGGGCTATAGAGTTTTTAGAGAGGAAGGCTGGATATCAGTTTCATAAACTACTTAGAGCAGATTATAGAGTGGATGAAGATAAATGGTATTTAGAGTTTGATGTAGGTATTTTATCTGAGAGAATTGTTAAGATAGTTATTAGTGGTAGAGATGGAAGAGTAGTATTCTATGAGGTAGTGTCTAAGGGATCATGATGTCTATTGACTATAGAGTTTACCTAAAGACAAGGGATCAGTACTTAGTTAATGCAGAGAAACTGCTGGCTAAGAGAGAATATAGGAAAGCATTTGAACTACTATGGGGAGCTATAGCACAGTCAATTAAAGCACTTGTAGCAAAAAGAGGCTATAGACTAGGAACTCATAGACAAATAATAGATTTTATGAGAGAAGTAGCTAAAGAACTTAGAAATGAAGAGATCTATAAATCCTTTCTCCTAGTACATAAACTTCATATAAACTTCTACTGTGAAGTAATCGATCCAAAAGACATTGATATATTCCTAAAAGAGACATACAAGCTACTTAAAAACTAGATGAGTTAATAGAAAAAGACACCATCATCATAATAACATAAGTTATGCTGAAAACCTTTAAGATTAAACCGTAATGAACATATCATTAACTGGTTAATGAATATTGTTATCATAGAGAAGATCTTAGTCTCTAATATTACCCACATAAACATGTGCTACAGCCTACTAGAGAGAAGCTTGTTAGAGAAAGCTAGGTGTAAGCTATATGTTCCAAAAGAGTATAGCTGCCCTAACTTTTAATCCATATACGTTTAATTCCTACTTTATCAAAATCGTTATCCTCAGAAGCTATTGCTTGTAACCCATTATTTATTACTGTTGCTACGTGTATAGCATCTGATGGTTTAAGTCTATATTTACTTATTATCTCTTTAGCTTTTACATATTCATCTATACCAATTGATAATATATCAACATATGGTAATACAGCTCTATCTATAAAGTCTATTGTATCTATAAATGATACACTATACTTCTTTTTAGAGATATATATAACTTCATCTAGGACTAATATGTTAGTATACAGTGTATGGTTAACTAATAGGTCTAACCAAAAATCTTCTATAAGTCTGGCTTCATGTTCCGGCATTTTCACATTTAAGTACACTAATAGACTTGCATCAATAAATATCTTCACTACTAAACTCCTCCTCAAGATCTATTTTAGCTAGATCTCCTAATCTAGCTTCCTTACCCTTTATTCTCTTCCTCCTCTCTCTAATCCATTGTAATATGTCTCTTGGATCTTCTACACCTCTAAGTACAAGCTTATTATCTTTAGGCTCAATAATCACATATCCCCCTTCTCTAATCTTATAGGCCTCTCTTAGAATCTTTGGTATAACTATTTGTCCCTTAGGGCCAACCTTAATCTTAAGTTTAACCACTTGGTTCACCAAGTATAACTATTAGTTAGAGAAATATATACCTTTAGCGAGACTACTACATGGTTATATGTTATAGTTGTTACTCTAGTAGTCTAGGAGACAAACAATGCTATAAGGGGTTTTGGTATTATAAGTAGATAGATAGTGTATGCTAATGGGGAAGTATGCTGTATGAGTGAAAGACTTGTAAAGCTAGGATTGTTACTCATAATAGCTGGTTTCATAATATTCTTGTTCATACCAATACTATTGTTTACATCATCAGGTTCTAGTAAAGTAGGCTTTGGTGGTTGTATAGTTATATTCTTTATACCAATATGTTTTGGAGCTGGTAGTCCAGAACTAGTACCACTACTAATAATAATAGCACTAGCTCTAACACTAGCCCTTATCCTACTCTTACCACTACTATTAAGGAAGACAATAGAGAGAATTGAATAGGGGCTATAATAGATGAGTAAACTAGTATTCTTCTTCAATATAACTATATATGTCAACACCCAGCTTAGAACCAGCTTCTAGAGCCTTCCTAGATACAAAACCAGCTACTATAGCCAACTTAGGCTTAACACCAGTCTTCTTCTCATAAAGCAACCCTACTCTATAGAGCTTATAGACATCCTCTGGATCAACACGGCTCTTAACCTCAACAACAATATGTACATCATCCTTAACAACAACATCGATATCAACCATAGATGGATAACCAAAAACAATACCCTCTTCATCATAAACACTCCACTTACTAGCAGTAGCACCAAAGTACTTAGACAAGATATCATTAAGTGCTTGACGAAATGAAGACTCAGTTATAACACCAAATCTATGAGCAATAGTTGTAACTAGTTTCCCTAAATTAACCATCCTCTTCTCCAAACTAACCATCTTCTCAATAAGCATGTTATGGCTCTTCCTAAGCTCAATAAGCTCTTCTTCAAGCTTCTGTTGCCTCTCCTCCAGCCTTTGTTGCCTTTCTTCAAGCTTTATCATCCTCTCTTCAAGCCTTTGTTGTCTCTCCTCAATCCTAGTGATCCTATCGAGTATTTCCTGGAACCCTAGTAAGCCCATTAATGCATGTCTAAACATAGGGTCTTCTCTAATAGCGTTTAGTATCTTTTGCTTCTCCTCCATAGTCAATGAAGTATTCTCCATATACTTCCCCCATCTATAGCTTTCTACATACTAGGCTTTATAGTATGTGTTGTTTTACCTTGTATTCCCTACATAGCTTCTCTATTATCCTATATAGTCTATCCCTATATGTCTTGTCTGGATATGGCTTGTCTTTGTATAGTCTATTGTATTTTGGTATTAGTTCTGGATAGTGTTTCTCTAGTACCTTATAGAATCTCTCTTTAACACCACTATCTAGTGTAAGGTGTGAGAAGAATACATAGTCTACACCTTGGTCTCTAGCAGTCTTAACCATAGCTTCTAGCATATCCGGGGTATCACTAATGTATGGTAGGAGAGGCATATAGGCTATGCCAGCCATCATACCTTGTTCTCTAAACTCTTCAAGAACAGCTATTCTATCAAGAGGCTTTGGAGCAACTGGTTCAAACAATCTAGCCTGTTCATCATCAAGTGTTGATACTGATACTGTAACAAGTACACCAGATACACGACCCCTTAGATCAACTGGTAGTACTGCACGTTCATTAACCCACCATAGATATAGCAATAACTACAACCCATAAGACAACCTATACAGGGATTAACAGAGTACTCATCAAGAAACCACTCATCCCTCTTCCTATGCTTATTCAAAACCCTCTTAACAAAAACAGTCTTAACCATACCACCCCAAACCCATAGACACTAATACAAGGAGGTAATCATTATAAAACAATAGCCTCCTAGAGACTATAGATACGACAACACTATAGCAGTAGAACAGTATCTCTCATCAGTATCTTTCATACACAACATATAATATAGATGGAGTACAGAGAAATACCTACGGCTGGGAATAGACCGTTAACAACGGTCTATCAAGCCCCTAGAGACGATAGGGCTTTCGAGCCCTAGAAATCTCTAGAGGTGCCCAGTCGTCCCTCCCATGTAGGTTACGTGGTCTATGTGGGAGGGTTATTATCTCTTATGAATCTTTATGAAATGTTAAAAACATGTATTGTTACATTGATTCTTTAATTCTTATAAACTCCTCTATTATTTTGTCTCCAGTGCTTGTTCCTATACGTTCTGCTCCAGCTGCTATCATTGCTAGTGTGTCTAGTGCATGTCTTATACCACCTGAAGCCTTTACTTTCACTCTACCACGTGCTATCCTATAGAGTAGTGATACATCATGTACTGTTGCTCCATGGCCTAGGAAGCCAGTTGATGTCTTTACATAGTCTGCTCCACTCTCTACAACAAGTTCTACGGCTCTAGCCTTCTCCTCATCACTAAGAAGCCCAGTCTCAATAATAACTTTTACAACACTACATCCATGCTTCCTAGCTTCTTCAACAACACTCTTCATATCCATAAGGACTAAGTTGTAGTCTCTAGACTTGAAATAGTTCATATTCATAACCATATCGATCTCACTAACACCCTTCTCAATAGCCTCTATTGCTTCATACACCTTTACACGAGTAGACGTATTGCCTAGTGGGAATCCAATAACCGTAGCTAACCTTATAGTATTACCAGCTATCTCCTTTACACGATCAATTAGAGACAACGGTATAACCAGACATGAGAACTTATACTTCCTTGTATCCTCAACATACTTCTCTAGATCACTATAGCTTGCAGTAGGCTTAAGGAGAGTGTGGTCGATCATAGAGGCTAGTTTGTCTACACTAAGCTTCTCCAATAGACTAGACATACTCTCTCTAAACACAACCCATCACCACATAAACCATATGTGCTCTAGATAGATAATGTGTTAAACTATACTAAATAAGTACTCTTATAGACAGAGAGGGACTACTAGATAAAGTGCCTACTTATAGCATACTAGTACTAGAGGCTATTGTGTAGTAGGGAGGACTTATTAGATTAGATAGTTATAGTTTATAAATGGTGTATGTATTGGTAAAACATGGTTTTTTACTAAATGGTTTAAAGAACCTATATTATGGATTCATGGTTTTAGCAATAGGGCTTATAGTTGTCTCTATAATACAGTTTATAATAGTTGCATTCAAGATCATGCCTCCACGTGTCTATGAAGCCTATACAGATGTAGCTGATATAGCTAGAAGACTTGTAGCAGTACTTATGCTCATATATGCACCAGCTGTTCTTGTAGTAATAGTGTCTCTGTACTTCAAGTACAATGGTTTTAGGTTATTGAAAGAGTATAGTAAAGCATATAGATTGGGCTTTATAGGATCTGTTGTAGCAGGAATGAGTGTTGCATGCATGATCCTAGTTATAGCTTTAACACCAGTAGCTTTTACAGCTAAAGAAACACTAGGAGTTGACCCATTAGCTTTCCTACATGGTATAAAGACTGCCTTCACAATAGCATTCATTATATTGATTATAGGGTTATGTAATTGTTTCTAGGTTGTAGGTTTTTAAGGGTTTCTGTGTTTTTCTTCTTGTCTTTAGTGCTATGGGATTGGTTTTATAAGAGTTGCTACTTATAGACATAGTGGTGACCCCAGATTCCCGATACCTGCTCCTCAGTCGGGTGGGAAGGGGGTCTGGAGAAACCATGATGAACCAGTCTACGGAAACCTACATAGACCATAGGCGGAG
>CAYXOO010000057.1:0-10694 GCA_964466845.1 uncultured Desulfurococcaceae archaeon
GTATGTACATGAGGTGTAAAAATGGTATCGTGGAGTATAATCAATAGTAGGATTAGAGAGTGTAGACATAAGAGTAGTGTATTTGAACGGATAAAGTGTATTAAGGCTCTACTTACTGAGTTTGGTGAAGACGGTATGATCTATTATAGATTGGGTGAACAATACGAGTTTTTAGGTGACTATAATAAGGCTTTAGAGTGTTATACAAAAGCCTATACTCTATTCCCTCTACCGGATTGGAAGGAAAGAGCACTAACTAGTATTAACCGTGTGAAGGCTAAGCTATACGAGCTTCAATCCATGCATCAAACACATAATACTGTCTCTTGGAGTGAAGTAATTGTAGATGAAAATACACTGTTTATAGTCAACTGTACAGCTAGGAAAGCATGGGACATATGTAATGGGTTACCCCGGTATTTACCTGCAGTTTTAGCATACCAAGGTAGTTCTTTCCATAAATTCCTAAGTAAGATTAGAGAGTTAGAGAAAACCTATGGTAGGATTTACTGGGTTATATTGAGTGCTAAATACGGATTCATAGAACCATGTAAACTAGTTGAGAACTATGATGTAACATTCAACAACCAAGATGCAGTAAGTGACGTTGAGTTAAGAGAACAAGTTTTAAGAAATACTGTATATGGGAGAAAACTGTCGTCTTTTAGTAAAGTCTATGTATATACTAGGAATAATCTATACTATGAGAAAGTAACTAAGGCATTTGCTGGTATAGCAGAATGCTATAGAATACTTGATTAAAAATAGACTAAGTATCAATACAATATGTTAGAGAATGTAAGATAAGCTCACATTATAGCTATTGACCTTAATACGAATTATGTTAAAGTGTTGCCCCTACTAATATTGAAAAATATAATATTAACAAGAGTATCTCTATGGCAATATACATGGATTAAACATTTTTCATAATAGACTTAGAGATAATAATGTGTTGTTAACTCACATTGGTAAGATGATTTAGGGAACATAGTCTCTTAAGCACCTTATTAGTTTTTCAATTCTACATCTCTATCAATTCTCTTTAATAGCAAGCCTTACACCCTCAATAATACCTACCTCAGCACCTTAACTATAAATCATAAGAATAATTCATAGGTACAGACTCCATAGTACACCGAGATAATGAGTTTACTATAGCTGTCTTTACTGGATAATATTTAATTATATTGAATATTCTATAAGACGTAATATATGATGTATATACTGTATACAACTATTAGGATTTTCTAGAAAGACCAGAGATCTACTGAAAAGAATTAAGAATGAATTAGAACATGGACTTGGTAGGAGGCTTAGCTATGATGATGTTATAAGGATTCTTATGGAGAAGGCTAGTTCTAAGAAGCCAGAACTACTCCTCCTCTTAAAGGAAATAAGTGTTTCTAAGGAAGTTGTTAATGAAGCTCATAGGCTATTAAGAGAAGAGAGAAGATTTGAAGAGAAAGTTTCTGAGAGGAGATATAGCAGTAGATACAGGGGATCATCTAATAGTACAACTGCACTAGGATAGTATTATATCTTAGTTATCCTCCCTATAACCTAGATTTTCTAGAAAACCTAGAACTCAGACACCTATAAGTATATACTTCACTTCACATATTCTAATAGATAGCTATCAGTAAACATGTAGGCGGTAGATCATGGACATGTCACATAAGATAGGAGTAGATGGAATAGAGGAGAAACCGTGGGAAGAAGTGGTTGTAGAAGTAGGTGTTAAGGACTTATTTAGTGATGAAGTTGTTGAGTTACTTAGGAGAGGATTTACTGCTGATGAGATAATGGATATACCAGAAGATGTATCCAGAGAACTAGATGTAATAGCAGAAAACTTCTGTAACAAGCTCTTCAAGAAAGTAAGAGAAGAACATGGAGAGGTAGAGGTATCAGAAGGCTTTAAGAGAATGCTAAAAGAATGGGTAAAAATGCTATTCTACAAAATATATGTAGCTATAGAAAAAGCCAGTAAAACCTAAACTATAATATCATCTAGTATTCTAAGCTCTAACATAGCATAATATGTCTAAAGTCTTCTAGTACTTACAGACTTCATAGCCGATCACTTGCTCCCAATAATGGAGCTTAAGAGTAATGGAGGAAACAAGCTCTTTGTAAATAGCTTATGATTATTCTAGATAGTTGTTAGAAGATACCTCTAGAGTTCTTTAACAATGTCTTTTAATACGTTAAGGTATAGTCTACTCGGTGGAGCTACTAGTTCTAGACTACATAGCCCACCTGTAACATCTTTATTCCACTTGTATACTCCAAGGAAGTCTCTACAACCATATTGCAGTATATTCTTTGATACAAGGTACTCTATAGCTCTAGTTATAGAGGGTTTACCAATGATGTCCTTAATATAGATAGGGTTAGTGGAGAGCTCATTAAGGAGCTTATAGACTTCTCTATAGTCTATAATCCCATTAGACACTAGATAGTTTAAAGCACTATATACATCCATTAAAGCCTTATCTCTAATCCTCTCTAATTCTCTCTTAAAGTCTCCATACAGGCTAGCTTGGTAGAATAGATCATAGATCATAGATGGATAGCCACCAATCAATTCTATAGCCTCCTCTACACTCTCTCTATCAACTACTACATCATATAGTCTTGTAAGCTCTAGAGATAATTCAATAGAGTCCTCCCAAGACATTTCACCAAGATAGAAAATCTGTATATAACTACTAGGTACTCTATCCATTATCTTCTTTACAAAGACATAATCACTAGACACTAACACTACTCTTAACCTACCATACTCTTGTAGCATTGAAAAGAATTTAACTAGACTCCAAGGACTCCATTCACCAGTAAGCATATTCTGTAGCTCATCAACAACAACTACAGCATGTAGATCGGATTTTAATAAATCATTATTAAGCTCTTCCAATAGATCCTGAAATACTACTAAGGGTGTTGTTTCTCTATCATATACTATAGAACCTATCGTTATAGGGCCTATTTTAGCTTCAAACCCCTTGATAACTCTTAAGAGAATCTCTCTAAATTTAGACAACAATCCTTTATATCTAGATAATTCCTCACTTAACATGCTAGCTAAGTGCTTTAGAGCATCTAGTCCATCTCTATAGCTTCTAACTAGTGGTAAATAAAGTGTTATGATGTTGTCCTCTATGATGGATAATGTCTTCCTTACTAGTGCTGTCTTTCCTATACCGCTAGGCCCTACTATGAAACCAACCGATCTAGTTGGAGCTGGAGCTGGCTTAAGGTATTTAGTGAGAAACTCTAGCTCATACTTTCTACCTACAAATAGCTCTATACTCACCGTATACCACACTCCCTTAGCTTCCTCTATTAAATCTAGTGTCTTTAATGCTATTATTCATTCTCTTAGTACTTAAGTATAGACCTAATCCAGCCCTATAATGGAGGTATATCTATGAAATCCGTCACTGCAGTATTTAGCTAATAACTACATAATCTATTTATTACAAAGGATATGCTATTAGTTTATGTGGTGTAGTGGCTATGGTTTTGATTGTTGAGGCTAGGTATGTTGTACCTGTTAGGCCTAAGCATAAGGTTATACGTGATGGAGCTGTTGTTGTTGATGGTGATACTATAGTTTTTGTTGGTAAACGTGATGAGGCTAGGAGGAAGTATCATAGCGACACTGTTATCCATGGTGATCAGCATGTATTGTTACCTGGGTTTGTTAATGCTCACTGTCACTTATTCCAGAGTATTTTGAAGAATATTGGTATTGATATGGAGCTTGTATCGTGGCTTAGGACTAGTATTCATCCAGCACTAGCTTGTTTCAGGCCAGAAGACTTCTATGTATCTGCTAAATGGGGTCTTATAGAGAATATATTGAGTGGTGTAACAACTATTATTGAGAACCACTATGGCCCAACAGGTTATGAGTGGGTTGCTAAAGCACTTATTGAGTCAAAGCTTAAAGCTGTACTTGCACGTGGTATTTATGAGTTGAATGTATTGCTCGACAGCCTTAAGGAGGAGCCAGAGAAAGCACTAGCCCATGTTGAGAGTCTTGTAAAGAAGTATCATGGCTATGAGGATAGGCTATGGATAGCTGTAGCTCCAATGCACCCCTACAACGCTAGTAAGGAGTTGTTGTTAAAAGCTAAAGAGCTTAGTGATAAGTATGGCTTGCTATACCATACACATACAGCTGAATCAGTTAGAGATCAAGAGCTTGTTGTTAAGCTGCATGGGAAGACTGATGTAGAGCTATTGTATGAGCTTGGTATACTGTCTGGTAGATACCATGCTGTACATGCTGTAAACGTGTCTCCTAGAGAGATCGAGTTGATAGCAAGAACTGGTGCTCACGTGATACATAATCCTGAGAGCAACATGATACTAGGGTCTGGTGTTGCACCAATACCTGACTACATGGAGAAGGGTGTTAATGTAGCACTTGGTACTGATGGTGCAGCTAGTAATAATAACAATGACATGTTAGAGGCTATGAGGATTGCTGTGCTCTTACACCGTGCTGTACGTAGACACCCAAGTATTGTTACTGCATGGGATGCTTTAGAAATGGCTACAATTAATGGTGCTAAAGCTATTGGTATTGAGGAGAAGATAGGGAGTCTTGAGGTTGGTAAGAAAGCTGATATGATACTAGTTAGACTAGATAAGCCACATACTTATCCAGTAACAGATCCTGTTGGAGCAGTAGTCTATTGTGCTAACGCCGGTGATGTAGATACGGTTATCATTAATGGAGAACTTGTTATGGAGAATAGAAGGGTACTAGTATTCGATTATGAGAAGGCTATGGAGGAAGCCTACAGGGTACAACAAGAGATACTCGATAGAGCACGTAGTAGGTACGAGATAAAATTCCCTTATGAAGAAAACATTATATAGTATACGCTATAGAGGATAAAGGGCTATCATGTGAGGGTATACATGGTTGGTTGAATACAGGACTATAGCTGGTACGAGATTCTATGATAGGAAACAGGAAGTAGAATTGGTTAGAGAGAGGTGTATTAGAGGATCGACATACACTATACTATTTGGGCCATGGAATACTGGTAAATCAGAGATACTAAGGTATATAGCATGGATACTTAGTAGGGAGGATTATCTAGTAGTCTATATTGATACTAGAAGGTATCTTGGAGAGAAAACAGTCTCCATATATCCCTGGAATACTTCTACTAAGAAGATAGTTGAAGCTATTAGAGAACTCATAGGCTTACCAGAAGGTATTTATAGGTTGTTTATGGAGAGCTATAGGTTTATTAGAAATCGTTTAGGGAAAGGCGTTGTATGGATTATTGATGAGCCATACTATTTAAGCCACCCAAGAGCTTTCTTAGAAGCACTAGCTAAAGACACTATATATACTCACTATGAGAAACCAGTTTCAACAGTAATAGCTGTTAGTGAGGGATCATTTATAAAGAGTAGGGATCTATGGTCACTAGTAAGCTATGGTTGTGAACCAGTACTTGTTGAGGGGCTAGACTATAGTAGTTTTAAAATGTTTATAGAAGAGCTATTGTCTATAAGGAATCAAGCACTAGATATAGGTATTAGAGAACTCTATGAGAAGTATACTAATGGAGTACCTGGAGCAGCTATAAGTCTACTAGAGGATGGTTTAAAGAAATGGGTTAATAGACATAAGACAATACTATTCCATGTACTAGATACTATAGAGTACAAGTATGGAGTTAGTAGAGAAGCAGTACTAGAGTTTATAGCAAGTCTACCTAGACATAAGCCTGTAGAAAACATACCACATAGTGTTATAGAAGCTCTTATAGACTACAATATAGTGTACTACAACCCACTGATGGAGAAACCGCTTATAAAACCACAAATACCAGTCTATAAGACAATAGCACTAGAGCTACTAGGTAGAAGAGACTCTATTTAACAAATACATCATATACTAATTGGTATTTACGTGGCCCTACCATACGTACTCTCCTATAGAATAGTATATCTACGCTATAGCCTAGTTTGTTGAACTTATCTAGTACTAGTTCTCTACCAATACTATAGGGATTTTCTCCTTTACCAGCTACTACATGTATATAGATATGTATATAGCCTCTATGATCTCTAAGTGCTTCTACTGCGTAGGGTAGATAGTCTAGTGCAAGCTCTGGTAAGGGCATAAGTACACGGTTGCAGCAATTAGTTAGTTTTTCCTTGATAACAGTTGCTGCATCACCAAGTATTGGTTCAACTATATCTTCTACACTGTTTAGCCTAATGTTCTCAACCATGTATTTGTAAGCCCATGGATTTATATCGATACTGTATACCTTTTCTGGTTTGGAGTGTCTAGCTATTATTATTGAGAATAGCCCTACACCAGCAAACATATTAACTATCTTCTCACCATGTCTTACAAGTCTTGCTATCCTCTTATGTTCATAGTTCAGTCTTGGAGAGATATAGGTCTTGGTTATATCTAGTTTGAATAGACAACCATGTTCTCTATATATTGTCTCACTACGTTTCTCTCCAGCTAAGTGTATGTATCTACGTAGCCTATACTCTCCATGTACACCTGGTAATCCAGCCCATACACTCTTTACATAGGGTATTCTATCAAGTATTGCTTCTGCTAGTGGTTTTAGATCACTTGGTTCTAAATGGAATGGTACACGTATAACAGCTATATCACCTATAATCTCTATCCTCTTCCAGACACTAATGTCCCTACCATAGACTTCTCTAGCAATCCTCTTAAGCAATGGCTCTCTCTTTCTAGCCAATCTAGTACCTCCACCCTAGACACTACTCTATCGTAGTATAGCATCTACCCTCTTCTAATGCTATATTTTTAAGTATGCTAGACTAAATGATTAATAGTAGAGAGTGTATCCTAAATACCTAGGGTGATAGCAATCACTTTGTATCCAAGAGAAATAGTTGATAAGTACAGTAGAGTACTAGACGATATTGTATTGAGTACACAGATTATTTTAAACAGTATATCTAGTGAGACAAAGATATTGAAGCCCAGCAATAAAGTATTGGATGAAATACTAGGGTATTGTAGTGGAGAACTATGTCTTATAAGACTAACACTTAGAGCAACTGGTGTTAGAGACGAGGCAAGCATCTATATTATAGATGGAAAAGTATTTGCATGTATATACACAGCTGGTTCAACCAGGAAGTATGGAGTAGAAGCATTTAATGAGTTAAAAGAAGCTATAACAAGTAAATACACTAGTATAAACGCTAGTATATACGTGTTTAAACCAGATATTATAAGTGATATCTATAACGAGTTAAAGAAGGAAGCCCTTGAGAAGCCAGTAGAGGAAGCCAAAGCTGTTGAATCTAGAGAAGCTATGGAGGAGGTTGTAAAGCCTAGTGTATTACCAGAGAAAGCTGTAGAGAAGGAGGAGGTAGAAGCTGTAAAGCCTGTTGAAGAAACAGTTGTAGCAGCTAGTGAAGTAGCTAGAGAAGAAGCTATAGAGACACCATTGGTTAAGCCTATTGAGAAGCCTTTAGAAACAGGGAGAGAAGAAGCTGTTAAACCAGAAGCTATACCAGCTCCTACCCGTCCAGCTGAGGAAGTCTCTATAGAACGTGTTAAAGAAGAGGTTAGTGAGAGACCTGTTCTTAGGAGGGTTGTTAAGAGTGAAGAAGCTGTATTGGAAGAGAATCTCTTGGAGCAACTAAGTAGGCTTAATCTACCTGTTAAGAGTGTTAGTGTTTCAAAGACTAGTGATTATACTGGTATAACTATAGTGTGTAGAGAGGAGGAACATGTGTATCCATTGGATATAGTGTTAGCTACTATAGCTACGTATTTGTCTATTGATAAGAGTGTTAAGAAGCTAAAGATTGTTGTACAGTATAGGAAGCCATATAGTGAAGAGATAGAGATTGATAACTACGACTTATGGCTTACACTAGGCCACATACCTAGTGTTTTCCTAGAGTATGGGATACACGTTACTAGTTTAAAACATCGTGTTAGAGACCATATACTAGAGATTAAGGTATCTGTTAAAATGGATAAACCTATAGATTCTGATAGCTTAAAGAACGTGTTGTGGGAACTATATGATAAACTAAGGGATCTATGGGGTGGAGACATAATTATAAAGGCTAAGACTGGAGTGTTTGGTAAAGTATCAATACCCTAGCTCCTTATAGCTTCTACATAGATCCCTTAGGACACATACGCTACATAAAGGCTTTCTAGCTTTACACACTCTACGTCCATGGGTTATTAGTAGTAGGTGTGCTTCTAGATAGTTCCTTGGACTAAGGTTTTTCTCCCAGAAGAGCCTTATAGACTCATAGTCTCTCTTATCGACAAAGCCTAGTCTAACTGTTATCCTAGCTATATGTGTATCTACAGGGAATACTGGTTTACCAAAGTACATAAGGAGTACTACATCAGCTGTCTTATACCCTATACCAGGTAAGCTAGTCAATAGCTTTCTAGCACCAACTATATCTCCCTTATTAACAAGACTGTATAGTTTTTCTATGAATTGTTTGTCAAGGAATATCTTTGCTAGCTCAACTATATTCCTAGCTCTAGCTCTATAGAGACCAGCAACACGTATAGCTTCCTCGATAACGTCTATCCGGGTACCTAGTATCTTCTCTGGAGTAATACCACCTAGTACCTTGGATAGATTCTCATAAGCTCTTATAGCATTCCGGTCACTAGTGTTTTGGCTAAGCAATACACCTACGATAAACTCATAGAGGCTCTTACCATGGATACGTGTAGCTATAAAGCCTTCTCTATCGAACCCTCCATAGTACTCCTTAAGCCTCTTATAAACAATACTCAATAATGTATACACCTTGGAGAGACCCTATGGGTATATACGTCCACGGAATCTAGGGAATGGTATAGAGTCTCTAATATGGTCTAGTCCAGCAATCCACATTACTAGTCTATCTATACCTAGTCCAAAGCCGCTATGGGGTACACTACCGTATCTCCTTAGATCAAGATACCACTTGTAGTTATCTGGGTTATAGCCTTCTTCTACTATACGTTTATAGAGTTTATCATAGTCTGTTTCCCTCTCACTACCACCAATTATCTCTCCATAGCCTTCTGGTGCAAGCATGTCAAAACCTAGTACAACATCTGGTCTCCGTGGATCTGGTTTCATATAGAAGCTCTTGATATGTCTTGGGAAGTGTGTTATAAAGAATGGTTTGTCGAAATCCATTGTCAATGCTCTCTCCTCGTCAGCTCCAAGGTCGTCACCCCACTCTATAGCTACTCCCTTCTTCTTAAGCATCTCAATAGCATCGTCATACGTTATCCTTGGATAGGGTGTTTTTGTAGAGTTTTCTAGTATACTAGTATCTCTCCTTAGGAACTCTAGTTCCTTTCTACAACGCTCCAATACACGATCGACTATGTAGGCTACTAGCTCCTCTGATACCTTCATCATATCCTCCATAGTATACCATGCAGCTTCTAGTTCAAGGTGCCAGTATTCTGCTAGGTGTCTACGTGTACGACTCATTTCTGCTCGGAAACTCGGTGTTAGACTCCATACCTTCTCTAGACTATAGATTAGTACTTCTAGGTATAACTGTGCACTTTGGCTCAGATAGGCTTTCTTACCAAAGTATTTTACCTCGAATAACGTTGCTCCTCCTTCACATGCTGATGCTGTTAGTATTGGTGGTGATACTTCCCACCACCCGTTGTCTAGTAGCCATTCACGTGCAGCTTTTAATACGTGGTGTCTAATCTTCATAACAGTTGTTAGCTTCCTGCTACGTATCCATAGGTGTCTATTGTCTAGTAGATACTCTACTCCCTCTCCACCCTTTATAGGGAAGTCTCTAGTGAAGTGCACAACCTCTAGATCACTGACGTGCAGTTCATAGCCAGTTGGTGCACGTTTCTCTTTAACAACTGTTCCCTCGACAACAACACTGCTCTCAATACCCAATCGTGAAGCATTCTCGTATACCCTCTCTGGTACCCTGGAGGAGTCTATAACACACTGTATTATACCAGTTGAGTCACGTACAACAACAAATACCTTGCCACCAACAACACGGTGTCTATAAACCCATCCACGAATCCTATACCTCTTACCAACACTAGAGTCGCTATGGAGCATGGCTATAGGGGTGTACTCCATAGTCTACATGATCCCCTCTATACTATAGACTCTCTATAAGTATGATACAGTATAGACTTATAAAGGTATAGTATAGACTATCTAACCTCTACTGGTACACGTGCTCTACAACCACCACATATCTTGTAGTTTAGATGTGTAGATGGGAATACATAGCCACAGTATAGACAATACCTAGCGTCAACTAGTGCATCTGCCTCCACATCCTGGACAAGTCTTTACCTTAACACCTGGTTTATACCCGTGTATCAACTCGTATTCAGTAGCCTCAATATATTCTCTCAATAGTATTGATTCTATCCTCCTATGTAGTGCTCTTACTACTATTAGTGATACCAATAATAGTCCTGCTCCATAGGCTAGCACATGTGATCCAGTTATCAATGGTTCACCATATACTCTACTATTTAGTATAGTGTATGTGTCTATCAGACAGAGTATTATTGATGTAAAGCACATAGCTATTGCTGTATAGTATACTATCTTCTCTCCTCTACAACTTGTTGGTAGAGCCACTACTGTTATACATAGTATTGTGTATGGTATTAGTAG
>CAYXOO010000058.1:0-10684 GCA_964466845.1 uncultured Desulfurococcaceae archaeon
ATGTTATAAGAGTTATTAGGAGGAGGATATAGTGAGTTTAGTAGCTATTGATACTGACGTACTTGCTATACACCATATATTTACTTGGGATAAAAGGTATAGTGTAAATAAGGAATTTCTTAAAAGAGTATCCAAACCTGCAACAACTATTCATAACCTCTTAGAACTAGTTAGTATAGCCTTTAGAGCCCTAAGGGGAGATAAGGGATTAGAGATCTATAGGACATATATGTTATCGGGTAAATGGAGTATATTGTTTCCAGATATGCCTAGTGATTGGAGTGAGTATTGTGAGAAAGTATTTAGTTATTTAAGAAAGGGTATGAGTTATGGAGATGCTGTTATTGCTTGGACTATTGATGAACACTCTGATCTACTAGACTCCTTTGTAACATGGAATAAGAAGGATTTTGTAGACAAACTAGAAGTAGATGTCTATACACCAGAAGAGTGGCTAAAAAACAAGGGTTATTTATGAATGTATATACCTAGTTATCTCTTGTACCCTATTTTCCTAAGAAACTCGTGTCTCTCTTTCTTATCCTCATCACCTTCTACACCAAGTGGTGTATAGCCGTCTACAACACCTATTATGGCCCTGCCTTGCTTGGTTTCAGCTACTATTACCTGTACTGGGTTAGCAGTTGCTACTAGTATGTAGAGAACCTCTTGTACATGCTTTAGTGTATTAAGTATGTTTATAGGCCATGCATTCCTTATGTAGAGTACAAAGTAGTGTCCACCACCGATCTTCTCTGCAGACTCTATAGCTAGTTTTACAAGCTCTTCATCATTACCATCATACCTTATAAGCCTCTTACCACTAGCTTCTAGAAATGCAAGTCCAAACCTTATACCTGGTACACTAGTTACTAGAGCCTCGTATATGTCTTCAACAGTCTTGATAAAGTGTGTTCTACCAATAATAACATTGGTACCCTCAGGAACAGGTATGTCAATAGCTTCTATCTTCTCAATACCAACTAGTTCAACCATAGCCAACCCACCCTAACACACTCTCCAACTATAGTGTATACTGCATATATAGTATAATATATAGTAGAACCCAGTATTAGCTATGGAGACTGTCTTGGAGTGTATAGAGTAGGTCTACCTTAGTAGATTTACATTGTGGTTCTTAGTATGTATGTTGTCTACTACATTGTTATTCCAGTAAATAATGGTTTTAGTGATGCGTATTCTACTAGTGTTTCTCTAGATGCTTCTTCAACTATGTTTCTTAATCTAGTGTCTTTGGCTATTTCTCTAGCTCCATAGACTCTAATCAACACTCTTAGCTTGATCCCTTCTCTCTCTAGTAGTTCTGATACATCTAGCCTACGTGTATTAGCTATAGAGCCATTGGTTATCCTACACAACTGTATATAGCCTTGTGGTACTGGTGGTGTAGGTTTTAGTGTGCTTAGTGAAACCCATATACTAGAGCTATAGCTCTCCAACCCCTTATCAGTAAGTCTCTCTCTAATACCCTCTTCAATAGCCTTCTTTAACTCCATGCTATGCTTTAGTAGGATAGATGCTGTAAGACCAGACAGTTCTCTAGCACTAACACTTATCCTCTCCTCATACAATAGCTTCCACAGAGGTCTCCTAGACAAGACGCTATCTACAAGTCTATAGAGTTCTTCATCACCTTCTTCTCTAGCAACTCTTAATCCATCAAGTAATGCAGTATAGTCTGTAAGCTCTAGGTAGCTACTAGGATCACCCTTGTATAGATCCTCTATGGCACTACTATACCTCCCAGTAACCTCGTCAACACGTTTCATAACAAGTGCTATTGTGTGGCTAAACACAGCTGACACAGGGTGTATATAGACGTTTTCAAACATAGATATACGGCTACGTAGATAGTCGATAAGAGCACTATAGGCTCTCTCCTCCAAAGCTATAGTAGAGGGGTTATCTGGGTCTACATGACTAAGCTTTATAAGCCTCTCATAATCAACAATACCGTATTCACGAGTACCAGTATAGTAGCTATCTCTCATAAGAAAATCCATTACATCAGCAGGGTATATCCACTCCTTAACAGTATTCCTTATAAGCATGAGTTGCTGGCTAGAAGGCTTTTCCCTACCAAGGATCTCTAGTACAGGCTCTAGTAAACCATGTTTCTCTAACACATCAGCTATACTACTGTACTTGACAATATAATAGCCTGCTTCCTCATGATCCCTTATAGAGTGTTTCTTAGACCAATAGATAGCTTCTTCAAAAGCATGGCTAAACGGCCCATGACCTACATCATGTAGTAGACCGGATAGACGAGCAATTTCTACAAGATAGTCTACCGAGTAATCGTTAAGCAATCCATACCTCTTCAACTCGTTAGCTAAGTGGCTAGAGAATAACCCAGATAAATGCATAACACCAAGGCTGTGCTGGAAACGGCTATGGTCTGCACCAGGGTATACTAGGTGTGCAAGCTGTAGTTGTCTAAGCCACCTAAGCCTCTGTACTGCTCTAGAGTCGATAACCTTCTTCTCAACCTCTTTGTTGTAGTCTATGTAGTTGTAGATAGGATCACGTATAAAGCTCCAAGACATCCTACTAAAGTCTATAGACAATAGAGAACACCACACTACAATCTCTAGGTCTATAGAGAAAATCTGTGCAACTTAAACAGTTTATAAAACATGTGATGAATACTCTAGTAGCCCATAGACTACCTAAGATACCTAGTAAATGCTTCCTATACAGCTATGTTTGTCTAGTTAGTAGCTAATAGCTCCTTAAACACGTGCATATAGACTGGTAATTGGAATGCATAGTACTCCCCAATACCTAGCTCTCTATCTTGTTCCGGCTTACCAGCTATTCTTAGATCCCTGATCGGTAGTTCAATAACAATATTGTACTCTAACAATAATCTATAGAGACTACTTGGAATACTAGACATCTTATCTGGATCACTTATTATCTCTTCTATATAGCTGATCTCGTTGTCTCCTAGTTTTGATAGTATTGTTCTAGCTATCTCTATGTATTTCCTAGTCCATACTCTAATATCCCATGATAGCCTCCATAACTCAATAATAGCTCTAGGATTACCACTGGTATACAGTATGATCTCATCTAGTTTCTCACTTGGTGCTCCAAGACTCTCTAGTAGAGCCCTAGCTTCTTCTCTCCCAAGATTCCATAGTAGGTACTCTGTAGCCCATCTATGCTTAAGTAGTCTTTCTCTAGATAAACCCTCACTAGTTGTTACAACTACTGTTACACTCTCTGGATTATAGCTATATAGCTCCTCCATTAGATCAAGTAGTTTCTTACAATACACATCAATATAGTCTAAACCAATAGCTCTAACAACATCATCGACAACAATAACAACATACTTACCTCTAACACCTATCCTAGTAACAAGCTTCTTAAACCAATAGCTAAGAGCCCTAGCAACCTCTGCACCAACCCCAGACAATCCCTTGGTAATATTGAGTATAATATCCAATACACTATCTGAGCCATAAAATGCTCTACTTGGATCCCTCTCTTCTAAAGCATCAATATATAGTACAAAGTATTCACTAGACTCTCTAACTCTATTAATAGACTCTAGTAAGAGCCTAGTCTTCCCACATCCTTCTGGCCCATAGACAACCATTATTGGGTAGAAGCCTTTCTTAAACCATTCTAGAACCCATTTCATCTCATATTCTCTATCAATAAATGGTGTAATCAATAAACACACCCATTCCTAGTAAGACTATTGGAGATAAACCTCTCTAATAAACATTGTTATAAAGT
Source organism: uncultured Desulfurococcaceae archaeon (assembly GCA_964466845.1). GTDB lineage: Archaea > Thermoproteota > Thermoprotei_A > Sulfolobales > Desulfurococcaceae > CAYZRH01. The sequence goes on from CAYXOO010000058.1 coordinate 3,775, forward strand.
ACCTACACTGTCTCTATACTCCTGGGTCTCTTGATCATTGGGAATGGAATAGCTTCTTTAATACTTGTTAATCCAGTAAATAGCATCACTAGTCTATCGATCCCGAAACCTATACCACCAGCTGGAGGCATTCCAACACATAGTGCTTCTACAAAGTCGTAGTCTGGTTCTTGTGCTTCTTCATCACCGTGTCTCCTACGTTCTTCTTGTTCCTGGAAAGCTATGTATTGTTCTAGTGGGTTGTTTTGTTCAGTATACCCATTAGCAATCTCTAGACCAGCTATGAATAACTCAAACCTCTCAACAAGCCTTGGATCACTACGGTGTGGTTTAGCTAGTGGTGAGGAGCCCCTTGGATAGTCTATAACGAATGTTGGGTAGACTAGTTTCTTCTCGATATAGTGTTCAAATATCTTTACAAAGGCTATATCCCTATTATAGCCACCTTTTATAATAATTTGTTTCTCATCAAGCAACTTCTTAACCTCATCATCACTAGAGCTGTCGTAGTCTAAACCAGTATACTTCTTCACTAGATCCAATAGCTTGTATCTAGGATAGGGTGGTTTCAAACTGATCTCTATATAGAGTCTTGGTTCTCCAATCTTCTTCTTAAGCCATTTAACTGGGCTTCTAAGGAACTCCTTGACTGTTGAAGAACCTATTTGTACTCTACGTTTCCTACCACTATAGCTCCATAGTGTGTATTCTAGATACTCTCTAATCTTATCTGGGTCGATGTCCTTTAGGAACCCGGTACCACAACGTTCTAGATCAACTGGGTATCTTATGTATTCTGAACCAGTAAGTCTCTCTACTAGGTGGTAGAGTAGGTTTTCTGCAAGCTCCATCATGTCGTTGTAGTCTGCATAAGCCATGTAGGCTTCCATCATAGTGAATTCTGGGTGGTGAGTAGCATCTATATCCTCATTACGGAACACCCTGGCTATCTCAAATACCTTGTTGAAACCAGCTACTAGTAGTCTTTTGAGATAGAGTTCTGGAGCTATACGTAGAAACCATGTCTCGTCAAAAGTGTTGACATAGGTGGTGAAGGGTTTAGCAGCAGCACCACCATATACTGGCTGTAGGATAGGTGTATCTGTCTCATAGAAGCCTCTGCTATACATCCACTCTCTAATCTCTCTAATCATGTTAAACCTTGTCTTGATAGCCTCATAAACCTCTATATTCAACACCATGTCTAGATAGCGTTTCCTAAGCCTAAGCTCTGGATCCTCAATACCAATCCATGTATGCTGTAGTGGTATGACACACTTAGCTAACAACTTGTACTCGGTAACCTTAACTGATAACTCACCACGTTTAGTCCGGAACAACGGCCCTTTAGCCCATACAATGTCTCCACGTCTAATGTTCTCTATAAACCACTTATACCTTTCATCACCAAGTATGTCTCTCTGTAGAAACAATTGTATCCTATAGCCCTCGTCGTAGAGGTCAGAGAACGCTAGTCCACCATGTACACGTAGAGCCATTATACGTCCAGCTACACGTACTTCTTTATCCCATTTTATATCTGGTGTATTCTCTCTAATAATGTCTCTAACAGAGTCTAGGCTATAGTACTTGATCTCTTTATTGTCTACATAGGGGTATAGTGTGTATTGTTTAGACAACTCCTTTATATTCTCTAGACACTCCCTAAGCATTCTATCCAATACAGTATCCACCACATAGCCCTATTGCCGTTAACGGTATAGTATGGTTGCTGGAGGTTATATTCCTTCTACTGTCAACTCCTACTTGCTCTATTCAGAAACTCTCTAGCAATACCTAGTGCTCTCCAGTAGTCTCTAGAGCTATAGAGTCTTATAGAGTGTCTATGAATACATGCTAGATACAATAGTATATAGCCTCCATACTCTAGTATAACAGCATAGTATGGCTCACTATCAAGACCGCCAACTTCGTCCTCAAACAACACCTTAGCTCCTAGCCTTTTAGCTTCAACTAGTATAGTGAATGCATCAGTTTCATCATAGACTATTCCACCAGACAATAGCTTCTCAATAGAATCTCTAGAAACACCCTTACTATACAAGTGCTCTACTAGTCTAGACAACTTATTGTCCATGGAGACACCATGTATTCTAGACTAATACTCTATACTACTCTCACTAATAGTCTCTACTATCTCTCCATAAGCATTGCTGCCTTGTACACGTGTTATCCTCACCCTAACCTTAGAGCCAACACTAGCGTTGTATACGTGTAGTCTATAGCCACGATAACCAGCTACTCCATAGCCTCTATCATCAACATTGTTTATTACAACAACAACCTCCATACCAGGCTTAAGCCTAAATTCTTCATAGCCGCTCTTTACACGTGGGTATATGCTTAGTCTCTGGATTTCACTAGTGTATGGGTTCCAAGAATGTTTTCTCTTCCTATGTCTAGCCAAACCCGATCCCAGTATAGACACGCTAGTTCTACATGGTGCTAGCTATTGTTGTTAGGGTTATTAATTGTTTCTCTAAACAATACTTTATTAACACCTATTAACACCTACTACACCATTATGATAACTAGTAGAGGGATATTGTAGGGGATAGTGCTGTGAAGAAAGATTTCCTTAGACATATAGTGAATACAAAGATAAGCTACTATAGCCGTATAAGGAGGCCTATACTAGGTGTACTTGATGAAGCACGTAAGCTTATAGCTAGTGCTGAAAACAAGTACAACTTTAGCGTCTATGGTGGAGACCCAGTTAATCTAGCAAAGTATATAATGAGCAGTGATTTCGACTTAGTTGTAAGCCTCTTGAAGTCAGCTAATGCATTAGATGTCCTAGTTGATATACTAAAGACTACTCGTGATACGTATAGTGATATACCAGAGGTTGTAGAAGCTATTGAGGAGAGATTGTCTAGTCTAGAAAGAGAGGTTACACGTGTTAGTGAGAAACAAGTTGTTAGAGAAGCTATTGAGGAGAAGATTGCTGGGTTAAAGACTAGTGTTGTAGGTGATCGTGTAGTAGTTGAAGATGAGGGGTTTAGAGCAGAGGTAATAGTTGATAGAGATAAGTATGTTGTTAAGATAAACACTAGTATTGAGAAGAGATTTAATAGCCGTAGTGAAGCAGTATCGTATATTGAGAGAGTGTATAAGAGTATAAAGCAGGAGGGCTAACTGGTTTTGTATAGAGGGATAGTATTCTTTGATTGTGATGGAGTCTTGACTATAGATGATAGTAGTTGGATGAAGCTCCATAAATACTTCAACAGCATTGACAACAGCTATTTTGCTAGACTATATAGAGAGGGATTGATAAGTTATCTAGACTGGATGAAGATCGATATAGCATTAATGATACAGTCATGGGGTAAACCTATAAGGTATGAAGATGTAGTTAAGGCTCTAGACGATATATGTGTTAGAGAAGAAGCTCTCTATACAGTAAAGATGTTGAAAGAGAGAGGGTTCTTAGTTGGTGTTATTAGTAGTGGTGTAGACTTACTTGTAAAAAGGATATGTAGTAGTCTTAATGTGGATATATGTCTATACAATGAACTATTCTTCTATGAGAACCAGTTGGTACCAGGTGGTAGAGCATGGGTTCCACTGCTTGAGAAACCATTTCTTGTTGAGAAGATAAGTAGTGGGTTAGGCTTTAGTCTTGATAAAGTCGTCTATGTAGGTGATAGTATATGGGATAAGCATGTTTTTGAGGTAGTTGGTTTACCAATAGCTATCTATCCATGTAGAGACTTAGAGGACTATGTAATGTATTGTGTTAAAAAACTAGACGAGATACCAGATATTGTGGATGAGTATTTTAGACGATTTTCTTCTTAAACCAGTAGCCTTTACGTCTAAGCTTCTCTATAGCTTTGTCTACAAGTTCTGGTGTTGATGCTTCAACTATTAGTTCTACATGGGCTTTTGTTGGTAGTAAGTGTGGTGATACACGATCGTGTTTTATGTCTACAATGTTTAGTTTATAACTAGCTATAACCTCTACGATACTATGTAGTATACCAGGTTTGTCATCAACTACTCCATGGAGTACAACTAGTCTACCATCTTTTGATAGCTCATGCATTATTATCCTAGACAGCAACGTTGGATCGATGTTTCCTCCACTAACAACTAGTACTACTGGTTCATTCTCTGGAGTATACTTTTTAGACAATAGTGCTGCTACAGTTAGTGCACCAGCTCCTTCAGCAACAATCTTCCCTCTCTCTAGTAGGAAGAATACTGCATGAGATATGTCTTCCTCATCAACAAGTACTATATCGTCTACAAGTTCAGCTACAATCTTTGATGTATAGTTACCAGGCTTCTTAACAACAACTCCATCAGCTATGCTAAGCCTTGGTATGTACTCTCCTAGTCTACCCTCTAGTAGGTACTTCATAGCAGCTGCTTTACTTGGTTGTACACCTACAACACGTATACCTGGATCATGTTTCTTTAGAGCGATAGCTACACCAGATATAAGCCCACCACCACCAATTGGTACAAGTACCTCACGTACACTTGGGAGTTGATCAAGTATCTCTAAACCAATAGTCCCTTGTCCAGCAATAACCTCTGGGTCATCAAATGGATGTATAAACTCATAGCCTCTCTCACGTGCAATCTCTAGTGCTTTAGCATATGCTTCATCATATATTGTTCCATACAATACAACTTCTGCACCATAGCCTCGTGTAGCCTGTACTTTTGTAGGACTAGCTGTTTCAGGCATAACTATAACTGCTGGTACATTGTTTACTCTAGCTGCATAAGCTACTGCTTGTGCATGATTACCAGACGACGCCGCTACAACTCCTTTTAGAGCCTTCCTCTCAAGCAATCTCTTTATCTTAAATGTTGCTCCACGAGCCTTGTATGCACCTGTTTTCTGTAGATTCTCTAGTTTAAGATAAGTCTCTACACCAGCGTGTTCTGTTAGAGAAGCTATTGATATAAGTGGTGTCTGGTGTACATAGTCTTTTATAGACTCTCTAGCCAATGGTATTAGCTTGTATATATAGTCTATGATCTTATCAACTGGTTCTTTATACGAGATAAGTTCTGTAAAAGCAATCACCCCACTAATATACCTCTATAGTCTTAGGAGCTTATAACACCTACCTTAGGTTTCCACAGTAGATGCTATAGCCTCTACTAGCTCGTCAATACTTGTGTCTCTAAACAATACCCTCTTAACCCTACTCCTTGCTCCATAGACAATCTCTATTCTAGATGATGGAATCCTTGTTCTCTTAGATAAAAACCTTATTAGTGCAGCATTAGCTCTACCTTGTAATGGTGGCTCATTAGTATAGAATAGTAGTTCTCCATCTCTATATACAAGTGCTTCTCTATCTGAGTTAGGGTAGACCACGACTTCTAAGACAACGCCCTTACTAGTCTCTATAAACAACTTCCTTAACTCACTAGCTATAGACTGGTTCACTCCAGCTATCACCTATTTATTGTTCTCTCTATTCAACACTATATTATCTAGGTTTATCCAGTATTTAGATGCACTAGCTATTACAATACTCTTCTTCATCTTCTCTACAAGTTCCTCCATAGTATATGGTAAAGCCTCTATGTAGGGCTCAATACCCTCTTTAAACAATACTTCATTGATAATATCTAGTCTTTTAGTAAACGGGATATCTTTAAAGTCCTTAGATACCATGATTATGTCTACATCACTTGTTTTAAGCCAGTCTCCACGTGCATAGCTTCCAAATAAGTATACATGTTCTATATGGAATCCTCTCTTCTCTAGACACTCTATAAGCTTCCTAATAGCATCTATTACTTTATCTGGTACTTCTATGTCTCCTAACTTCATCTTCTACAACACCTACTACTCTCCTAGCAATCTCTAGTGCTCGTATAGCTTCTTCTCTATCAACAGACTCGCTTGGAAGCCCATTAGCTGCATCTGGATACCTTGTTATAGTATAGTATTTGTTTAAAACAGCTATCTTCTCCTCCAGATCACTTGGTAGTTTAAAGCCTTTCTCTCTTAAACTACTATAGAGTACTGTTACTCTATGAGTATAAGGTGGTGGTTCTCTAACTAGTAGCATGTAGAGTGCTTTAAATGCTTTCTCAACAGCTTGTTGTGAATAGAATGCTGCTCTAAACCATCTCTTATTACTAATAGCTAATTCTGCATCATACAAGTCCTCCTTAGCAGCCTCAATCCATAGTTCTACTTCTTCTCTAACCAGTACTACCCACCATGCCATACTCTTCTAATACATATTAGTTTCAATAACAGATAATATATAGTGTGGGGTGTAGACTATGTCTGAAGAAGGCTATGAGGAGATAGTTGTAGATTTATCTACAATACCTCTTACACCAGTTGGTAAGAAGGATATTCAGAGACTAGAGATGGCTTTGATAATAGCTACTCTCTATAGCCCAGAAGTACTAGAGCTTATACGTGACCCAGTAGAACGTGCTACATGGGTTGATAGCCTTGCTGTAGCAGCTGCTGCACTAGCTAGGTCTAAGGCAGGGTATCCTATAAGCCGTATAGCTGATGAGATTGGCCGTAGTGAGACAATGGTTCGTGCACACCTTAGTGGTAAGACAAAGGCTGGTAAGCTAGTTCTTAAGACTTATGAGAAGCTATTACGTGGCCAGCTTAAGATACGTATACCATTTGTTGGTAAACCATTGCTTCCAGAAGATGTTGAGAAGGAGCTGGAGAGGCTTAGGAGTGAGAATGAAGAGCTTAAGAAGCGTGTTAAAGAGCTTGAGGAGAAGCTTGGTAGTATTGAGAGTGAGAAGAAGGGTTTAGAGGAGGAATTAGAGCGTGTTAAGAAGGAGCTTGAAGAGAAGACCCGGGTTATAGAAGAGGTTAAGAGGATACTTTCTAGTATCTAGAGGTGTGGATGCAGAGCTACGTTATATAATACCT
>CAYXOO010000059.1:0-6562 GCA_964466845.1 uncultured Desulfurococcaceae archaeon
ATTATAGAGCATAAACTCTTTAAATCCTATATACTTATCAAGGATAGGATCATAGCCTAGAATACTTGGTATATTAGCATAGTCCTCTGTACATGTCACTTGTTTGTTATAGAATACTCCATAGATGAATCTGTATACTATCTTTTCATTTATGATATAATCTTGTAAACCTATATAGAGCCATAGTATGCTATGTTCTCTAAAACTTATATTAAATAAAGATATAATAGAGTAATTGTTAACTGTAATAAAACTGTGAATGAGTGAAATATTTCTATTACTGTAAACTCCTTGTTTAAGACCTATATAAGGAGGTTCTAAGGAATTGTTAATACTACTAGGTAGTATGTTGAATGGATCGTTTATGGTGTAGTTATCTATGTTTTAATATATTCAATGTATTCCAAGCTTAGTGATGTAAATATAGTGTAGTTTATAGCGTTTAGAATTAACTGTTTAAATACGCTATTGTACTTGTTATCATCTCCACTCATAGTATACATTTGGTCGTAGCTACAGCTTGCTCCAATACTAAAGAACAACCATTTCTCTCCACTTGGTGCAGTCCATTCTGCTATTGATACACCCATTGTACCCTCGTCTGTTTCACGTATTGTAGCAATTACTGATACATTACCTTGTGGGAACTTATAGTATGCATAGTCTATGTCGTCATAATCATAGACACCTATTTCTATAGAGTCACCGATATCATTAAGTATTGGGTGGTAGGTCTTTTTATCAATTACTACATAGGTGGAATCATCATAGTCTGTATCTCTAAGTGATGGTGCTGGGTAACTGTGTCTCCATAGTGTCTCTCTATACATGTATAGATAGTAGGCTCCATAGCCGCTACTGTAGGTGTCTAGGAGTATTAATGGTATGTCTAGTTTGTCTAGTGTTGTTAGAAGTTCCAGTACATCATTTTCTGTAGGCTCTATTCCCCAGTAGTTGATTATTACCAGGTTGTATGTACTACCGTTTTTGAGTGTGTATAGGAGTTCTCTATAGTTGTTAAATGCTACTATGGTTATATTTGGTAGTGATGTTTCTAGGAAACTCCCTATATCGTTTTCTGTATCACCAACTATGGCTATGATAGTCTCTTTTCTACCCATATCTTCTGTAATAGTTAATGGAATATGACCTATTGTTACTAACAGTTGTCCTTTAAATTCTCTAATATCGTAGGGTATAGGCTTCTCTAATACTAGTACATCATAGTCGCTCCAATTACTTGGTAATATATTTGTCACTCCTCTAGTATGAGTATACAATGGATTTATGCCGTTTATCATTAATGGTTTTAATCTAGGAAAAGACTCATACCATAGTATCTTGTAGTTTAGCCTAGGAGTTATTTCAGGACATCCATGTACTATAGCTTTTCCTTTACCAAAGTCTGGTTCTACTATGGTATCTCCAGGCCTTATATTGTCGAACGAGAAGTGTAGTACTAGGTTCTCTCTTAGATCATTCCCTATTATTATGCTTTGTATTTCTTGTTGTGTTAGTTCTCTATTGTATATCCTTACTTCATCTATTATTCCTGGGAAGTACTCGGGGTTATAGTTTATCTGTCTACCTATTCTTAGTGGTTCTTCATCTGTGTCTGTATATAGTTTTACTTGTTTTTGTGCTACTAATTCCCCGTTTAGGTATAGCTTTAGTGTTTCTCCATCATATACTAGTGCTATATGTATCCATCTACCATATACTTTGTCTAGTGGTACGAGATACCATACGTCGTAGTCACTACAATAGCCTCCTCCATAAACGTATACATGTGTCTCATCATATTGTTTAAACCCTATGAATCTAGCTTCTCCACAACTACAGTCTCCATAGGATACAGCGAAAGCGTATGTGTGTCTCCATTGGTTTGGTTTCTTTAGTAGTTTTATCCAGGCCATTATTGTTCCTGGTTGGCTACCGTTTGGTAGTCCTAGATTTGTGATGTCTGGTATTTCTAGGTAGTCGTCTTCTCCATCAAAGTATAGTGCATATCCTTTGATAGCATCTAGTCTTATACCTCTATTGTCTTGTGTATACTCTCCTAGCTTGTTCTCTATTGTATGGGGTCTTGTCTCTATAGTGGAAGATACTAGTATAGGTGCTATAACCATGAGGATTAGTGCTACTAAGTACAGACTCTTAGCTCTTGGCTTCAAGACCCCTCCCAGTAGTATTTTTGTAGAGGGAGGGGTTAGCCATGTTGTTTCATCCATTCAATGTATTTTTCTATGTCTTTCTTTGTTATTGGTGGCTTTATCTTCTGTATGGCTTCTAATAGTTCTTCCCTCTTGATTGGTTCTACACGGTATTTTAGTTTCTCTAAATCCTCTAGTGTTTTTATGGTTGTTATTCTCCGGTATATGTCTGGGTTTACTCGTCTCAGCATTAGTATTACTGCTTCACGACATACATTAGCTATGTCTCTACCGCTATAGCCTTCTGTTAGATCGGCTAGTTCTTCATAGCTTATACCTTCTATTTCAAATCCCTTCTTCTCTAGGTTTAGCCTGAATATCTGTATCCGGGCTTCCCGGTCTGGTAGTGGTGTGTAGATTCGTTTTTCAAACCTTGATAGTATGGCCTCGTCTAGTAGCCATGGCTTATTAGTAGCTGCTATAACGATTACTGGTTTTTCAAGCTTCTTAGACTTGAAGCCATCTAGTTCTGTTAGAAATGTCTGTACAACACCAGTAGCTGGCTCTCTACCAGTATCCCTCTTAACAACAAGACTCTCTATCTCATCAAAGAATATTAGGCTTGGTGCTCTACGATATGCTACACGAAACACTGCAGCTATCATCCTCGGGCTATCACCTACATACCTGGACAACACACGATCAACGCTTACATTAAAGAATGTTGCTTTAAGCATGTTGGAGGCAGCCATAGCTAGTAGTGTCTTTCCTGTTCCAGGTGGGCCGTAGAGTAGGAATCTACGTGGAGGCTCTATCTTAATTGGTTTCTCTGGCCTGGCTAGACTATAGTATATAGCCTCTATAAGACTCTTCTTAGCCTCCTCAAGCCCAGCTATATCATCCCAAGACACATCAGCTCTAGCTATAAGCTTCTCAGCTTCTAGTTCAAACTCTCTATCAAGCCCAGCTATCTCACTAGACTCTACAACACCATGCATCCTCCTACGAGCAAGTTCTATACCGCCAACACCCCTACTAGATACAATAGTCTCTCCACCAAGACTCTCAGCTATAGCCTCATACTCACTAGCCATCCGTAGATACTCATCCCTGCTCCAAGGCCTATACTTAGCAAGTTCTCTAAGAAGTTCAGCAACACGTTTAGCCTGTATCCTAGCTAACCTATAGTCTCCACTACTATATGCTTTCTCAAACCTCTTCTTAGCCTTCCTAAGCTCCTCATAGATGAAACTAGATGCATCAACACCCATTAAACTACACACCATAGGCAGGTGTAGAGTGTATTAGTAGCTACTTCTCCTATGCTTCCTCCTTCTCCTTCTCTTCCTCAACACCCTCTATCTTTACACGAGCCTTAAGCTCCTCAACAGCTTGTTCTGGAGCAAGTTCTGCACGTTCAACCCTTTCCCACAGCTCCATAATCTCACGTGTAGACTCGTCAACTTCTACTCTAGCAACTTGTTCTCCAAGAATCTCGTTAATCTTATCAATATTCCTGTCAAACTGTTCCTCAGTAAACTCTATACTACTCAGTATATTGATTAGCTTGTCGGTTTCAATACTCTTAATCCTCTCCCATATACCACGTTCTTTAAGTCTCTTCTCCCACTTCTTAAGCCTTATAAGGTTTGATAAGGCTCTCCTCTGTTTCATAAGCCTGTTGTACTCTCTAAGCCTGGCCTTAATCTCAAAGTCTAAGTCCTTAATCTTCTCTGCAAGCAACATCTTCTCAGTAACACTCTTACCAATACCCTCTTGGAACAACTTCTTCTTCTCATTCTCTAGCCTGGTGATCTCTCTAGACAACATCATTATCTGGTTGTCAAGGTTAACACGCTCCCTCTCAAGTTCTTCAACACTAACCTTCTCTATCCATGACTTACCAAAACCGAATTTCTTACCAAGCCTCTTAACTAGATCATACACCATACACTCCCACCCACACACATAGATATACTATGTCTTTCTATACACATATACCTATCCCCCCAAATTGAAAAACTATCTAGTTAGAGACTCAAGTATCTTCTCAACAACAACTTCTTTCAACACACCCTTCTCTCTATACTCCTCTAGCTTCTTAAGAATTCTATACTCCTCGCTAGAGGGGTCTAGCCCCTTCTCTATCTTCTCATAGAGTTTTTCAACAGCTTTTATCAACTTCTCATCTCTAGTCTTTAGTATAAGCCTCCATGACAAGTACCTTATATGCTCGATCCTATAGAGTTCCTCTAGCTCCCTAAGATGCTTCTCTAACAACTCTATCTCTCTAGCTAATACTTCTCTCTGCAAACCACTAGCTTTCTCTAAAGCCTTTTCTCTAACACTGATTCCACTAGAAACACTGTTTATCTCTTCTCTAATCTCTATAAGCCGATCCTCTAAAGCTTCTATAGGAGAAAGCTTTCTCCTAGACCCCCCTCTTCTACGGCTTACTAGCCATGTAAAGAATATAAATGCTGATGCAATAAAGCCTGCTGTAGGGTTTACAAGATAGCCTACTGCTGGTAATAGCCTCTTCGCAGCTTCCTCTAGTATCTCTCTAGCCCGTCTCTCACTCAATACTACACACCCCTATATACAAACACAGTCTTACCACTACTAAGTCTAGACACACGGCCTCTACCCCTACTAGCTAGTTCTTCTAAAGCAACTCTAACTAAGTCCCTAGAAACACCAGTTTTCTCAACAATATACTGTACTGGTAGGTATGGTGGAGAACCTCTACGATTAGCTTCTACAATAGCTTCATCGCTCTCCATGAAATCTATAACCCTCTTAATAGACTCCCATGGATACTCTGGTTCAGCAAGGCCCTTGTTAGACTCTGCAGCTTTATCCATGTCGTTATAGTGTAGCTTACCAGTCAGTAGATCCACTAGATAGACTGTTAGATTCTTTGAATAGAACCTCTTATAGTACTCACTACTAGCTATAAACTCCAAGGCTCTATCACTAAAACCTGTAGGACTAGCTAGTACTAGTAAGTGGTAGTAGTTGTTTGAAACACTTGTTGATAGCCTATCAGTTACTATTGGTAGTATCTCGCTAAGACCTATACGTCTATTATCAAACCCTTGTTTCTCAAAAGAGTCCTCGTGTGAAACAATAGCTAGTTCAACAACAATGTAGTCTCTCTTACTTATAATACCACGTCTCTTAACAAACAGTAACCCTCTCCTACCAAGCTTACCAGCTAAGAACTCTACATAATCCCATTTACTAATGCCAACCCTCTTATCATCAACAGGGTTATATACCTCTACACCACTCGTTAGTCTAGTATATATTCTAGACAAGTATGTCTCTACAAGTCCACGTGCTTCTTCTTCAACAACTACTGGCCCTATAGATACACCTTTTACAATAGCTTCTAGCTCTCTAACCCTACTAGCTAGTGTCTCTTTCTCTATGCTAACAGTCTTGAGTAAAGCTTCATACTCTCTAACTCTAGAGTTTATTTTATCAACAAGGTTTTCTAAAACCCTTAGACTAGCTTCTACAAACTCTCTAGCACTACTAGTTAGTCTTAGCTTCTCAAGCTCACTTTGTTCAACACCAAGTTTCTCCAAAAGCCTATATAGTTGTCCTGCATATTCTCTAATCCTACTCTCTAGCTCCTCATACCTCTTAGACAAAGCCTCTAGATCAACACTCTTACCAGCCTCAATAGCTTCTATAATACTCCTAAACTCACTCCGGATAGCCTCTATCTCTCTTGCAACTCTCTCTTCAATCTCTCTAAGCCTCTCTTCACTCTCCATATACTCTCTATGCAGTCTGTTAACCTCCATAGTCTTCTTAACAACATCTTCTATCTCTAGAACAGTTGCTTCTAATCCAAACCTCTTTATATAGGCTATAACTGCTTCTTCCATCTTCTTCCTACGATCCTCGTATCTCTTAAGTATAGCACTCATCATATCTCTTAATAGGTTAGCCCATGCAATATCTAGTATGTTATACTGCTTCCTATAGTACTCCATTATAAACTCGTATACCCTGCCTTTTCTCCTTCTAATATACTCTACGATCTGCTCTATAGATAGTGTGTCGAATATCTTGTATTTCTCAAAATCCATTATAACCTGGTATTCTTCCTCTCTAAACTGACCAGTGATCTTCTCGATCTCTTCACCTTTCATCTTCAATGCTGTTGCTATGAGTAATCTGGCTAACTGGAACTCTCCACGAAAAGCTCTATCAATCTCTGGATCCTCTATTGTAAAACTACACTTATCTAGATACTCGTTTTCATCCTTAAGTACATGATTCCATAGCTCAACTAGTTTATTAGTAGGCATTCTAACTAGACTCTCTATATCGGATCTATTGATCCGTTTTGCTATACTAAGTAGTTTCTCTAGGTAATCAGTTGTACATACACC
>CAYXOO010000059.1:6572-10617 GCA_964466845.1 uncultured Desulfurococcaceae archaeon
ACCTCTACACCTCCTAGAGACTCAAGGTATTCAGACAATCTCTTATAGAATGTATCAACTGCTCTACTATAGCCTTCAAGTTCAAAAACAGCTATTGAACCACCATTCTTATCAAATACATTAATTCTTGTATCAACTTCTCCTTCACTACGTATATATACAGAATACCTTCTAGTACCAGCTATCTCACTAACTAGTACACCACGATGACTAGCCATAAAAGCCTCTATATAACCCCATAGTCTCTCACTAGACACACTAAACCCGTACTTAAATACGAGTCTTCTAGGACTAGGCTTAAACTCTAGATCACTAAGCCTATAAACACGTACAACACCACCAAGCTTCCTATAAAGCTCTTCAACAAAAGCTCTAGCAACCCCTGGATCACCTGCTTCAACAAAATAGACAACACCACCAGCCCTAGTAAACCTAAGCTTATCTCTATACCTCTCAACAACTCCCTCAACACGCTTACGATCAGCATCACCCCTATACCTAACCCACACCAAAAACCTCACAGTCCCCGGCACCACGCAAACAAACTCTACACCCAGCCCTAATAAACCTATCTCCGAAAACGGAGGAAGATATTAAAGATTCAGTAGACAAGTTATAGATTCGGGTATAGGGGGTGTCTAGAGACTCTATAGATAAATGTGGAGTATTCCGTGAAAAAGCTAGACAAATAGATTCACTAGTAACAAGGTTGTTTAAGAGAAACGAGTATCTTAGGGCAATAGAGTATATTGTAGAACTAGCTAGTAAGAAACCATTAGAGGCAATAGACTGTTTACTCTCCTACATAGATGAGAAGCCTAGTAAGAAACTACTAGACATTATCTCTAAAACCCTACTACATGCACTAACTAGTATAGATAAAGAAGTGATCAATAGGTATCTCAATGGAATTACTAGAGGATATGGACACCGTATAAGAGTACTGTTACTAAGAGATCTTAGGGTCTTACTAGAGAGTATTTCTAGAGAGGAAATAGCTAGTCTAATAGCAAGCGATCTAAGAGAAGGTGAACCATTAGTACTTTTACACTTAAGAAAGGTTCTTAGCGAGAAAAAACCAGTTGATATACTCAATACAGTAGCTAGTAGAGTACCAAGTAGAGTATATACTGTAGCAACTACTACAAGTGATCTAGGTAGTAGTGTAAACTGTCTCACATGGATCTCGGAGAAAGGTATTGTTGCAACTGGTACTAGCTCTGGTGAACTAGTCCTTGTTAATAGAGATGGTACTGTATCAAGTAGGTTAGATATGTGTAGAGGCGTAGCCACTAGTCTCTCATGGAGCAGCTCTAACGGCTTATTAGCAATAGCTTGTGGATGGAAAGCACGTGATACAGACAGTAAATACTTTAGAGGCTCAATTATACTCTATGATCTAGATAATAGGGAGAGAATGTGGATAGAAGGCAGGAAGGATCCATTTAGGTATGAAGAACCGTATGCTATTGAATGGGATCCAAGTGGTGAGATATTAGCTATTGTTACAAGATACTACTATCTTGATGAAGCAAACGGGTCCGAGGTTCTTAGAGGAAGACTACTACTATATGATATAGGTAAGGGAAAGCTTATTGAGACAAGATACTCTAATGCATACCTCAATGACTTATCATGGAGTAGTGATGGGAGGTTAATTGCTGTGGTTGGGAACTATAAAGTTATAAACATATATGGTGTTGACGGATCTGTTGTTCATAGAATAGATGTTCCTAGAGAGTATGGTGAGAAGGTATATGGTATCTCATGGAGCCCTAGTAGTGAATTAATAGCTTTCTATACTGAGAATAGTGTCTGTCTAGCAGATCCATTGAGAGAAGATATTCTATGGTGTAAGAGATTAGGTGTTAAGCCAGACTATACAGAGAATATCCTATGGAGTAGTGATGGAGAATACATTATAGTTGGTTTAAGAGGTAAAATAATATTCTATAACAGAGACGGAAGTATAGCCTATGTATCCCAGAGCCTAAGAGGTAGTATCAGGGGATTATGTCTAGCAGATAATGACCAGTTGTTAATAGCTGGTCTATCATCTAGAGTAGCTATTCTTAGAGACTATATAGATTGGGATAGCGTGTGTCTTGATACAACTGATATAGTGTTAAGGCGTCTATGTAGTGGCTGCTATAGGAAAGCACTTGGCTACTACCTATTACTAGGAGATCTAGGGTTAGAGGTACTAGGTGAGGCTAAGTATGGTTTGCTAGGTCTCTCGTCTACTAGAGTTAGAGAATTGTTCTCTAAGCTAGCCGATTGGGTGAGAGAGAAGTATCTAAGGCTTATATGGAATAACATGTATTCTATAGAGAAGTCTATGGATGTAAGTGTTGCATCAAAGTATTGCGAGAGGATAATTGAGAACCTATACTTGTTGGATAGAATAACTAGTAAAATAAGTAATCACCCGGGTGCAAAGGAACTAGTTGATCTATTGTCTAGTGATTGGGAGGAGAAGAGTCTTGTTGATGCACTAGGTTTTCTAGAAAGTATTGTATCAAGATTAATTGGTAAGAATGTTTATGGAGAGATAAGTGTCTATGAGAAAACACTGGATAGTATTAGTCTATGTATCAACAGGTTAAGCGAGTATAGTAGTCTCTACGACGATCTTAGGTACTGTCTAGATCTCATAAATAGGAAGCCGTCTATTACAGCATCTATTGATAATAAGTCTCTTACTCATAATGTATGGGAGAAAATTATTGTTAGAATTACTAATAAGGAGCGTATACCAGTTATTGTAGAAGATGTTATCTTTCCTAAAGAGTATTTCCAGGTAGGTAAGGTATCGAGTAGAATAGTCTGTAAACCAGGTAGTGAGTGTACATTGGTAGCTTATGTAAAGCCTATTGATAGAGGCTTTCTATCATTTGATCTATTGTTAGAGGTATCCACAGTAACACGTACTAGGTTGTCTCTCCCACTAGAAATTGTTGTTAAAGAACCTGGTATACCTGTTGTTTACAGAAGGGGTTTTAGAGTATTTACTAGTGGAGAGGCTTATTATGAGGTATCTAGTGTTCTCCCGTCTACCAGTGAATTGTATAGTGTTGGAGTCTATGGGTTTAAACCACTTGATCTGAGTGGGGCTACGTGTTGTAGGGTTTACTGGGGCAAGACATACGTTTATGGTATAGACTATGATGGCTTTATCGAGTGTAAGAGGATTGGGTGTGGTGGATGGGGTTGTTGTTACTATTGCAGAGCAGGTGATCTAGAGTTTGTTGTTAAAATACCTATTGACTATAGGTATGTATTTGAGGAGAGTAATAGGCAGGTTATACCACCAACTATAAAGCCTAGTCTCTATAACCGTATAAGAGAAGTTGCTGAGACAATAGCTTCCCTCCAACACCCTGGTGTAATAGGGATCCTAGGCTATGGTAGGAGACTACCTGCTCTAGTATATGAGTATGCTAACCAAGGCTCTCTAGACTACCAGCTTAGCTGTGGATGGAGACCTAGTTTTAGAGACGTACTGGTCATTGGTCTACAGGTATGTGATGCACTAAGGTATATACATAGCCGTGGCCTAGTCCATAGAGATATAAAGCCTAGTAATGTACTTGCCAACAATGGTGTTGTAAAACTAGGTGATTTCTCTAGTCTAACAAGACTACTAGCTAGGACAAGCCGTTATAGCAAGATTACAGGTTGTACACCAGGTTATTGTGCTCCAGAACAGCTATACCGTGACTTAAGGGTTGAAGCTAGGAAACGTGGTGTTGAAAACCGTGTTGATGTATACCAGGTTGCTAATCTATTGCTAGAGCTCCTGGGTATAGATACAATAAATGGTGATGAAATAGATGATGTAGACCTAGACACTCATCTAGAGCCTATAGAGGATAGTGAATTGAGAGAATTGTTGAAACAAATGCTACAGCCAGAGCCATGGAAGAGACCAAGTATAGAAGAAGTTGAGAAAGCATTATACAAGATATACAGTAGCTTAAAAGAATAATGCAGTAGCTATACTCATGTTCTTATTAATCTCTTGTAGAACTGTAGTATATGTCTC
>CAYXOO010000060.1:0-10510 GCA_964466845.1 uncultured Desulfurococcaceae archaeon
ATATGGGATGATATGAGAGCAAGTGAAGCTGTATGGAGGCTCTATAGAGGTGGTGTAGACTTCTACACTATAGTTAGAGCATTGACTATAGGCTTCCTAGGGGTATCTGGGAGGAGGAGACTAGTACCTACTAGATGGGGTATAACAGCTGTTGACTCAATACTTGGTGATAAGCTATTGTCTACTGTAAGGACTAGGCCTAGTGTAAACAACACTCTTGTCTATTATGTAGAGTATTTATACAACAAGTATGTCGTGGTACTAGCTCCTGGGAAGTATAGGGGTCTATGGATAGAGGTATGGAGGCCACATAGCTTATGGAACCCGGGTTCTAGTCCATCAGTACTAGTTGTTAGAGAAACACATAGTGGTAGAATGGATATCATGGATGGTGGATACTATGCTGCTAGAACAAGCATACTCCAGTACCTCCATGGAATTGGTAGACAAGCTCGTGTAGCTATACTACGTGAAGTAGAGCCACAGTACATGTTCCCAGTAGGTAATTGGCAGATTAGAGAGAGTATTGCTTATGCATTATCTAGAGGACCTGTTCTCAAAAACCCGGGTGCTGGTGAGCTAAAGAGTTTCATTAAGGGGAGAATGAGTGTTCCGGATAGTGTTTTAGAGCTACTTATCCAGTATGTGTATGGTTTTAGAGAGGTTTCTCTAGATAAGTGGTTTAAGACTTAAATTATGTGCAATACGTTTATATATAGTCTTAAACGATAGTGTTCTACGGGGTTAGCGATTAAGGATATGATAGAGGCTTTAAAGTCTCTATGGACTAGGTTTACATGTATAGTATTTACAGTAAAGTTCTTTAAATCCCTACTAGCACTTTCAATACTATCCATAATAGCTTCTGTAGTCATAACTCTTAGTACATGTATAGCCTTCTCTATACCAACACTCTATAGTTTCTATACTGTATCAATACACTTAGTAATAGCTGTGCTATACGTGTTACTAGCTATGTCTCTACATTCTGTACTAGCATTACCAAGTACTAGTGGTTCACGAAATATCCGATTGGACCATACATATAGTATCATAGTCTATGGACTCCTCATCCTATCAATACACTATTGTATAAGGTTTCTATACTGTGTATTTAGTGTTGAATCTATATATCTAGCATCAATACTATTACTTGTAGTTTCACTGACTATACTCCTCTATCCATTCATAAAGATTGCTGGTTTTAGAGAAGACTTAATAGCTGGCGTCTATAAACTTGGGTACCAAGTCGTTAAACTCATTATAATCCTTTTATCCACATCATCATTCCTAGTGATAGTTGATGCTCTATCTCTATATAGATTAGTAGCATTTGATGCACCATTGATTATACTACTAGTCTACATAACTAGATTAGTTGCCAGAGCCTACTGGATAGAACATATAGAGCCTAGTATACTCCTTGGATTCAGAGAATCTTGGTGGACTAAACTAGTAGAAGTACCTGGCCTAAGCATTAGTGCTAAGACACCAAAGCTTATACATGTCAGTACACTAGATGTTAATACAAAGTCTATTGCAGAGGCTATTATAAAACAAATGGCTGGTCTAGAAATAGATGTAGTCTACTTCCTAGTTGAAGAAGAAGCTATTAAGGTTGATGTGAAGAGGCTTTTTGAGGAGAATAGAGGCTTCATAGTAGTCTATTCACCAAAGACCTTCTCTCCTACAACAACAACTATAGATGGTGTAAAGGTGGTGTTTATCAATAATAGGCTTAGCCATGTAGACTACTGTATATCTCTTGTAAACAAGTACTTGGGTAGGAGTAATTCTAGATTATTTATTGTAAGGGATAAGGTATTAGTTGATATGTTTAAGACAAGTGAAGACATGTACTTCTGGCTAAGACACCTAATGTCTAGACTCAACCCAGGAGATACAGTTATAATGGTGTGTAGCCGTAGTAATAGAGAGCTTGATGCCATTGTTGAACAACTTGCTTCTCTTAAAATAGAGATGTAAAAGAGCTCTTAGATGCTTTTAAGATAGTTTAATAAGTAATCATTTACATATACTATAAATGGGTGTGATAATGGCTTATCGTATAATCAAGACTATGATACACGGGCTAGACGAAGCCATAGGCGGCGGATTTACTAGGCCAGGGCTTGTCTATATTGTTGGACACCCAGGCACTGGTAAGACTACACTAGCTGTCCACTATGCATATAATAGAGCTATTTATCACGAGGAGAAGACTAAGTATTTCTTACTAACAGAGCCTAGATCACTGTTTCTAGACCGTATAAGACTACTGAAGTTTGAGAGGCTAGAGGAGTTTATTGAGAAATACCTTAGTCTAGAGACAGCCCTTCCTCTTGCAAGCTATGATGAGGTGTTGAAGACTACTGAGAGGATACTTGAGGATATTAGTAGTGGTGATTACCAGAACCTAGTTATTGATAGTTTGTCATCACTTGTACGTAGCCTAAGTCCTAGTGATGTAGCTAGTGTACTCAATATGTTGTTTAATGCTATAGCTGAAAGAGATTTAACAACCATAATCATTGGTGAAATACCATTGTTTACAGAGATACAACTACCTGGTGTAGAGGAGTTTATGGCTGATGTTGTTATAAGGCTTGACTACGTTGATCGTGGTGGAGAGGGTCTTGTTATAAGGCTTACACCTATTAAGATGAGGCTTGGAGCAATTGATCGTAAGTACTATGAGGCAGCTATTGATGTTGACGGGTTTAAGGTACTTGGTGCACTAACTGTTAAGTAAGAGCCTTAGCATAAGAGACTTGGTCTTAATGGATACGCCGCTATAGTTTCTCTTGTTAGATAGCTAGTTTAATATACTATTGTATTGTCTAGAATGTATTAGGTGCAGATAGAGTCATTTTGGGGTATCATAGGTACTGTATTGAGGGTATTGTGTTGTGGATATAGGTATAGGCGGTATTTATAGAGAGCATAGTAAGTGGTATTTATGGAGTTCTACAGCTCTATTGCTGATCACTATAGCGTATCTACTCCTACAAGTATATTTTGGAGCACAACGTGTCGGCATAGACTACCCACATGTTGTTGTTAATACGGTACAGATCGTTGTAGTATCTGATTTCTTGGCACGTTTTGTCTCACTAGGTTATAGGTATAGGAGGTTTAAGTGGTTTAAATACATATCCAGTATCATAGGTATATACTCTTTATTGTTTATAGTGTTCTCTATACTAGAGTTTTCACTAGCTTCAATACTACTCTCTATACTGCAATCACTATTATTAGTAATTATATCATTTCATACTGTTGTATTACCAGTCATTATTCTTGAGAGAGAGTTTGATATAAGTGCTCTAGAGACAAAGATTTATGGAGAGAAAGAGTATAGGCAACACAACAAATTATGTATACTACTGGGGGTTCTCTGGACAGTACTTGTATTGGGGACATACCTAGGATTCTTAGATACTAGTAGATTCCAGCTAGTAGGCTATAGTGAAGCAGTAATAGTAGTTATTATATCTCTTTTGGTTATCTGGGCTAGTCTCCTTATAATGTTTGTTTACAGGAGAGAATGGGCTCGTGAACTACATTTGCTCCTAAACTCAATACTATTGACAAGCTATATAGCTTCTTCTTTTATTGAGCAAGTATTCTATACTCCAAGTGTAGTGTTTACAACTGGCTTACTAGAGGTAATAGTTCTTGTACTATTAATGGATATAGAGTCTGCAATTTTTGAAGAATTAGTAGTGCTTCATCACAAAATGTATGATAAACTAACAGTTATTGATGTTATATTAAAGGAGACTCCAAAGATAATCGGTATAGAATACTATAGTAGAAGATATAGTCTATATAAGAAAGAGTTTGCATTAAGAGTCGTTGACACCCTTATTGATATCTTTGGTAAGACACATATTCCATCAACTATAATACTTATCACATGGCCTGGTAGTTATCTACAGGAATACCTTGTTGGCAACATCTACATGTATTTTACAGAAGAGATAGAGTCTATGAGTAAACCCATGGTTATACATGTACTTAATGTTACTAGAGGTGTTAGTTCAACAACAAGGCCTATAGAGGTTATGAAGGGTGTGTTAAGGTATGATATAAGCTTTGATCCAGTCCATACTGCTTACTTTATAGAGAAAGTTAGGAGTGAAGTAGGTGGCGGCTCTATAGCTATTATAATAGAGGATGTTGTAGGACTACTAATGGCTTATGGTATTGAGAGAGTGTATGAAGTCATATATAGTATTGTTAGGAAACTAACTAGTAGAGACTACGTCATAATACTTATACCAAAGGATATTATTGGGTCGAGAGAACTTTATGCACTAAGGAATCTTACTAGTGGTCTCCTATACCTCTAACCAGGGGTCTTAGAATGCTTATAACCTTCTAGTAGAGCTAATAATATATTTGATTTAACCTATATGTTACCACATAGAGTAGGCATGTATTTGATGAAAAGAGTATATAGTAGCATAAGAACATAGTGAGGAACGATATAGAGTTGGGAAAGAGGATAGAAGTCTACGATATAATATCGAGGCTACCACTAGATCTACATAGAATGAATGCTCTAAATGATATAACTTTTGAAGCAGACCTTATACGTAGGAGTACTTTCTATACGAGAAAGACTGTTGGGTTAGATGGTTTCCTTAAACTGGTTGAAGAGCTTAATCAAGGAGAATACTTGTTGACAGCTAATGTTGATAAAAAGAGGTATGTTATATACATGGAGAACGGGAGGATTATATCAACAGCTTTGTCAGAGCCTTCTAGTAGTAAACGGGTTGTTGGTTTAAGAGCGTTAGCTCACTTTATAACAACTCTCTTAAAACAAGATGTTGGTATAAGGATTTTTAGGATTGGTGGTGTAGGGGAGGCTCAAGAAGAGACACGTGAGTTCCCACATGGCAAGACAATAACTATTACACAACGTGAACTAGAGAGGATTGAGGAGTTTATTAGAACAAGTGTTAAGAGGAAAGGAGTTACTACTGTAGAAGCTCCAGTGCAGAAGGTACGTATTATTGATGCTGAAGAGATTAAGAAGAAGCTTAAAGACGTACTAGAGGATGTACTCTCTTATCATGGATATAGACTAGTTAGTCTCAACGTCTATTTTGAGGAAGGCTTTGTTGTTGTAGAACTTGTTGTTAAGAAGAAGAAATTGTTTGGTGCTAAGAGACTAGACGAGTTAAGAGATAGGATTAGAGAAGAAGCTAAGATACTATTGACCATCATGGAGATTGATAGTGACGTTAAAGTTAAGATTGAGAAGGCGTCTTAGTTTCTCTAAGCACTAGTCATAGCTTCTATACATGTATCTAAACCCTACTAAGTCTATGCATTAGAACTTATATATCGCTATGTATAATATTTTTAATAGTGATTGTATATGGCTTACATAAGAATAAGGAAACCAGGTAAAAAGGTTTATACACCAGCATTCTATATTGATACAGTTATTTCTACTAAAGAACCAGAGATTGTTACTACAGTAGCTTATGTATTAAGAGTTGTTAATAGGATAGGTATACTTAGGGATATAAGTAATGTGGTATCAAAGTATGACGCTAATATTATGAAGGTTATTACTCCTGAGCCAGCCTATGGTGATAAAAAGGAGACATTTATAGTGATTATAGCTGAGACGGTTGATCGTAAGCGTGCTGAAGAGATTGAAGCTGATTTAAAGAGTATTGAGGGTGTGTTAAAGGTTAATAAAGTTATTAGTGAAGACAGGATGTTGTTTCCCAGATTGTTCCCTATAATGGTTAATAATGAGAGAGCTATTGTTATCCCACAGAAGGCATTTAATGCACTACTTGATGCTAGAGATAGATATGGTATCACGATGGCTATAGTTATCAACCGTGTAGGATACTCTCTTGGTGAGGGACTCTACTGGATGCTTTCAAGTATCTATGGTGAACCAAGTAGTGAGGAAGAGTATAACCTATTGTCTAAGTCATTCATACACCTACTAGAAGCTCTTGGGTGGGGACGTGTAGATGTTGTAATGAATAAAGCTAGTGATGGAGAAGTAGTGTTTAGGATATACAATAACATAGAGTGTTCAAAATATAGGAGAGAGAATAGACCTATGGGGCTACTTACACAAGCTATTATAGAGGGATTCTACAAAAAGCTATGGAGTCCACATAGGGTAAAGGTTAGAGAGACAAAGTGTATAGCTATGGGAGATCAGTACTGTGAGTTCATCGCCTGCGTAACTCTCTAGTACGTCCAAAGAGTTCTCTAGTAGACTCTTCTGTAACCTCTGTACTAGAGATCATACGTTCAGTCTCTCCAACACCAAGAGTCTCTGTTGGAGCTACAATAGCTGGTCTAGGTATGGCCATTTCCTCTGTCTCTCTACCCATCTCCTGTAGTTCTTCAACAGCCTTCCTATACACAGATGCTGGGTCGTAGTAGTAGTTGAATATAATCCTTGATACATCCCATACATTGGTTATGTTACGATAGATCATCCAGTTCAATATGGTTGCTTTACGGTATATCTCCTCAATAATATCCTCCACATCAAGACCACGTTTAGCAGCTACGTCTTTAAGGTGGATACTCCTCTCTAGATACACCTTGTGCTGATCAGTCCTTGGATCCCACTCTGCTATAGTAATGTACTTGTTGAAGTCTTCTACCTCTTGTATAATACTAATCCTTCTCTGGACCCTCACAATACCCTTCTCAATCCTAGTAATAACACGGTTTATATGTATAAACACATTCATAAGCTTCATATAAGTTGGAGGAATATTCATTGGAGGACTAGTAAGCCTCTTAACAGCATAATCTAGAGTCTCAGCATGGATAGTAGATAAACCACCATGGCCAGTGTTATGGAGTAGAACTGGTATATTTCCTCCAAAGAAAGACTCTGTACCAGGTACTGAGATATCGTAGACATATCCATGGTAAGCCTTCTTCCTAACATCTTTAACCTTTAATACAATGATATCTCCATTGATTAAAGCATTTATTTTCTCCATGTACTCTCTACTAAAGTCTGTAAATGAACCCTTCTTCTTAATCCATTCAAGTACTTTTTGTGCTGTCTTCTTTGATATAAACTCTCTTCTCACTATATATGTTATATCAAGAGGCATTAATTTGGGTTTAGTATACTTTATCAGTCTAAGGATTGGTTTTACAGGTATTCTCTCTGAAGCATTAGGCTTCTTATACGTCTCATCAAGGTAGATTAGTACATTATAGTATGTCTTTCCAGCATTCTTTCTACTTCCCTTCTCTACTACGAGTTCTGAGTAGAAACCAGCGTATCGTGCTAGCCAGAGTAGCTGGTAAGCTAATTCCTTATTAGCTGTCGTATAGCATGTGTATCTCCTCTTAAGGGTCTTACGTGAGTGAGCTCTTAATCCATAGAAGAATGCTTTAACTACACTCTTAGGTGATCTCCATAGTTCTACTGGTATCTTTTTCTCCACAAGTTTTCTTCCAAGGAGTTTCTCAAATATGGTAGCTAATAGTGTATGTGGGTATTCATAGATTGTGTATGAGCCACGGTATTCAATAACTGGTTTTATACTGAATTTCCTATACATTATACTGATTACTTTATCAGCTATATCCTTCTCTCTCACACCAAATGTAAAGCATATACGTTTACCTCTATGCTCCTTGATGTATCCATCAGCTATGTATGCTCCAAATACAAATGCTAGGTCTTCATCTAGCAATAGCTTTGTTGGGAGAGTGTATTTGCTTCTAAGTAGCCTAATACGTGTCTTGCTCTCTTCTATTTTGGGAATTCTCTCTCTTAACACTATATACTCTTGTATTGGTACAGGGTTTCTACCTATCTTTATCTTTAACTCGTACGGTATATTATCTACGTATACAGTACTGTAGTCTTTAACTAAGTCTATAAGGTCTACGACTTGGTAGCTATTATAGTCTCTAACACTATTGAATGATATAACATAGTCTCCTCTGCTTAGTATTGAAACAGGTTTCTCAATTATATCAAGTGTGTCTGGGTCTAAGACAAAGACGCTATGGCTACCTGTGGCCTCTAGCTTGCCTCCACCTTCATACTCTATCTCATATACCTCGTTAGCCCTGTGTCTTAACACATATTTTATAGGCTTCCATACAACATTGTATCCGTTATGGCTTAACACTCGGTATCCATCTACTTTCTTAGCTATTCTCTCTTCTCCCTCATTATAGAACTTATCAATAAACTCACCAATTTTTACAAGGTACATGTCTCCCTTACTATCTCTAATCAATATTGGTGTATCATAACCTACACTAGCCATAGCCTGGAATAACACGAATGCTTCTTCACCACGTACTTCACCCACTATTATGTAGTCTGGACGGTATCTTAGGCTAAGCTTTACTAGATCGAATAGTCTTATCTCTGTACCAGCTCCACCACCAACAATGTAGCTCTCACGTGTTGTTAGTTGTACCCAGTTAGGGTGTGGTAGGTTAAGCTCTGGTGTATCCTCTACACTCACGATCTTCATACCAGGTTTTATGAAGAGACTTATAGCATTAAGTGTTGTTGTCTTACCAGACCCTGTGCCACCAGCTATCATAGCTGTCTTAGCATGCTCTATAAGCGTCCATAGATATGCAGCCATCAAGCTATTAAGTGTACCACCCATTATAAGCTCTACAGGGCTAAACGGTCTCTCACGGAACTTACGTATAGTAAACGTAGGCCCCTTAACACTTACTTCACGACCAAAAGTAGCTGCAAGCCTATGCTTACCAGGAAGCATAGCATCTACTATAGGGAATGCTATACTAATATGCTTACCAGCCATATGAGCAAGCTTCATAACAAACTCGTTAAGATACTCATCGTCTAGGAACGTTATGTTTGTTGGTATACTCTCGTACTTACGGTGCCATACATAGATGGGCACGTTAGTGCCATTACAGGATATATCCTCTATATTAGGGTCTCTCATAAGTGGGTCGATCGGGCCATAGCCTATTAGGTTACGTTCTATGTAGTAGAGTAGTTTTAGACGACGTGTACCAACTAGCCCGAGCTTTGTACGGTATTTCTCGGCTATACGCTTAGCTTCTTCGAATACATAGCTTCTAAGATCCTTTATCTCCTCTGGTTTTGTAGGGGGCCTTATCTCATCCATTAGTATCTGTGTAAGCTTATCCAATACAAGCTTGTCTTCAACAGTAAGCCCATACTCTTCAACATAGTAGACTGGGCCCTCTGGTGTCTCAGCTATTGTTACTTTAACAAATGGTTTATAGACGTAATAGCTCTCTATAACCCTCCAGCTAGGGTCACGTGGTGTAACCTGGATTGGCTCTACGAGAGGGATCACGGTATGTACTGCTTCTTCTACATCACGTGGCTTCTTAGTAGCTCTCCTAACAAATATCCTCCTTAACCCAGTAAACCTTATCCTCTTAACCAAGTTACCAGCCTACACTATCTCTCTTTATAGCTAGTATATCTCTTACTTTACATAATTAAACACTATCCCTAATATAGTATATAGTGGGTTTACTATTCTATGCTATCCCACCACTATGATCTGTTTATACAATATATTAACCACGATAACATAAGGTAGTATATAGTATAAGTACAAGAGAGGTACATGGTTTATGAGGGTATGGGATTTCGTATACACTTACTTCTGGTGGATAGGACGAGGTATTCTACGTCTCTATCCAAACCTGCCAGACAATATACGTAGGAGTGGTATGCATATATATCCAGAAGCATACGCTAGCTTCATAGGTTTTTCAGTTATAGTGGTAACAGTCTTTACAATAGCATTGATTGTTCTAGCCATAGTATTTAACATGCTACTGCTTATCCCATTCCTAGTCCTAATACCCTTCCTCTCATTCCTACTCCTAGTAAACCTACCATCACTAATAGGTTCTACAAGAGCCGGCTCTATAGAAGGTGAACTACCGTATACAACAGCTTATCTAAGTATAATGGTTACAAGTGGTGTATCACCATATGATGCTTTTGAGAGAATATCTAAGTCAAAAGCAATATTCCCTAAGTTTAGTGATGTATGCCAGAAGTTTATGTTGCTAGTAAGAGTACTTGGTAAAGACCCTTTAACAGCATTTTCTATACTAGCTGAGAGAACACCTAGTCCAAGCACTAGAGACTTATTGACAGGCTATATAACAACGGTTCGTGCAGGCGGTGATGTAGGTGATTATCTTACTAAGAAAGCCAGGTTGATGTTCTCAGAAATACTTGTTAAGATGAAGATTATTGCTGATAGGCTGTCTGGACTGCTAGAGGCTTATCTAGCACTTGTCCTACTATCAGTGATTAGTCTCTCGGTAATGTATTTTGTAACAGTGTCTCTATCATCTGTTGTAACATTTGGTTTATCGGCTACTAGTATGTATCTATTCCTATACATCTTTACACCGTTTATATCATTTATAATAATCTATCTAGCTGATATAATACAGTATAAGGAGCCATGGGTAGACTATAGACCATATATTGTGT
>CAYXOO010000061.1:0-614 GCA_964466845.1 uncultured Desulfurococcaceae archaeon
AGAGCGCTCGGTTGGCATCCGAGAGGTCCCGGGTTCAAATCCCGGCCGGTCCACTATTCCATTCTAACGACTTTTAAACAGTATCTTACTTAAGCGTTTACTCATATACAACTTGTTTTTATGTTTTTCTAGCTAGTCCATTAACTTATGTTACTAACTATTACCAGCTTTGTTCATCACCTATGTCTATATGTTAACACTTCTATTGTTCATTCAGTGACCAAGATAAAACTACACATTTATATCTTTCCTTTTCTAATTATTTATTAAGGAAATAATACTGTGGTATTAACAATTGGGGTTTGCTAGGTATGAATAAACGGTTAGCTAGTCTTATTCTATACGTAATTAGAGAGTATATGAAGCTCGCAAGGCATGGTATTGGGAGAGTAAGACTTATGAAGATACTCTTCTTAATTGATTATCTAGCCTTTAAGTATTGGGGAGAAAAGATAACTGGTACCAAGTGGATTCGATGGTTATTTGGACCTTTCTCTAAAGAGGTATTAGACGTACTTGATGAGCTATTTAATAAGGCTATATTATCGTAGAAGAGATTACTGGTGTAGGCATCTTTTATAGAGCATCTAGTAAGAAGTATCCAGCTAAGATCC
>CAYXOO010000061.1:624-10506 GCA_964466845.1 uncultured Desulfurococcaceae archaeon
GTTGATAAAGTAGTAAGAGAATATGGTTTACTACGTTTAGAGGAACTTATGAGAAAAGTGTATAGTCTCTATGAAGTAAGAAATACTGAACTTGGTGAACTAATACTATGAGCTCATCGAAGCAGTTATAGGGATTCCTAGAAGTAAAGCTAGAGAAACTCTTTCTTTACTACTTAAGAAGTTCTCAATAAACGATGTAACTACCATAGTCTCTCTATACTCCTCTATACTTAGAGAGATAGCTATAGAAGCTGTAAAGACATATAGTAGATGTATGGTGGAAGAGGCTATAATTGATGCATCAACAGTTCTTAACATATTATTAACTACAGCTATAGAACTTAAAGAAGACAAACTAACTGAATTAGCACTAGAGCTTATAGATCATAGCCTCATAGCCTTTAGACAATACATAGAAAATCCATTGGACTGTAGACCTATAGAAAAGCTAGGAAAAACCATTAATGAAATACTAGAGGAAGCATACACTATAATAGCTAGGAAGAAAGTACATGCAGCCTAAGGGCTATAGTATTGACTCTTCTCTTCCTAAGACAATTATTACTATTACTCATGGATAAGATTGTATAGACGTATAAATATGAATGAAGTACTTAGAAGGTATAAGCCTAGAAAGCTATTAGTCATAGAAGATCTACAGTTATCTAGTCTTAGGAGTATAAAAAGACTAAGAGATAAAGTAGTAAAAATCTCTACTCGTAAGCCGTTATTGGAATATTTAAGGGGATTTATAACTAAAAGAAAGGCTTGGATAGACCTCTTATCACTAGTTAATAATGGTTTTATAGATGAAGAGGATGATGGTATACTTGAAT
Source organism: uncultured Desulfurococcaceae archaeon (assembly GCA_964466845.1). Classification (GTDB taxonomy): domain Archaea; phylum Thermoproteota; class Thermoprotei_A; order Sulfolobales; family Desulfurococcaceae; genus CAYZRH01. The sequence goes on from CAYXOO010000061.1 coordinate 1,461, forward strand.
ACTTGTTCTTAGTTGACGAAAAGACTGGTACAGTAGATAAAAGATTAGTGAAAACAGGTTTTAGAGTTAAAGTAGAGAAGGAAGAGATTAAGAGAGATACTGTATAAGGGTGCTGAGTCTATCGCTCCATTATACCCAGAACAATATGCAATCTATGTACTAACTAAGATTATGAGAATCACGGGCACAAAAGCTATAGAGAAAATAAGCTATTCTAAAACAAAGCTTATACAATCAATTCAGAGTACCTTAAATGAACTAGAGAGAACTGTGTATGAAGACTTTGTGCCCAATAGTTAAGAGCAACAAGACTATTAGACAACATGTTGAAGACTTAAAATTAGCTCTAACCATAGCATCTTATGCTATCCAACAGAGAACAACCATAGTAGTACTAGGTGTACCCTCTAAATACCTTGAATGTCTTAATCACATAATAGCTTATCTAAGAATGAAGTACATAGAGTTGAAAAGCCTTATAATACATTTAACAGGGACTGTGTTCTAAAATGAACAAAATTTATGTAGCATCAGTATTAGATATCACCAGTACTAGAACTATAGTAATAAACTATTATTTATACTATTACGTAAATCCATGTGATAGAGAGATAAACTTAAGGAACATCTAGAGGAACATCTAGTTATTGATTGGGATGTTTAGAGCTAAATCGGGATTTCTTGAACCTTTACTTTTACATTGTAGAACGTAGCTTAAGACTTAATAGCTCTGAGTGTATAGGTGTTTTATTGATGAAGAATACTCCCCAGCCAGAGCCGTGTTGGTGATGATGAGTATTCCTTTAGCGGAGCTTTGTGGCTATGTAGTTTTGTTCTGTATCTGTTATACCCTAGGATTATCTACTGGTAAGGTCTAGGTTTTATTTAATAGCTATGGGTTGTGTATGCTACTGTGAATAGGCTTATACTCTATCTAGTAGTATCTACTATGTTGTTGTCTATAGGTGTATCGTATTCTATGTACTTAGGTTCATTGAAGGCAAACGTGTGTGTGGATATAGCGTCTACAGACATGGATATAAAGTGTTATAAGATATGTAAATGCTGTTGTAGCTGTTGTAGCTGCTACTGTTGCCTCCTAGGCCATAACTATACTAGGCTAACAAGTGATAACCAGAGCCTAGAGATACACGATATAGAATGCAGGTTTATGCATACTAGGGAACTAGAACTACTAACACTAATGGTTGTCGAGAATACTGGTGAAACACCAATCAAGATAAGAGACGTAAACGTGTCGATCACTGGGAACTATACAGGATACAACATCCACTACCATATAGTAGGCCCATACAGATCATACATTCCAAAGACACTAGAAGACACTAACTGTTCAGAAATAAGACAGAGTATACCAAGTAAACACATAAACAACACAGTACAGCTAGAGCCAAGAGACAAGGCAATACTATGGATAGAGATAGAGATATACAGCGCAGGCTATATCAACAAAGTAGTAATAACACCAGTATACACGCTATGGAATGCAAACCCGTAGACAAAAACAACCGCACCTACTAACAAGGAGCGCATATACTATATAGACTACTCTATACCAGCTCTAAACAGCAATGCATCACAAAACAACTAGTCAATAGCTAGAAGAGAATGGTGCAGGGGGTGGGATTTGAATCCACGCAGGCCTACGCCAGTGGGTCCTAAGCCCCACGTCCATGACCCTCCTACATCGGCTAAACCCATCATAGTTAACTACAGTAAATTAGGTCCCATCAAGGATAACCATGTACTAGGGGAGTTCTATAGTTGGTGCATAGAGAATGGTGCTTCTCAGCAGACATGTATGCAGTACACCAGGTACCTCCAGAAACCACTTGACATGGACAACAAATGGAGTAGGCTAGCCTACAAGAGGTTCTATAGATACATTGGAAGAGAGGATCTATGGAGGCGGATCAAGGTTAAGAGGAGTGGAGTAGACCTCTACATACCAGGCGATAAGAATGTACTAGAAGCTCTTGCAAGAGCATGCAGTAGCTCTAAAGAGCTGGGCTGGGTATACAAGCTACTAGTATACTCAGGCCTCAGACTAGTAGAGGTAGCCAAGGTACTAAACCACTACATAGACAACAAGTGGATAAGACAAGACAGCTTCTACAAATACCCACTAAGCTGGAAACGAGGCAGCAAACAAGTACTCTACATGTACACCCTAGAGAAACCACCAAGAATAAACATAACAAGCAAATGGGTAAGCAGTTACACCAGCAAAAACAAGCTCCTACCAGCCAAATACATCAGGAAATGGGTAGCCACCAAGATGCTAAGCCTAGGGATCCCAGAAGAGATAATCAACTATATCCAGGGAAGAATACCCCTGCACACCCCCACTAGAAGAGTAGGCGAAACCAGTCAGCACCACAGATCTGTGGTTCAGTCTAGCTTGCCTAGGTTTAAACAGATGTAGCAAAGCTAGAAATTGGACCTTAGAATCGGTCTCCACCAACATGTTGTAACATGTGTTTAAATCTAGTCTTGTCTAGCTAGTGTTTGTTGGCTAGCTTCTTTAGTCTTGCTAGTGCTTGTCTATAGGTTACCTTCCCGTTTTTCCACATGCTGTAGATTCTCTTGGCTTCTTCTCCTCTACCTTGTTTCATGGCGTCATATACTAGTCCTAGTAGTCTACCTGCTCTATTCCTTTCTCTCCTAAACTCCTTAAGAGACATCATGCTATGGTACACCTATATAATAGTTTATGTAGACTAGGTTAAATTTCCTAGCATTCCTTTTGATAAAACGATCTACGGCAGCTATATATTTACACTTAAGCGTTTCCGCAGCCATTAAATGCATTACATCAAGAACTCTTGACTCACTATACCTGTGTCTCCTAACCCACTCTACAGCTCTATACAGTAAACGATCCGTATCTACAGTAGCAACCATAAACCCGTACTCATCCAGTAAATCCCTAATTCTCTCTAAGGTCTTCTTCCTAAAACGCTCCATATAAAGAACATTTGAAACAACAAGGACATACCCTCTATCTCTACACATCCTTATAAACTCTAACGTCCTCCTATGACCACGCTCCCACGGATTAACAGCTCTAATCAACAAACTAGTGTTAAAGTATATCCTCTCCCTCCTATACTTACCCACTCTATAGCTCACCAGCTATGAGCCTCTCTATCTTCCCAGTAAGCTCTCTACTCCCTGATCACTTTATCCCTGAACTCCTCTAGCCTCCTTCTAAGCTCCATGTATCTACTCTCCATGGTCTTCCCTAAGCTCTTCCTCTTCATACTCCTCCCTCTCCTCTAGCTCCTCTAGCTCTTCCCCCTCCTCCATGATCCCCTTCTCTCCCTTCTTCCTAGGTGGAGCAACTAGAGTAGGTGTCATCTCGGCTACTCTCTGTAGCTCCCCCACCTCATCCTTTAGCTTGTCTAGCATTCTCTTCAGCTCCAATAGCTCTTGCTTACTAGGTGGTTTGTAGCGTTCTCTATTGGGGTCCCAGAGGGTGTGGTATCCCTCTCTACACATTATCCTCCCATCAACTGTTACAATGTATGGTACCCAGCCATGTATAGTACAGTAGACCCTCCTCCCATCCCTACTGAACTCTAGACCACTAACCCTAGATATGATGTCTAGCCATGGAGCTTCTGGGTGCTCCATAAAGCTAGTAGTCTCCCCCTTCTCCTCCACCTTGTCCTCCTGAACCACGGATCTGTGGTGCTCTACACTCTCCTCTCTAGGAGACTCAATAGCCTCTATAGGCTTCTCTTCTCTAGACTCTAGGAGCTCTAGGAGTCTAGGTAGCTTCTCAAACGGTATCCTTATCCTCTCTGGTAGTCTGGGTAGCTCTACCTCTAACTTGATAGTCCTAGCACCACAGATTTGTGGTTCACCTACTATTGCTGTAGGGTAGTTATGGCTTGGCTGGGCTATAGCTACTGGGTTCTGGGGGTTTCTAGGGTTTTGTTGTGGAATAGTTGCTATGGCTTGAGCTACTGGTGTTCTAGCCATGCCGCTATATAATACTGTATTGTTACTACTGGGTTCTCTGTGGGTTCTAGAAGCTGTCTTTACCAGGTATATAGCTGCTGCTATGAGTGTGATTGAGGTTAGGAAAAAGAGTATCTGGTTAAAGTCTAGCTCCATGGCTGTCTACCTGGCTTACCTAGTTGATACCCATATCTCTAGTGTGAATGATGTTGTGTTGTCTAGTCTTGGTGGAGCGTAGACTGTTACTATGAATGTGAACAAGTGTTCTCCACGTGGTATACTTGCTGTAAGGTTCTTGTCCTGGCTAAAGCTTCCTAGGTAGTCTCCATCCATGAATACAAGTACTGTATAGTTGAACCCTACTGTAGCAGCTTCCTTCCCTGGCTCTCTAGGCTCTAGCTCCATAGACTCCATAGAACTAGAGTTAATGATATAGTATGTTGACGGCCTACCCCAGAAAACCATTGTTGTATCCTCTGGTATAACAGCCTCAACACTAGCGTTTACAGTCTTATAGCCACCAGCATAGACTACACCCACGTCAACACTAAAGCTACTCTTAAACCCACCAGGCTCAAACCTACCATAGACAACCCCTATCCTAGCCAGATAGCTCCAGGCAGCACTAACATAGAGGACTAGAGAGAGTAGCACAAGAGCAGCAGCCAGGACAAACCTAGCTCTAACCACTCTCCCACCCCGATAGAACAGTAGGCGAAAACCGTATCCCATGTAAGAGTAAAAAGCTATATTGTGGTTAGAACAGTTGCTTAATCTCCCATGGCTCTAGCTCTATCTCGACTTCTACTTTGCCGTGTCTGGCTAGTTGTTCATAGTATCTAAGCATCTCCTTGATCTCCTTATTGCTTAGCCTGTCATAGCTCTTGGTGCTTCCGAGTAGCTTCTCTACTGTTCTCTTAGCTTCTCTATAGCCTTCACTCCAGTCTATCTCGTTGACCCAGTCATATTGTCTCCAGTCAATGCCTTTACTTCTAGCCTTGTCATAGATTGTCTTAGCTAGTGCTAGTACAGCTATGTAGGTCCACTTCCTCCTCCTACCCCTCTTGTATCTACCAGGTATCTGCTCCCATAGATAACCAGCTATCCTATGGACTTCCCTAGGTAGCTTCCTAGACCTCTTGATAGTTCTAGCAAGAACTATCTTTTCAGCTCTCCTAGGCTTTACACCACGTTTAACAAGCCTCTTAACACGCTTCCCAGCAACCTTCCTTGTATGTCTTACAAGCCTCTCAAAACTATCATGCAAGTGCCTCCAAGATCCACGACCTATCTTCTTACCCCTACGCTTATCAAGATGCTCAACATGCTTACTGATATGAGTTCTAGAACGAGCATAATAATATCCTGGACCAGTCCATGCATCCCTACAAGCATCTAGACTATATCCCCTTTCCCTACACCACCTAAGAAGCTCCTTCTTGGTTTTAAAGTAGTAGAGCTTTGTAGGCATACCATCTACACCCACTAGTAGAGAAGGCGAGGAGAACAGTAGCTACTGTACTCGTGGTTCTAGTGCTTTTAGTGTCTACTAATGCTGGAGCTAATAGTGTGTTTTATATTGAAGGCTATGTTGTTGATCTTAGGGATATAGGCTATATTCTCAACTTCACTAGTGATCATGTACCTAGGTTAAAGCTTTGGTTTAGAGATAATGGTGTAGAACACGTTATTGAAGTAGAGAATGCACGATCATATACAGTCTACGGCTATGAAAGTTTTGTACTAGAGGGTTGGTGGAAGAAAGTTGAAGTAGAGATCAGTATTAACGCCTTTAACTACTATACGTCAACAAGGATATATGGATACTACTACAATGGTACAGATTACTATGGAGACCCGTGTGTAGAGATAATTCCAAACCCACCAGGTATCGATATAAGGGTTAATAGAGTTCTTATAACCAGTATTTTAGCAGATACTGGGGATACCATAGAGATACTTCTTATACCCTATGACATAATTGTATATAGGAATGGAGCTAAAGTATATGAAAACACTAGTTTTAACATATATGTATTTACTAGGATTAAGAAAGGAAGTGCTCCTCCACCAGGTAGTCTAGATGACATATATGTCTTTAGGGTTTATGATGGAAAATACTATGTGTACCTAGATAACCAGCTGTTGTTTAATACAACATCTATAGAGAGCATAATATATGATGGAAGCGTGATAATGTATGGTGATCAGCCAGTATACAATGCATCGTTAATAGACTATGTAAACTCTACAACACTACTCCACATATACTATACAATATACCAGGAAACAATTACACAGACAATATATAGTACATCAACAGTAACTCAGACAACTACAGTTACAGAGACACTATACAGTACAGAGACTGTTACAGAGACCATAGCTACAACTATAACTGGTGACAACACTAATGCTACAATAATGGCGGCTAAGCCGAGGTTTAACCTCTTCTGGCTACTACCAATAGCTATTGTATTACTTGTAGTGATAGCTGCTGTCTCTTCAAGGAATCGCCGTAGGTTCTAGTAGGGGATGGGTAGTGTATAAGAGGTTGGCTGCTATAGCACTAGCTATAGCCCTTGTATTGTCTAGTACTGTATACGCTGCTGATGTAACGATACATGTCTATAGGGATGGAGAACCAGTAAGGAATGCTGTTGTAGAGCTGTATAGGAATGGGACACTAGTAGCTAGACGTACAACAAATGCTAACGGCACAGTCTATGTATATAATATACCAGAAGGAGAATACACCATATACATTTATGCTAACGGCAGTGTCTATAGGTTTGACAAGACTATAGAGAATACTACAGAGTTAAACCTATCATTATCTGGTGTAAGTGGTGCTGTTGGCTCACTTAGAGCAGTAACAAGCAACTACTGGATACTAGGAGGCTTCATAGTAGCTTTTGTGATTGGACTAGGAATTGCCTATGCTCTTAGTGGGAAGAGGATACCTAGGAGGAGGTAGGCTATGGGACAGAACATTAGTGCACTACTAGGCTTCATCTGCTTCATACTAATCATAGTAGCTGCCACTACAGCCTACATAGCATACAAAAACCCTGATGTAAAGGCAGTGTTGTTCTGGAGCCTAATAGGATTGATAACAATCTTCCTCATAGGAGTACTATTCTTTGGCGGAATAAACCTGCCACAGCCAAGGAGAACACACATAGCCCAGAGGCTAGCCAGGAGAGACATGCTGCTAAGAACAATAGCTCCAGCACCATAGCCTCCTAGAACCCGTGTCTCTAAACACAATTGTTTTTCCACCCACTATACTATCGTATTCCAAATCTGGGATACGGTGTAGTATACTATGAGGGTAGAGGTTTGTCCAAGGTGTGGACGGGCTGTTGCTAAGTATATTGTTGAGGATCGTGGTGGTAGGAAGTATGTGTATGCAGTACACTATGTAAAGGACAAGCGTGGTAGGAAGAAGACTAGGAAATGCTATCTAGGCCCACTAACACACTACGAATACGTCTCTAGACTCCACACCCGTGAAGGACTATTGTTTAAAGGACTCCACGATAGACACAGGCTTATAGAGTATCTAGAAGCTATAGCCTATAGCTTAAAACATGTAAAACCAAGAACAGCAGATCCACGTGTACTAATGAGGATAGCTAAGACACTAAAAACTATAGCCAACGAGCTAGAAAGAATAGCTAGAGAGGTGAAACACAAGTGAACACCAAGAACAAGAGGTTAGAGAAACACATCAAGAGATACTATAAGCTAGTAGAAGAACTAGAAAAGCAGATACAAGAACTAAAGAAGAGTATCCAGAAACCTAGGGAGAGGTAGACAAGTACACCATATTCCAAAATTGGAACAACCATTAACCCTACAAGACACCCCCTACAGTATTAAGACTTGATAGAGCATAGCCTATAACCTACCACGTATTCCAAATTTGGAATACAATACAGACCATACCATAGCCTAGAAGAAAACACCTAGAGAAAACATAGCCTAAGACACACGATATACATCTAGCCTTATCCCAAATTTGGAATAAAGCTAAGCTATTGTCTTGGAGGATTAGGTGTTTTATACTGTCTATCGTGTTCCAATTTTGGAATATGGTGTTTTCTAGGCACAAATTTGTACCCAATCAAATTCGCCTACTCTTCTTATGGAGAGGTGGTTTTAGGATTGGTTAGGAGAGCTAGGGGTAGGAGAGGTAGGGGTGGTGGTCAGCAGGTTCTTGTGCTTCTTAGTTTGTTTCTGGTTACCATGGTTACTTTCCTACAGGCTATTATAGACTATCTACAGAGTAGAAGCTATGGAGCATACATGCCTACGTGGCAGCGTATACTAATAGTAGCTGTAGCAGTACTAGGCTTCCTAGGATTCCTACTAGCCTATCTAGCCAACTCCAAGAGCTCTCGATCACCTATACCATAGGGGGTGGTAGTGAATGCTTAAAGGATTTAGAGAGTGGGGTAGGTTTTTCCTGTGGCCTAGCCTGCCTTTCCAGGTACTGGATGTTGTTTTTCCTGATAGGATCGAGACTTTCTATGATGGCTATGACGAGATAAGGGTTTATAGTTCTAGAGGAGGCTATATGGTAACTGTTGTCCCTAGGGAGTCTAGGAGTGATGCTCCAGGTCCTATATCTTTCGCTTCATCACATGATCCATGGAGTGTTGGTGTTCTTGTTACACCGTTTTACCTGTTTAGAAGACTAGTGATTATGTGGGCTATACTATGGTTTACTATAATCTATGCTCTCACCTTCTACGTATTCAACTTCCTATTCACACCACCAGTACGTGAGGTAAACATACCACCCTATGGTAGAATAGCAGTACCAGACCCCATGTGGAGACCAGACCCTGTAAACCAGGCTCTATGGATTATACTTATAGGCTTCCTAGCAATGTACTATGTGTTCCACTTGCTAAGGTTTATGCAGCCTACAGTAAAGTATAGCACATTGTTAACAATAGGGAGTGTGAGCGGGGTCTACTATACAGTACCAGCACCAGAGCCGCTAACAACTGTTAAAGTAACAGATTTCCTAAGACTCATTGGAGACAAG
>CAYXOO010000062.1:0-8314 GCA_964466845.1 uncultured Desulfurococcaceae archaeon
GTATAGGATTCATAGCTACATAGACGGGTGTAGTGTGTATGAGGAGTAGTGCTTTAGTCCTGGGACTCGTACTCATAGTAGTCCTACTTACACATCCAGTAGTCGGTGATGTATATAGTACACACATGGAGCTATACGATGACGGATCAATAAGACTCGTAGTAGAGGGGAGCTATAAGTTAAACAAGACAGTAAGTGGCTATGGAGAGATACGTGTTACTGTAGAGATTAAAGAAGATGGTTTCAGAGCTGATGTAGACTCCTACATAGAGGCTAATAAGACACAGGGAACAAGTATTCCACAAGGATCTCTAACAATGGAGGCTACTGGTAAAGCAGAATGTGATGGGAACAAGAGTACTGGAGATATAGATATGAACTTCCTACTAGAATCTAATGAAGCATTCATTAATGCATCAGTTAGTATGGAGTATACTGCATACAAGAGCAACCATACAATAGACTTTAATTTAGAGGTGGTAGCGAAGGGTGAAGGTACAGAGTTTGAGAAGTTTAAACAGAGTGTAGCAAACCTATCAACTACACAAATACAGATGGCTCTACTATTCCTAGGTATAAACTGGATTAACATAAAGAGTCTTGACAAGTCTATAGATGATACAGTAACCATTACATCTAGTTTCACAGTAGATCTAGAGGAGTGCTGTGAATACCTTATAAACCAGATTAAGAAGAGTGGTGGTGAAGTAAACATTACTGCATCTGATCTCATAAAGAGTTATGAGAAGAGCTTCTACCAGTACACAGTTGATTATGACTGCAAGCTAGTCTTTAACGATAACACGATAACTATGAACATGACTATAGATTCAACACTAGATATCAACAAGGCTACAGAGTGGATGGGGGAAGCACTTGGTACAGTATCTGGCCTAAGTGTCTCAAAACCATCTATACCAGCACCAATGCTAACAACAACACCTATACCAGGCTATAAACCATCTATAGAAAGCCAAGACTACAGGGTATTAATGAATACTACTACAGAATTTATTAACGAATTCGAGATACTACCATCAACATGTGAAGCTGTATTTAGAGCAAAGGGTGATACTGTAGAGTATAAGATAACTACACCAAAGATTAGAGCTAAGGGAACAGACAACCCGGGTGAGACATGGGAGAAACTAGTTGGTATAGTGAATAAACTAGTTGGTTCTCTAAAAACTAGTGGTATTAAGAAGGAGTTAGAGTCACTACAGAGTTCTGAAGTAACACTAGAGCCAAAGGGGAATGTCAAGGTAAGTGAGACTAAGGCTAAGTTTAGTGAAGCAAGTAATGTTACTGTCGAAAAGGAGAGTGCAGGAGTAAGCTATGAAGACCTAGTGATGATAGCTATCATAGCAGTTGTTGTAATAGCTGTTGTAGTAGCTGTAAAGATGTTTATGAAGAAATAGTTTTTCAAACCTAGACCCATATATTAAAAATTTTAAATGTATTTTTATCTAATCCATGGTGTATAGATTGGCTAGAATAACACTGGATCATAGTAAGTGTAGGTTGTGTAGACTATGTATAGAATATTGTCCAGCATACGTTTTCTACCAGTGTGGCGACAAGATATGCTTTGAGGAGGAAAGGTGTATTGAGTGCTATGGATGTATACCATTGTGTCCAGAGAAAGCAATTAGTGTAGAACCAAGTGATTGCTAATAGTATGGCTGTAGCTCTGCTCCATCATAGGGGCATCTATACTTTACACGTCGTGCATCAGCTATACAGAAGAATGAGTTACACTTAGGACACACATATACCTCTCCAGTTTCGATGGCTTTAAACAAATCTAGTTTCTTCATACATATAGAACACTTAACTGTAGACCAGCCCTTATGACCTGGTGCATTGATCCCTTTAAACAACCCTATAGTCACTCTGTCCACCCCTTATACTCCTAGACATTATTAGGACTAGCATCTCTATTATATACTTTATTACTGTAGGAAACTACTATAGTGGTAGAACAGCTATACTGTTAACTCCATAGCTTAAGCTTGTTGGAGGCTATGGGGACTTGGAGGAGATAACATTACTAGCTGTAGCTGATATCCATAGCCCTAGGTTTTTGAGTCTATACCGTAGTTGTCTAGAGGGGCTGGATATAGAGCCAGATATTGTTGTTTTTGCTGGTGATATTGTTGAGAAGAATAATGTTGGTGCTGCTAGACTAGTATTCGATATTACTAGGAGGTATGTTGGTGATAAACCATTTATTGCATGCTATGGTAATGAAGAGTACCGTGGTTTTGAGGATAGATACGAGAAGCTGTATCCAGACATTATATGGCTTAATGATAGCTACTATATAGTTGTTGTTAAGGGTAGGAGGATAGGGTTTATAGGTACACGTGGTGCACTAGACAAGCCTACTCCATGGCAACAACGTAACATATCTGGTATAGAGGAGTACTATAGGAGCCTACCCGATATGATCAAAGAGCTTGCGTTAGAGGTTAGGAGTAGGGTTGATTACCTTATTCTTGTAAGCCACTATAGTGTCACATATCGGACACTAGTTGGTGAACCACGTAGGATATGGGCTTACCTAGGCTCTAAGGCTATGGAGGGGATTATTGATAAGAAGCTATTTGATCTAGTGATACACGGCCATGCACATAACTCTAGAGTAGGCTATGTAGAAGTCAATGGGGTACCAGTCTATAATGTTAGTCTCCCTAGTAGGAGAGAGGTAGTTGTTATAAGACTTGGTGTTGTAGAGAAACAACGTGGGCTACTAGAGTGGCTTAGATAGAAAGAGGGTGTGGCTGTATAGTGGCTGGTATACCAGTTGGTAGAGAAGCATGGTTTCCATTTAAACATCGGTTCCCAATAGCTACAACACTACTGATCATAGCTAATACACTAGTCTATATAGCCCTTGTTGTAGACCCAAGGATTATACTACCCTATGCGTACTCTAGAGAGATAGTCTATAGAGAACTAGGTCTTGTACCAATAGCTATTGTACGTGGGGAGAAGCTTTGGACACTAGTTACCTCAATGTTCCTACATGGAGACATATACCACTTATTCGGCAACATGTTGTTCCTATACTTCTTTGGAGCACCGGTTGAGAATGCTATGGGTAGCAAGAGGTTCACGGTATTCTACCTACTATCCGGGCTTACAGCTCACTTATTCCATATAGCAAGTATAACAGTTATGCCTAAGGACTACTTGTTTGTAAAATACACTGGCTCCCCATGGGCTATACCATCGATAGGAGCCTCAGGAGCTATAAGTGGTGTTATGGGTGCATACCTGGTATACTATCCTAGGACAAGGCTATTACTAGTATACTTCATAACAATAATACCCTTGTTCATACCACTACCAGCATGGGCCTACATACTACTATGGTTTACAACCCAGCTAACAATGGGACTACTAGTGATAACAGGGGTAGCTTATACATCAATAGCGTTCTGGGCCCACATAGGAGGATTCATAGCTGGAATAGCGTATTCGCAATTCCTACTACACCCTAGTGTTAGAAAGTGGATTAGAGCTAGGAGGTATGCATGGGTATATGGCATACCATAGTGTTTCCTGTCTATTGTGTTTTTAAATTACTTTCAGTTATGGCGGCTTATTCATTATGTTTTGTTTTTCCCTTCCTGCAGAGGCTTTACCTCTAGCTACCTGGAAGGCCGTAACCCTGTGGCATCGGAAACCCAAGGCCACCAACCAATCACATAAACCCCAAAACATAAACTCCACCTAGAACAACAACCTGCCACACAACACTAGAGAGTATTTGCAAACAATTACAAACCACTTAAAGCATCAACAATTGGGGTCAGCCTCTATACTCGTAGCCCCTCGTATACACATAGTTGTGTTACTGCTACCAATAATCCTATGTATTGATCGTATACTATGTTGTTCTTTCTAAGCTTTAGGTCTAGTTCGAATAATAGTTTGCTACCACTACGGCTAGCCATTAGTCCCTCGTTAAACGCTTTTTCTACATACTCTAACGCCCATTTTGGTAGTTTTGACTTGATCATTTCTAGGTAGACCGCTATTATAGAGTTTACTCCATCTCTATACCTACGGTAGTATTCCATGAGCTTCTTAACATAGTCGTAGACAATGTGTTCACGTGGTGTAACTGCTAGAAACCCTGGCCACCTACTACCTAGCACGTTGAATGCATCTGCTAGCGTCAACCCCTCTGTTAGTGCTTGTGAATAGGTTATACCTGCTGAAGCCATATGATCAACCATGTCACCTGCATTGATGCTCTTAAGAGCGTTAGCTAGCTCCCGTACATCCCTCCACCTAGTGCCACCTATGAATAGCTCTAGAGCCTTCCTAAGCTCACCAGATTCCCTAACAATGTCTTCCGGCTCTACATATGATAGCACCGATGCATTAACTATTGATGGAACAACTATGTCTGGGTATGGCTTGTAGCTTGTCCACCTATATGCTTCACGTAGTGCTTTACCAAGCAGTTTACCGATCTCAAGCCCGGCAGCTGCTAGTTCACCCCTCCTAACCTTCTCCCCGATCTCTACAGCCTTCTCAATATAGTCTACTACACCTAGGCAACTAGATACCATATAGTATGTTTTACCATCAAGTCTAAGCCTATGTATGCAACCCGGCTTTATACTAGAGTATACTGCTAAATGACAACCCTCTATTATAGCACGTGTTATCTCATGTGTCAAGGGTGTTTTCAACCCCTCTACAACATATCTTAGTACTAGGTATTAAATGGAGTGGCTGGTGCTAATGACCATGTGGATAGGAGACAGCACACCATATACCTCTACAACTGGTTTATACCTACTAGTAGCGTCTATATTATTCCTGGATACCCTTCTAGCATTATCTATCCTAGGGCTCCCGCTATACTCTTCAACTCTATTATCAATTGTATATACAGTAGCTATAACCTATTGTTCAAAGTCATCACTTAGAGTATCAAGTAGAGTCTATGTTAACCTAGGCGGTTTTATTGCTCCAGCAATACTATCGCTATACATGCTCTACAAGGTACTGTATCTAACTAGGATCTATAACGTACTACTTCTATTGTTGCTAGAGGTTGTTATAGCCTATATAGCTAGTTCTTATATAGAGGGCTTTGGTGTTGGTGTACCATTACTACTCCTAGTAGTAGCTTGTTCATCGCTAACAGCATTGTATGTAGAACTGAATAGTCTTGATATACTATACTCTATACCACTATCATATACAACATCATGCATATCAACAATAGTTGGTGTAGATATTCTAAAGGCTACATTGGTTGCAGGGAGGAAAAATACTGTAATGGAATATGGTGGTAGAGGTCTACTAGATCTAGTTGTACTAACGCCGGCATTAACGCCGCCAATAACAATAGCTTTACTAATAATAGGTAACACTTAAATCAACAACTAGACAATAAGGGTATAGTAGCAGCCCAGACACACCCAGGTAGGAAGGGGTTTTGGGATGAAGGGCTGTCTCCCGGCCTTCAAACCACCTTCTTATGCTGAATAGAACACCTACTTATATATCCTTGTCTACGATATTGTCTATGGTGGTTTGTATTGAGTGTCTATGGAGAATTGGATGAACTGGATATTGGTATACTTAGGCTACTGCAGAGTAACGCTAGGCTTAGCTATCGTGGTATAGCTTCTAGACTGGGTGTTAGTCCTGCTACAGTACTTGTTAGACTTAAGAAGCTTAGGAGGAAGGGTGTTTTAAAAGGATTCACTATTGTTCTCGACCCCTATAAGCTAGGCTATAATAGCCTAGCATTCATACTAGTCAAGACTGATCCTAGGAGGACAAAGTATGTTGCTGCTAGATTGTTGAGAGAACCATTTATTACTGAAATACACGAGGTTACTGGTGACTATCATTTACTGGTGAAGGTATGGGCTAAAGACAACGTTGATCTGGCGAATATTATTGATAGGATAAGACTTGTAGATGGAGTGGTTGATACAAACACACTCTACGTACTAAGGATTGTGAAAGAAACTAGAAACCCGTTATAAGTCAGTGTGAGAGCTCTCTATCACAGCCTCTAGGAGAGGCTCAACTGGTTTGCTCTTCATCACCAATATAATGTCTGGTCTATCCATGATTTATTTCTTAACACGCTCCAGTATGTACTCCACGATATACTTTGCCGGGTCAACGTTTGTTGCTTGATAGAGCCCACGCCATGCAGGCATAGCGTTTACCTCGAATATAGTGTATCCACCACTTGCTCTCTCCCCTATATCCACTCCTGCATAGTGTAGGCCGAGTACCTTGGTAGCCTTTATAGCTGCTTCTTCTAACTCACTAGACAATCTAGCTGGTTCTGGTTTTGCTCCTTGTGCTATATTTGTTTTCCATGAACCACTTGTTGCTACACGGTACATGGCTGCTACAACACGTTCTCCAACAACAAATGCTCTTATATCCCTATTATCTTTCTTCTCAATATACTCTTGTATATAGAGTGGGTATCCATAGCTCATTAGATAGGATACTATATAGTATGCTAGATCAGGGTTGTCTATCTTCATAGAGCCTATCCCCCTACTACCAATAATTGGCTTTATAACTACACATCCCCATCTAGATACTGTTTCTAGTGCTTCCTGTGGATCCTCTGTAAGCATTGTCCTTGGTACTGGTAGGTTGTTTCTAGCTAGTATTCTTAGACTAGTATACTTGTCTCTCGCAAGGACTAGTGAGTCTGGAGGATTGATGACGAATATACCGTTCTCCTCAATATGTTTAAGCATAGCTATACGTCTTATGAACTGTTCTAGTCTAAGAAAAACACCTATACTCCTAACAATAACTGCATCAACATCAAGACACCTACCCATATACTTTACTGGACAGCTCTCATTATCAATACACACTGTTATACGATCAGGTGTTATATGCAGTGGTCTACAACCATGATCTCTGATAGCGTTTACCAGTCTCCATGTAGTCCATGTAAGCTTAGAACTACTATGCATGACAGCTATAGAGACCATAGAACCCTTTCCTCAACCTCTCTGAGGCTATGTCTTCTAGGAGAGTATGTTTATAGAAACCCCTATTTTAAGCTAGGTATCTTGTTACTCCATAGATTATAGCTATGTATACTATAATTGATGATAGTACATAGAGTGATGCAGCTAGTCTATTTACTGTGTTTAAGAGTAAACCAGTTATATAGCCTAGGATCAAGACTGCTACTGTCAAGGTTATAGCTGCTATTGAGTCTGTTCTAGATAGATATGGTCTTGTAGAGAAGTAGATTATATAGGATAATGCTATAAGCAGGGCTATTGTGCCGTACAATATAGTGTTAAAGCTGAAACAAGCGATTATATAACTAGATATAATGTAGGCTATGAATAGTGTTAGAAACAATGGCTTCCTAGAATAAACTATACGAGCCATAGACTAACACCATGTACACTATTCTACACTGGCTTAGTAAATAAATAGTTTTGTACTAGGGAAATAAGGATTGCTACCCACTAATAAGTAATGCTATTATACATGCATACAATGGTATCTCTAGTGGGTCTAGGTTTAGAGACAACTCTATAACGTCCGCACCAGCCGTAGCTGCTTTAAACTTCTTTTCTCTAGCAATAGCTTCTTCAACGCTAGTTGTTATGAATAAAATGTTTTCTCCACGTCGTGGCCTTAGTAGACTCAATGGTTTATAGTATGCAATGGCTCCTCTATCTTCTAGTGCTCTAGCTATTGTATAGGATACTGGTTCTAGGAATCTAGTAGAAGTGATAACTACTTCTTTGACACTCTTTAGTTTATCGATAACACTCTTGTACTTACTATACATCTCTCTAATAACTACATAGTATCCTTCTTTAGAGAAACCTTCTAGTCTTTCAAACCTCTTCCCACTACCATACACTCTTAAGCCAGCTTTATAGGCTAGTAGTGTCTCATATAGACACGTGAGTACTTCATTACTGGTTGTTGGTACTTTTATAACTGGTGTATCCCGTAGCATAGCTTCTACTATATCGTGTGGCTTGGGTGATACAACTACTATCTTGTTACCAGTTAGTCTTGATGCATCACATATCCTTATAATAGCTGGGTCACCAGGGTTTGTAGTGAAGTATACTAGTGTTGATCTACTACGGTATGCTAGCCGGTAGAAGGCTATAGTGTCTGAGTCTTGTAGGTAGACTGGTTTGTCTTGTGTGAAAGTTGATGCTATCCAGTATAGTGTTGAAGCTGGTGTATAGCCTAGCCCGTTATATGCTATAACTAGTTCACCAATTGCTTCACTAAGGAAAGACTCTAGACTACCTATTGC
>CAYXOO010000062.1:8324-10504 GCA_964466845.1 uncultured Desulfurococcaceae archaeon
TCGATATAATCTACATTAGAGCTGTCTCTAATGCTCTGCAACAACTACACCGCTCTGGATCAGGTTTGTCTGGCAGCTTCTTAACAATCTCTACCAATAGCTTACGAGCCTTAACAACATTCTCCTTCATAACCCTAACTACTTCCTCAGCAGTAACTGGTTTCTCAGCCCACACGTCATAATCAGTAACCATAGCTACTGTAGCATAACAAAGCTCTGCTTCACAAGCCAATACAACCTCTGGAACCAATGTCATACCAATTATATCAGCTTTAAACACATCCTTCCATACACGACTCTCAGCACGAGTTGAAAACCTTGGTCCTTCTATACAGATGTATGTACCACGTGGATGCAGTGTTAATCCCTCAACACTCTTTGCTGCATCAATAATTATTTGTCTAAGGTGTTCACAGAACGGGTCAGCCATAGCTACATGAGCTACAACTCCTCCCTCAAAGAATGTGAAGCCTCTAACACCCTTAGTCATATCAATAAACTGGTCTGGTACAACAAAGTCTCCTGGCCTATAGTCCCATCTAAGACTACCAACTGCTGAGAAAGCTATAACCCATTTTACACCAAGACTCTTTAAAGCCCATATATTGGCTCTATAGTTTACACGGTGTGGAGGTATACGGTGTCCGCGTCCATGTCTTGGTATGAAAGCTATCTTCTTACCAAGGAGTTCTCCAATAATGACCTTGTCACTTGGTTCACCATAGGGTGTATAGATCTTGTGTTCACTAACATTCTCAAGCCCAGGTACCTCGTAGAGACCACTACCACCAATAACACCAACATCAGCTCTAGTACTAGGTTTTACGAGTTCACTCATACTATCCACCCATGTAGAGGTATACATACATCCTTTAGAAGAATAATATGTCTTAAAGATATAAATAGGTATATTCACTTACACTACAGTACATTACTGGATCGATAATCCACAGTTATTACAGTATTATGGGGGAATAATACTAGATAAGCGTGTAGAGCGTTTCTTTAACATAGTATATACAATAAATATTGTCGTCACTAGTAATAACACCAAGCTATTCTCATATAGCGGCATTATGTATGTTCGTTCAACACCTATAGAGGCTATAATGATCCTTACTGTATTGTTTGAGAATAGAAGGTGATTGACAACAACAATTTCTTTCTCAGGATCATTATCTAGTTCAACAATCTTTATTTCACTAGAAATTATTAATGAGTATAATAGTTTATAGTAGGTTATATCTGTCTTAGGAGGCGGTAGTTTCAGCAGGTTTATACTATACATGTATAGTGGTTTACTATACACTATACTGAGTCTATCTACGTCTAAGATATAGTAATACAATACAACACCTACATCGTATGGTGTATTAAATACATAGCCTTGTGTAACTAAGCCCACATAGCTACTAGTCTTCCATAAGACTTCTGTTGAATAACCATCTAACAATGCATTATATGGAAAGCTCTCATTAATCCTTACTAGATCCAAGCTTTGACTACTATGGTTGTACAAAAGGACTCCAAATAGCCTACTAAACCTACCACCCGGATATATTGACGACCTATATACACTCTTATTACTAAAGACTGGATATAAGACCAAATTACTATCAATAGATATAGGCGTTGCTATTCCTAATCGCCTATCTACTATATAGCAACTAGCTATATCCCCACTAGATCTATTGATTAGAAATAAACACTTAAAGGATTTGAGTAGATAAAATCCATCTACAATAACAGGGAATACTCTTTTATCATAGAAGTAGCAAGTACTGTTTTCTCCAAAATACCTACCTATACTCAGGTAGTCTATAGATAAAGACTTATTTCTAAACTTTAGTATAGCTATTACAGGTACTGGGTTCCGATTTACTGCAGTACCTATATACTTCAAAACCCTATTCTTATCTAATATCAAGTAATCTGGTGCAAGCCAATCTGTTACATACATTACATTATAGCCCAAAGATATATTGTATAATATATTCCTTAAGAAAGGATCTGTAGATACAACTAGGTATACATCTCCAAGTTTACTAGACCCATTATATATAGGGTTTTTTACATAGAATCCAAGAAAGAAGTATTTATTGTCTAGATTTAGCTGTGTATATTCAATTAGATTTACAAATTCTCTAGTACTAATGAATAGTCTAGTGAATGGATCGTAT
>CAYXOO010000063.1:0-10430 GCA_964466845.1 uncultured Desulfurococcaceae archaeon
CTATAGCATCAGCTCTAGCAGCTACAGCTAGCCCATTGTTTGTAAGGAGCCGTGGACACAGGTTTAATGTAGAGACACTACCAGTTGTTATAAAGAAAGAGGTTGAAGAGAGTATAAGTAGGACTAGAGAAGCTAGAGAATACCTCTCTAAGATAGGGCTTTGGAGTGATATAGAGAGAGCATATAGGAGGATACGTGTAAGAGCTGGTCGTGGAAAGATGAGAGGACGTAGATACATTGTACCAAAGAGTATATTGTTTGTACTATCAAGTACAAAGTCTCCACTAGCAATGGCTGTACGTAACCTACCTGGTGTAGACATTGTCTCTCCAGAGAACCTCGGTATACTAGAGCTTGCACCTGGTGGTGTACCTGGTAGACTAACTGTTTTTACTGAGGATACACTGGATGTAATAGCTAGTAAGTATAAGGTGATAACACTTTGATGGATCCCTACAAGGTTATCATAAGGCCTGTACATACAGAGAAGGCTATCAACCTTATTGAGAGACAGAATACACTGGTACTAATAGTTGATCGTAGAGCTACAAAACATGATATCAAACATGCTGTAGAAGTAGTCTTTAATGTAAAAGTAGAGAAGGTAAGAACACTTATTACTCCTCGTGGAGAGAAGAAGGCTTATGTAAAGCTTAAGCCAGAGTATAGAGCATCTGATATAGCATCACAACTAGGTATACTCTAGAGCATGGGGTGGTGGCGGCTATATGGGTAAGAGAATACTTGTACAAAGAGCAGGACGTGGTACCCCAACATTCCGCAACCGTGGACACTTACGTGTAGGACCAGCACACTACCCACCAACAATAGGTTTTAGAGAGACTATAAGAGGTAGAGTTATAGACTTACTCCATGACCCAGGGAGATGGGTTCCACTAGCAAAGATCGTGTTAGAGAATGGAGAGATGTTCCTAACACCAGCTGTTGAGGGGGTGTATGTAGGACAAGTAATAGCTATTGGGCCAGAAGCAGGTATTAGGAATGGAAACATACTACCAATAGGAGCTATACCAGAAGGTACACAAGTATCCAATATAGAGGTAAGACCAGGTGATGGAGGAAAGCTTGTTAGAGCAAGTGGGACTTATGCACTCATAGTCGGACGTAGTGGTAATAAGACAATAGTACAGTTGCCAAGCGGCAAGGTTAAGGAGATACCAAACAATGCACGAGCAACAATAGGTGTAGTAGCAGGTGGTGGTAGACCAGAAAAACCACTACTAAAAGCAGGTGCTTCATACCATAAATGGAAAGTCAAAGCACACAAATGGCCACGTGTACGTGGAGTAGCAATGAATGCTGTAAGCCATCCACACGGTGGCGGTAGCCACCAGAGTGTATCATTCCCATCAACGGTATCACGTACAGCACCACCAGGGCAGAAAGTAGGACATATAGCTGCACGTAGAACTGGTAGGAGGAAAGGCTAGAGGTTTTACAATACCTGTTTAAACTTCTCTTCATTATACTTAATTACCATATATTCGATCTATTGATTATCCTTTACATCAATTAATTCAATAAGGTATTGGTGTAAACAGTAATACCTTCAACTAAAATTAAACAATGTTTAAAGTATAATTAAACACTCTTAACCATAACGCTAATAACACCAATACAAATTTAAGTAAAGACTTAAAAACATCAATATACTATGATAATACATGAGAATAAAGGTGGTTGTAAGGAGGGGTGTGTAGGATATGCCCAAGTGTCCAAAGTGTGGAGCTGAGGTAGACAAGCCAATCAAGACATGGACTCTAGCTCCTAAGGGCAGGAAGGGTGTAACAATCGGTCTATTCAAGTGCCCTAACGGCCACTACTTCAGAGCTAAGGCTGAGTAACACCTCTAGGGTCTCTCTATAGCCTAGTCTAAACCAATATGTTTTTTAATTGATTTTACAACTCTTTTTAAATACTCAATCTTTCTATAGGGATAATGTATTATTATGAATCCCTTGTCATATACTATCTCTAGCATTAATTCATCCTTACCAATTCTCTTCAAATGTACATCCTTTACGCTATTATAGTCTATGGTGATTATTCTACCATAGTCTCTACGTTGAGTGAGTATCTTCCTTAGAGCTTTATCTATTGTTGGGCTATATCTCTTCTTCTTAGAACCAGTACTATATGGTATCAACTGTATCTTTACATTACTATCACTGACTTCTAGGATACAATACTCTATATCACCACCAATAACTCTTCCTCCATAGACTACTATCTTAGTCAATCAATGCACCACCTACCTACTACACGCTCTCTCCTCTACCTATGCTATACTAGGTAGTAATTATGGTTAATTAGGGGATTAGTCTATACACTATAGTAGCTTAGGAGAAACTATGGAGTATGGGCTATGGAATCTAGTGATCCTATTGTAAAGAAAGTGTATGAGATATATGGGCAAGCTATAGAGTATAGCAGGCCTATCCGTAACCCAGAGCATATGCTAAAGGCTCTAAGAGAGAAGTATAGGCTCTTGGTTAAACCATATATAGTCTATGTAACAATAGCTGCTTTCCTAAACAATCGTCCAGTACTATTCGAGGGCCCACCAGGTACTGGTAAGACAGAGATTGGTGAAGCAATACTTACTCTATGGGCTGGTAAGACAGCATTTATACTACCATGTAGTGAGAACTATGATGAATACCGTGTTATAGGTGATTTCCACCCAGTAATGGCTATGAGTAAGGGGTTTAATGAGGAGAGCTTTATACCTAGACCACTACTTGCAGCACTAGTTATGGATGCTGGTATACTCATTGATGAGGTTAGGAGGAGTAGTGAAGAGTTCCAAAACCTCCTCCTAGACATTATTGATAAGAGACGTATAATTGTTCCAGAGCTTAAGAAGGTATATAGACAGAGAGGTATTGGTTTCCAGATAATACTAACTAGTAACCCAGAGGATATTGCACAGAATGAACTTAGTGATGCATTCCTTAGACGTGTTGTTAGGATAAAGTTTAGCTACCCAAGTATCGAGGAAGAATTTGAAATACTAAAGCTAAGGCTTAGAGATGAACTAGCCTATATACCTCTAGAATATGTTAAGAAAATGATAAACATAGTGAATGTTTTAAGGAAGAAGACAATGTACAAGCCAGGTCCATCAGATACTGTGTCATGGGCTATACTATCCATAAAAATAGCTGTATCAAGAGGTTTAGACAAGGTTACACCAAGAGATATTGTAATGGCTGGAGAATCAGTTCTCATAAAGAATGGTGAGGATGAAGAAGTTGTTAGAGAGATCCTCTATAGAGAGTTTAAGGAGTAGAGCTGAAGAGATAAGCTATAACATAGCCTCTATACTCCATAGACTAGGCTATAGAGTACCTGTCTCAAAACTAGTTGATTATACAAGGATACTGGAGACATACATGGCTCTTAAGGGTACAGACCATTTATCCATAGTAGAGATAGTCTTGATAGCAGAATCTGTATTTACGAATATTGAGTGGAGTAGTGGTCTTAGAGAGAAAGTCTATGAGATAATATCTAGCAGGGAACATCAAGAGCTTGTATTAAGCCAGAGGATTATATCGAGAATAAGATTTGGTAAAGAGGTAAGGATTAGAGATGTATTGAATGGAAGACTAGATAGAAGTGATATAGAGACATACATTGTTCTTAGAAAGATAGGCGTCATTAGGAAGACTAGAGATGGTAGGCTAAAAGCTATTAGGTATAGAGATTATAAGAGAGCTATTAAGAAGCTTAGAGACTATAGAGTTACAGTAAGAGACATCATAGACTATATCGACGAGATACCTATTAGTTATTGGAGCACTATATTGACTAAAGAAGTTGTTGATAGGATAGGCTATAGTGATCTATTGAAGATATTATATGGAGTTTCTAAGTCTGGTAGCGAAGAACTCAAGAAATACGTTATAGACAGGTTATCACGTGATATAGAGTATTCCCTAAAGCTTGGTTCTAGGGATAAGAGGGTTATCGAGAACCTTCTTAGGTCTACTGGTTACTGTGATCTAAGACTAGCTCTACGTATATACCGTGATCTTGGGAGGGATTTTATTGATAAATATGGTGTGGAGAGTATTGCTAAAGAGATAGCTTCTCTACCAATTAGTGAACGTAGAAGGATATTATCTAGAATATCAAGGTATCTAAGTGATAATGAGCTAGAGTATCTAGCTGGTCATCTAGGCATACTTTCTTTCACTAGGATACACCGGAGTAGTAGGTTGTCTATGACACTTTATAGCTTATCTAATGCTTTATCTAGTCTTCTAGACTATAGATTAACTGGTGAACAGTCTTATCTAGACTATAGCCTCTACTATCTAGACAGTATTGATAGAGACTATATCCCGGCTAGATATAAGCCATTGTATGAGAGTCTATGTAGTAGAGACTATAGGGGTTTGATATCAAGTCTATCAGTTATTGAACTCCATAGTATCCTAGAATACATTATTGATAGAGCTATAGAGCTTAGAGAAAGAGGTTTTGATGAAACAGTATTATTGAATGCTCTAAACCTTGGACTTAGGATTCTAAGACATATAGTCTATAGACAGAAAGGCTCTATTTATGAGAAGAGGAAAAGTATTGTAAGAAGGGGTCGTTTAGAGGTTAGGGATAGCCTGTATAGAATTGCTAGGTATAACTACCAGTTGGTATATACTAGTAGAGTGTATAAGCCATCGATTATAGCATTACTAGATGTTAGTGGTTCTATGAGGAGCTACTCGTTATGGGCTGTATCAACACTAGCATCTATAATGTATCGTGTAAAGATTATAGTGTTGTTTTCTGATAAGATAGAGGTTCTAAGGACTAGAGGTTATCCATTGAGAATGCTTAGTAGGTTCCTAAAATCTATACTCATCAGTAAGTTTATGGGTTATACTGATATAGCAAGTGCTGTTAGAGAGGCTATGAAGTACTCTAGAAGAGGAGATATAATGGTTCTAATAAGTGATCTTAAACAAACTGTAAAGGGTGATCCAGTTGGTGTTGTTAGAGAAGCTATTTCTAGGACTAGTAGGTTCATAGCTATTGTTCCCCGGAACTACTCTATAGAACTAGCTAGAGCTATAGAGGGTTTTGGTGGAGAAGTAGTAGTATCTAAATCACCACTTGAAATACCCTATATTCTTAGACAAAAGCTAAACTTAAAAATAGGTATACGTATTTGAGAATTAAAGACGTAGTGTGTAGAGACATATAGTGTATGGTGGTAGAATGTCCACACCAGCTATAGAGATACCACCAGAGTGGAAGAAGTTTAGGTATAGAGGGAAGACTCTAGAAGAACTACTAGAGATGCCTATGGATGAGCTAATAAACCTACTACCAGCTAGACAGAGGAGGAGCCTTAAACGTGGATTAACAGAAGCACAAGTAAAGCTATTGGCTAAGATAAGGAAAGCCCGGCAACTCATGGCTAAGGGTAAGCGTGTAGTCATAAAGACTCATGTAAGAGACATGATTATATTACCAGAAATGATCGGGCTAACAATAGCTGTTTATAACGGTAAGGAGTTTATACCAGTCCGTATAACACCAGAGATGATAGGGCATTATCTTGGAGAGTTTAGTCCTACATGTAAGCGTGTACAACACGGTGAACCTGGTCTTAAGGCTACACGTAGCAGTATGTTTGTATCACTAAAGTAGGTGTTACACCATGCCTGTATGGCACTATAGCTATAGGGTTAGGGATGAGAGTAAGATAGCTAAGGCTGTAATAAGAGATGTTGATACATCACTTAAGGATATGAGAGAACTAGTTAATGCTGTAAAGGGTATGAAGCTTGATGATGCTATAGAGTTTGTTAAACGTGTTATAGAGAAGAAGGAAGCAGTTCCTTTCAAGAGGTATCATGGGAAACTAGCTCATCGTAGAGGATTGGCTGATAAGTGGAAGTGGCCTATAGGTAGATACCCTGTTAAAGCAGCTAAGTATCTACTCCAGCTACTAGAGAACGTGAGGAATAATGCTGAGAACAAGGGGTTGGATACAGAGAGGCTTGTTATAGAACACATAGCTGCTCATAAAGGAATTACTCTTAAGCGTTGGATGCCCCGTGCATTTGGTAGGTCTACACCAAAGTTTGATCGTAGGTGTAGTGTAGAAGTGGTTGTAAGAGAGGTGTAGTATAGTCCATGCCTGGTCCACGTATTAAGAAGTACTTCCTTGAATACTCTATGCTACGTGCAATGGTTGATGAGTTTCTAGCTAAGTACTTCTACCATGCAGGATACGCTGGTGTAGACTTGTATAAGACACCAACTGGCTACCGCATAGTGATCTACGCTGAGTATCCAGGGAGGATTATTGGGCGTGGTGGAGCAGTTATTAAGAAACTATCTACTGTGTTACAGAAGAGGTTTAACCTAGAGAACCCGAATATCACTGTATCACCAGTACCCAACCCAGACTTGAATGCACGTGTAGTTGCTTTCCGTATAGTACGTGCCTTAGAGAAGGAGATACCGTATAGACGTATAGCACTTGCTATGCTACGCCGTATAATGGCTGCTGGTGCTGTTGGTGCAGAGATTGTTATTAGTGGTAAGCTAAGGTCTGAGAGGGCAAGGTATGAGAAACTACGTGCTGGGAAGATATACAAGGCTGGTGAACACGTTGAGTATATAGTGGATCGGGCTGTTGCTCATGCCTTGCTTAAGAGAGGTGTATATGGAGTAGAAGTAACTATTGTAAAACCAGGTATACCTCCATCAGACTATGTAGCTATTAGAGAGCTTCCTCCAGAAGAGATTGAGAAGCTCAAGCCTATAGAGTGAGGTGGTTTATGTGAAGGCTAGTGAGATTAGAAAGATGTCTAGAGAGGAGAGGATTAGAAAGCTTAACGAGCTCAGGATAGAGCTTATGAAGCTACGTATGCAGGCTCGTGTTGGTACACTAACCAATACTGCTAGGATAAGGAATATACGTAGAGACATAGCAAGGATCCTAACCGTATTGAGGGAGGAAGAGCTAGGGATTAGTAGAGAGTAGGAGTAGAGTTGAAGCATACACGTAGGAACATCTACTACCATGAGCTAATAGGGTTGTATATAAGGGTTTTAGAACACACTGACCCTTCTCTAGTAGGCTTAACTGGTAGAATAGTTGATGAGACACAGAAGACTCTATTGATTGAGACAGAGACTGGTAGGAGGAAGAGAGTTTATAAGGAGCATGGTGTATATGAGATAGTGCTCCCACGTGGAGAAAAAGTAATAATTAGGGGTTTCGAGATTTTAGGAAGACCAGAGGATAGACTGAAAAATATACTCAGATAGGCATGGTGTACAGGGGATGAGTGTTAGAAATATCGGCATACCTGGTATAGAGCCTCCTAAGAAGACATGTAGTGACCCAAAGTGCCCATGGCATGGGCATGTAAAGGTACGTGGTGTTATACTTACTGGTACAGTCGTTAGTGCTAAGATGAAGAACACTGTTGTTGTTAGACACGACTACTTATACTTTGTGAAGAAGTACAAGAGGTATGAGAAGAGGCATAAGAAGATACATGCACACAACCCACCATGCATTGGTGCTAGAGAGGGTGATATAGTAGTTATTGGTGAGACAAGACCACTTGCTAAGACTGTACACTTCGTAGTACTAGGTATTGTAGGTAAGGCTACTAGGGTGAAGAGACGTGGTTAAGAAGGCCAAGGCAGGTAAACCAGCTATCTCACGTAGGAGGATAAACACTGGGCTACAGGTAGGATCCTATGTCAAAGTAGCTGATAATAGTGGTGCAAAAGAGGCCATGATAATAGGTGTACCTGGCTACAAGGGTAGACTTAGAAGAATACCACCAGCTGGTGTTGGAGACCTAGTAGTCGTTACTGTCAAGAAGGGTGTACCAGAGCTTAGAAAGCAGGTCTTGAAAGCAATAATTGTTAGACAAAAAAGACCCTATAGAAGACCAGATGGTACATGGGTTGCATTCGAAGACAACGCTGTAGTTATTGTCACACCAGAGGGCAGCCCAAAGGGTAGTGAAATACGTGGCCCTATAGCACGTGAAGCAGCTGAGAGGTGGCCACAGATAGCAAATATAGCTACGATAATAGTCTAGAAGGGGGTGTGTATAAATGGCTCTAACACGTTCACATAAACCAGGTAAACAGAGGAAAGCCTTCTTCAATGCACCACTACATATTAGACAAAAGTTTATGGCAGCTCCATTGTCTAGAGAGCTTAGAGAGAAATATGGTGTTAAGAGACTACCTGTTAGAAAGGGTGATGTAGTAAGGATTATGCGTGGTAACTGGCGTGGGCATGAGGGTAAGGTAGTAGATGTTGATCTTAAGAGGATTAGGATATTTGTAGAAGGTGTACAGATCAAGAAAGCTGATGGTACACCTGTCTACTACCCAATACATCCATCTAAGGTAATGATTGTTAAACTAGACCTAAGTGATCCATGGAGGAAGAGGATTATAGAGCGTAGACAAAAGGCTAAAAAAGAGGAAACAAGTGTTGAAACCAAGTAGCATTAGAGGGGTGATAGAGAATGGCTAGAATGGGTGGTAGGAGGCATTTAAAGGCTCTGGCTGCTCCAAGGTTCTGGCCTATACTTAGGAAGGAGTATACATGGACTGTAAAGCCTTCACCCGGCCCACATCCGATTAATAGATGTATACCGTTACTCATTATCGTTAGAGACATACTTGGTTATGCAAAGACTTCTCGTGAAGCTAGAAAGATTATTGCTGAAGGACACTTCAAGATTGATGGGAGGGTTAGGAGGAACTACAAGTACCCTGTAGGATTAATGGATGTTCTAGAGATTGTTGATACTGGAGAGACTTATAGAATGATACCTGTACCAACAAAGGTTATGACACTACATCCCATACCAAAGAGTGAAGCAGGGTTTAAGCTATGTCGTATAGAGAACAAGACTACTGTTAGGGGTGGTCATATACAGTTAAACCTGCATGATGGTAGAAACCATTTGGTAAGAGTATCTGATCCTGCAAACCCTGTTGAAGACAAGTACAAGACCCTTGGTACAGTAAAACTCTCTATACCGCAACAAGAGATGCTAGACTATATACCCCTACAGGAAAACGTTATTGCTATAATAATTGGTGGTAGAAACGTTGGACGTGTAGGTAGAGTCCTAGAGATCAGGAGGGGTATGCGTAGATTCCGTAGTATTGTAACACTAGAGGATGTTAATGGTAACAAGTTCCAGACTAGTCTAGACTATATATTCCCAATAGGCTTTGATAAACCAGTTATAAGCCTGCCAGAGGGTGCATGGCAGTGACTATAACTGATTATGTAAAGGATGTAGACTCTATACTAGAGAAGTGGGAGAAACAGCCAATGCTTAGACCAAGGATTGCTAAGGTCACAGTAAATATATGTGTTGGAGCAGCTACAGAGCGTCTAGGCAAGGCTATAAAGGTTTTAGAGGAGATTACTGGACAGAAACCAGTCCCTAGGAGGGCTAAGAGGACTATAAAGGACTTTGGTATACGTAAGGGAGAGAACATAGCTGCTATAGTGACTCTCCGGAAGGAGAAGGCTATAGAGTTTCTAAAGAAAGCATTTGAGGCTATAGGCTATAGGCTTAAAGCATCTAGTTTCGACGACTACGGCAATGTATCTTTTGGTATAAAGGAGCATATCACAATACCTGGTGTAAAATATGATCCAGAGATAGGATTGTTTGGAATGGATATAGCAATTACTTTTGAGAGACCAGGATTCCGTGTATTAAGGAGGAAGAGGTGTAGGAGAAAAAGTATTCCAAGGAGACACCGTGTATCACGTGAAGAAGCAATGGTTTACTTGTATAAAGAGTTTGGAGTAGATATTATCTAGGAGGTGGTTTTATGGGTAAGTATAGGCCTCCAAAGAAACACTGGTATGGGAAAGGGTCTAGGAAGTGCCGTAGATGTGGCTCTAGAGATGCTGTTATACAGAAGTACGGGTTATACCTATGCCGCCAGTGTTTCCGTGAACTAGCCCCTAGCCTTGGTTTTAAGAAGTATAACTAATATTAACTAGTATAGCATATCCATAGAGACTAGGCTATGTGTATAGATATAGAGGTGTGGTCTAGATGGTAATGCTTGATACACTAGCAAATGCCTTAGCAACTATATGGAATGCAGAGATGAGGGCTAAACAAGAAGCATTGATATGGCCAGCTTCAAAACTAATCATAAACGTACTACGTGTAATGCAGCGTGAGGGATACATTGGAGAGTTTGAATACATAGATGATGGTAGATGGGGTAAGATCAAGGTACAGTTGCTTGGTAGGATAAACAAGTGTGGTGTTATAAAGCCTCGTCTCCCAGTCAGGTACCGTGACCTAGAGCGTATGCCTCACTGGCTACGTAAATACCTACCATCTAGAGATATAGGGATACTAATAATATCT
>CAYXOO010000064.1:0-10329 GCA_964466845.1 uncultured Desulfurococcaceae archaeon
ATAGTGTATAGATCTATGTATACAGTTATTGACAGTAACTATTCAATAGCTACTATACAAGTCTGTATTCTTTACCACAGTAGAGATACACTCTTCCTTCATTCTTTAGTTCTTCAAGCAATAGCTTCTCCTGCTCACTCATTTTCTCAGCTTCCTTAACTGATATTGGGAATTTCGATAGGAACTCACGATAATAGTCTATATCAACTAGTAGTGAACCAACAGCTACAGCTTTCCCACTATAGACAAGCATTCTAGCTTCATCGCCTAGTATGTTCTGTGCTTCAATAATAGACATTATAGGCTTTGGTAATCTAGATACATGCTTCTTTACAGACTTCTTTTTCTCTCTAAGTTTCTCCTCTAAAGCCTTCTTTATAATAGCTAGTTCCTTCTTTAGAGAAGCTATTGTTTCTTCAATACCAGCTATTGTCTTCTCAATAGTTCTCACTCTCTCAACTAGAGACTCCATCTCAGTACTAGTATAGCCCAGTGTCTTGGTTGTCTCTATAGTGGTAGTAGGTGTTTTACTAGTTTTCTCAACAACTCTTCTCTCCCCTATTTCTTCCTCTTTAACCATCCTTTGTTGAACTTCTTCCCTCTCCTCTTTCGTACGCTTTAGTTGTTTCTCTACAATCTTCTCTCCAATACTGGTGAGGATGTAGCCATACCCGGTTTTCTCTATAAACCCCTTGTTCTTAAGCCTATATATAACTGCTCTTGCAAGACCTAGGCTTATGCTCAATCCCTGTGCAATATCCTTTATTGTAGCACCAGGGTTCTCCATAAGGTATTTTAGAACTTTTATTGTTAGTGATTCACTAGACACTATTAAGCCCCTTTATAGTTTATCTCTTATTAGTCTATTATATGTGTATAGTCCTACATAATTGAGTCTAGATAGAGAGGCTATAAGGGTTTAAAAGGGCTGCAGTATATCTGCATTCCTTCTACTGTATGCAGGCGTTGTAGGCCTAAAAGTATTATATATGGTGAATACACAGTATATTGTTAAGACATAACTGTCTATAGTGTGGTAGTATGAAGAGTGTTAATGCATTATTGACTATAGTGACTATTTTATTCCTTGTTGTAATTCTATCTATAGCTTTTACTACATGGTATTCTGGTATAGCGTATGAGTATACAGATTACATACGTGTTGATATAGAGTACGTTTATGTTTATGAGAACAACCACATAGTGTTGTGTGTATGTAACTATGGTACAAAGAATATTAGCATAGATTATATACTCATAGATAATGGGGTGGTTAAGAGTAATAGAACAATACTTGACTATAAAGGGGATGTTTATCTGGGCAATCTCACTAATCCACCAAAGATATTCTTACCAACTGGTTCTCAAGCCATTATAGCGTTCTATATACCAAGTGATATACTGGATCGGTTAAAGCCGGATACTATGCATGAGATAGGTATACACTTATCTAATGGCTATGTCTTTGAAAAACTTTTTGTTATACAATACAATGGTACACTTGGTCTATAGGTAGCCTAGACTGCCGATCCCACATTGCTCCCACATAGGTTTATAAGGGAGATGTTAGGATAGCCTAATCTAAAGGTGGTGGGAAAAGCCGTGTTTGATGAGGAGACACGTAAGGCTTTAGCTAAGATATTCAATAGCCTACCCCGTAGCCTTAGAGACTACCTAGTTATTGCCCGTGGGGAAGAAGAGTGTGTTACATGTAGTGACGCAGAGAAGCTTGCTAGAGAGATAAACAGTATAGCTGGTGATAAACTAGTTATAGAGATTGTTGATAGAGAGTCTAGTATCGCTATGAAGCTTAAACCAAGGTTTGTGCCAGCATGGATTTTTGATACACCAAACCATAACATTAGATACTATGGTTTACCAGCTGGACACGAATTCACTCCATTTATATACATACACGACTACATAGCTAATGATAGGTTTAAACTACCTAAAGAGATCGTTGAGAAAGTTAGGAGTATTAAGTCTAGACTGCACGTAAAAGTATTTGTTACACCACAGTGTCCCTACTGCCCAATGGTTGTTGATACATTGAATCAGTTTGGTGTAGCTAACAACAATATATTCGTAGAGACTATAGAATCTATGGAGCTACCGTGGGAGGCTGATAGGTATGGAGTATACTATGTACCAACAATCATAGTTAACGACATAGAGAGGATTGACGGTTATGCCCAACCAAGTGATATACTCAACCTACTCCTAAGAGTAGATAATAGAGTTAAGAGAGACTAGAGATAAGAGTGCATAGGAGTGTATAATAGACTAGATACATTCTTATATGATCAATTGAAATATGTGGAGGAGTAAACACGTGTTCTCTCTAAACCCTTAGTTTTATAGTGGGAGGTGTGATAGATTGTATACACAACAAGTGTATAATAGGAATAAGTGTAGTGAGACAACACTCTCCCGCACAGCAGAGGATTACCTAAGGATAATGTATACTCTAGAGAAACGCTATGGGAGGATAAGAGTTAAGGATATAGCTATACACCTTGGTGTAAGACCAAGTAGTGTAATAGACTACCTAAAAAGGCTATCACAAGAAGGACTCATAGAGTATAAGCCTGGGTCTAGGATAAAGTTTACAGAAGAAGGACGTAGGAAAGCAGAAGAAATCTACAGCAGACACAACGTGATAAAAGAGCTCTTGATACTAATAGGTGTACCACCAGACATTGCTGAGAAAGATGCTTGCAACATGGAGCATGGGCTACACAAGGAGACACTAGAAAAGATAGTATCATTCATAAAACATTGTAGGAGAAGGATGAATAAGGATCAGGAGCGCCCAGCTCGATCACAGCCTCTCTAGACGGCTCACATCGGTCCACCGCAGTAGTTCATCATGGTGTCTCTATAGTTTTCTCTAGTCATAGCTATTTATATATTAGTCTCTATAGTATCTATTACTGGGGAGTAAGGGATTGTTATTAAGGATGGATCCTAGTCTCTTGTTTCTCTTATTAATACTTGTTGTTCTTTCTGGTTTCTTAAATACTCCTCCAAATGGTGTAGGTAGTCAAGAGGTTATTGTTGTACCAGATGACTATCCTAGTCTATACGATGCTATAAGGAATGCCGAGGCGGGCTCTGTAGTATTCGTTAAGAGTGGTTATTATAGGTTGTATAGGACGATCGTTATTGATAAGCCATTGGTTATAGTTGGTGAGGACAAGTATTCTACAATAATACATGTTGTAGGAGATATTGATGCATTCATTATAGAGAATACATCTAGTGTGTTGATAACAGGTTTTACTATAGAGTATGGCTCTAGACAAATAGTTGTCTATGGATCAGATAATGTGTTTATTGGAGGTAATGTATTTAGAGAATGGCTTAACAACTCAATCTATATCATAGGATATAGTGGGCATATACCATACAATACAAGTATTATTGATAACTTATTTATAGGAAACAGTACAGAACCAGCAATAGCTCTTATAGAGTCTATGTATACACGTATAACCTCCAATACATTCAATATAGATACTATCGGTATACTGATAAATAACTCTAGATACAATATCATATCTGGAAATATATTCATTGGATCAGGTATAGTGTTTACAATAGATTCTATATCAATAGGCAACACTATAGTTGATAACATTGTTAATGGGAAACCACTAGTCTATCTAGAAGATGAGACAGGAGCTACCATATCTGGTGCTATAGGACAGGTTATCCTAGTTAGATGTGGAGACATTGTAGTTAGAAATGCTATAGTATATGGTACGGTAAATGCTATACAAGTACTTGTCTCAAACAATGTATCTATAGTAAATAGTACAGTTTATGGTAGTAGTATTGGTGTCTCTATATCTAGATCTAGTGGTGTCCGTGTAGTAGATAGTTTGTTTAGAGATAATGATGTAGGAGTATACATTGTATTGTCGAGGAACGTCTCTATAGAAGGAAATAGTTTCTATATAAACAGCTATGGAGTCTATATCACAGATACGCTATACTCTATGGTAGAGATCACTGATAACGTGTTTATAGGGGATAAGGTAGCTGGTGTCTATACTAGTGAAACTGTAAGCCATGTAGGTATAATTAGTAATAGGTTCTATAGAGATGGTGTAATAATCTATTCTAGAGAGAACAATGTATATGGAAACCTTGTTAACGATAAACCACTAGTCTACATGGAGGATGTATATGGAGGTATAGTGTCTGGATCTATAGGCCAACTAGTACTTATCGAGTGTAGTGAGACAACAATTACTGATACTGTCATAGAGAATACTAGTGTTGGTGTACTAATTGCTTATTCAAACCATGTATCAATAGAGAATATTAGTGCTCTATACAATGGCTATGGTGTAATACTATACTCTACCACATGGAGCATTATATACTCTAGTACAATAGCTTCTACAAACACAGGTCTATACATCAAAGATAGCTCTTACAACCTAGTAGTATACAACAATATAGAGTATAATAGAGAAGGTATTAGAATACAGGGTTCTAGAAACAACAGGATATACCTAAACAACTTCATAAACAACACAGTACAAGCAGTAACAGTAAACAGTAGGAATACATGGGATAACGGGACACACGGCAACTACTGGAGCGATTACAGGGGAGTAGATAGAGATAGCGACATGGTAGGCGATGAACCATACATTATAGATAAAGAAAACATAGACAACCACCCACTACTATACACAATAGCAAAACCAATACATACACTAATAGGGCTAGACAATACAGGACAACACCATAGCTTCAACGAAACAACACAAGAATACTACACAAAAACACCAGTACCAATGCCAGAACCATACTATACACCACTAGTACTAGCAACATGTATTATCATATCAATACTTGTTAGGAGGAAAAAGGAACCATAGACAAGAAGACCTACAGATCTATAACAGTTAAGGAAACTACATAAGCTATAGAGACTTTGGATAAAATAATCCTTACCCCACCATATAGTTTATTCTTGGAAGTGTATTGCTCTTGTCGGACATACTGTTGTACATAGTCCACAGCCATAGCATTTTGTTGTATCAACACATGCTACTCGTTTCTTCTTAGACTCTGTCTCTACTTCTATAACGTGTACTGCATCATAGTCACATACTTGCTCACAGAGTCCACAGCCAATACACTTGTTTTCATCAACAACTGGTGGTATACTCCATGTCCTCCTCGGCTCACTAGTTATGTATTTTAAAGCAACCCCACGTATATCGTCTAGGCTATCGTAGCCGTGGCTCTTAAGCCATTTCTCAACACCCTCGATAATCCTCTTAAACACGCTAAAGCCTTCTAGTATAGCTGCTGTACATACTTGGACAGCTGATGCACCAGCCATTACATACTCTATAACATCCTCCCCACACCTTATACCACCAACACCAATAACTGGTAGCTTGGTATGCTTAGCAATCATTGCTACAATAGCTAGGGCTAGAGGCTTTAATGCAGGCCCACTCATCCACCCAAAACCATAGGGTCCTCCAACAACTGGTTTACCAGTCTCTATATCAATATGGAGTGCAGGGCCTATAGTGTTAGTAGCAACGATCCCGTCAACACCTACTTTCTCAAGCTCCTTTACAAGCTCTGGTATATTAGGTGTGAATGGTGATAACTTAGGGAATATAGGTACATCAACAGCTTCACGTAAAGCCTTAGCAGCTTCTACAACAGGTCTCCAATCCTGCCCTATATAGTGGGTGGAAAACTCTATAGCATCAGCACCAGCTTTTACAACACGTGGGCCAAGCAGTGCAAGCTCTTCAGGCTTATACCCTATACTAACAATGAATGGTACACCTTTCTCAACAGCATACTTCTTAACACGTGGATACTCCCTCTCAAGATAGTGCTCAAGAGGTATATCACTCCAAAGCTCAGCATTGAGTAGTGCATAGAATGCACGATAACCACCAATACTAGCTACACGTACAGCACGTACAACACCTGGCTCAACAGTCTTCAATAAATAGCCAGTCATAAAACCACGATCAACAACACCCATTGTAGGCCGAGGTACAATAGCTGGCTTTATACTAATAGTCTTAGCAACAACACCACCAACACCAGAATCTATAAGCTTTATCATCATATCAGCATCACGTGATATAGGGCAAGCAGCATTCATAACTGGGTTAGGAAGCTTCAACCCAGCTATCTCTACAGACAAGTCAACCATACCAACCAATCCCCTCCCTACAAAGAGTATTTCACCTAATAGATACCTAATCGTGGTTATATAAAAAACCTATTTCCTAGGCCTCATCTCTAGCTTAGCCAATGGCTTCTTAATCTCTAGTATGTCATACTGGTACACACCCTCACTCAATAGCTTATCCCATAGCTTCTCAACAACCCTGTGTACATAGCCTATCTTCTCATAAACATCTAGTTTTACAAACCTCTTATCCCTAACAACAACTTCTCCACCAACAACAACAGTGTCTACATCAAGCCCACGGAAGGTATTAACTATGTGTCCATAGACAGTACCTGGATTAATAGGTGTTGGTGTATACTCTGGCTTTACAACAACTATATCAGCTTTCTTACCAGGCTCCAAACTACCAAACCACTTGTCAACACCTAGTACACGAGCAGCACCAATAGTAGCCATCTCTATAACATCAACTGGTGATAAAACCCTTGGATCCCTCTTATGCACCTTATGGAGTAAGTAAGTAGCCCTCATGTTCTCAAACACATCGAATACATAGCCGTCATTACCAATACCGACCTTAAGCCCAAGCTCCATCATCTCTGGGACTGGAGCAACACCAACAGCGTTAAGCATGTTACTCATAGCATTATGTGCTACGGCTACATCATGTTTCTTTAGAATCAATAGCTCATCCCTAATAGCTTGTACAACATGAGCCATAACAACATCTCTACCAAGGAAACCAAGCTTCTCCATACGCTCAATAGGTCTAAGCCCATAACGCTCGATGTTGTGGTATACATCTATAAGTCCTTCCTCAACATGTATTGTTAGTAGAGCATTATACTTGCTAGCTAGTTCTCTAGCCTTAATAAATAACTCATCAGATACAGTGAAACTAGCATGTAGACTAATAGCACCAGTTACACGTTCTTTAACCAAGTCGTTGTTCTCCCTTATAAACCTCTCATTCTCCCCTAAACCCCTAAGCCCTTCATCACTAGAGTGTCTCTCAGTAGCTTCAAAAGCCAGTATACCCCGTATACCAGTCTCTAAAACAGCTTTCTTCTCCCAATCAAGAACACCATCAATAGCATTAGGACTACTGAGTGTATCAAAGAACAGTGTTGTACCAGTCCTTAGGAAGTCTATACAAGCAGCCAATGCACCAGCATAAGCCTCCTCATAACCAATAAGCTCGTCAACACTCCACCAAATCCTCTGTAGATTCTGTTGGAAATCAGTAGGTGGATCAATAACACTAAACCAAGGACTAGCCCTCAACAATGCACCATAGAGGTGTGTATGCACACATATAAAACCAGGTAAAACAACACCACCACCTGCATCAATAGTTTCTTCACCAACATACTTCCCACCAGGATCACCTTTTTCAACAGCAACAATAGTGTCTCCATCAACAGCTATATAGCCTCTCTCAACAACCCTTCTACCCCTATCCATTGTAACCAGTAATCCATTCCTTATAAGTAGAGACACCTTCTCAACCAACCCAGGGAAACACCCCATAACAACTCTAATACACTGTATTCCCTTATACACAAATAGTATTACGCTATAAATAAATACTTACTTCTAGAATCACTAATACTGGGGATGTAGATAGTACAAGACAGTGGTTATAGAGTATGAGCCTAGAGTATAGACTCAAGTTTTTCGAGAAAACAGGGTTTATATGGGCTACAGTTGTAGAGCCATTATCAATACTAGCGTTAATGGTCTATGGAAAACCTACACCACCTCCAATAGAGTATGTTATCACATATATTTTTGCTAAATCAATATTCATTGTGATAATATGTATTGGAGCATACATCTGTATGAAACACTATAACTACTCAATCCAGTGGAGGATAACCCTATACTCACTAGTAATAGCTATCGATGTAATGCTTGTCAATATGCTAAAGTATGAACTAGATTATCCAGACTGGATAGGATATATAGTGATACTATGCTATAGACTAGGCCTTATTGTATCACAGACACTATTCCTTATAGGGCTATGGAGTTTTATAAACACGTATATGGGTACACGTAGGCCATGTAGAGAGCTAGTGTTTAAAGAAGCACTTGCTGTATTCAGTATATTCGCTACAGGGATAATGGGTTTCTTTACAGTAAGCATACTGTTAGCAGGATGTAGCTTAAGCACTAGTCTATACAATAAATTATCAGCAATAGTATATGCATCTGGATTACCTGTATCAATGTTTTTCATAAAGAATTTCCTACGTCTAACAAAGGCTTCCTTGATAAGGATATATTCTGTACTAGCACTACTTATAGCTACAATGTTCTTTACAATAGACTATATATACTTGTTAAAATACATGTTTAGAGTAGGAGAGCTACATAATCTAATGGACTTAACTCTAACAATAATTGGTTTTGCAGTAATAGTTGTAGCAATACTAGTGTTATCCGGGCTAGACCTTATATCATCAATTATATTTAAACCAGTAACCCCACTACAAAAGTCTACAGAACAGGGATACATTAGGCCAAAGAACCCAAACATATTCCTACTAGAATACTATAGAGAAGAACCATTGTTGTCGATAGATGCTATTAGACTACTAGTAAACAGTTTTATAAAGAAGTATAGAGATATAGAACTCATATTCATAGTAAGCTATTATGGAAGCCCATTGTATGGACACATACTAAGTATTGCTAGAGCCAATAACCTAGAAGTAACTACAGTATATATCATAAAGGGTGTAGGACTACCAAAGTATGATAAGGAATTGGGAGCATATACATCGGTATTTGATGGAAACCATTTAAAGCTCATATACGATGATAGAGTAGGTAAAAGGAAAGCCTTAGTCATACTAGATAACTGTACACACTATATAATGTTGTATGGTGTAGAGAGAGTCTATAACACAATAAACGTTTTCCTATCACATATAAAGCCAGAAGACATAGTACTCATACTATTCAATCCAGAAGCACATACATCAAAAGAAAGAGCCTATATTAGATCACTAGCATCAAACGTGTTATCAATAGGCTTCTAGCAAGCAATCCTATACCAGCTTCTGTTTCAAATACTCCACACCAGCTACCATTAATGCTATAGCTTCTATCAATCCAAGTATCTTCCTTGGAGAATCACTCTTATAAACAATAGTATATGCGTCAACTCGTTCAACACCAGGTAGTGTCTCAACAACATCAGCATATAGTGTCTCTCTAAGCTCTATACGAGCCTCCAATGGTATCTCAAATACCAGTGGTTTAACTTCTCTCCTCCTAATCCTCTGTATAGCAATATAGACTCCACGTCTAAGGCTCTCTAGTACCTCTTCAAAACTATTAAACTCTGCTGCATAACGGCTAATACCTGTCTTAAGCCCTATAAACACACTCCATGGAGTATACCTACGTACTTCCTCCTCTAGCCTTGTATCACCAGCTACAAGTGCAACTGGCACACCAAGTTCACCAGCTACAAGAGCGTTTACCAGATACTCACTAGCTTGTACACCGTTAATGTATATCCTATAGAAAGCTCGGCCACTATAGCTGTGATCAAGGAATCCATGGAGAGTGCCAGCACCAGAGTGATACCCTATCATAAACAACCCATTAAAACCCTCATCAAGACCAGTAAGCATAGAGTATGGACGTGGAAAACCCTGGACTAGAGAAACACCACGTGGAAGCCTTAGGTAATCAATATTAGTCATAGCACCATGGCTATCAGCTACAACAACACGGTCAAAACCATTCTCCAACAAAACACCAGCAACAACACCAACAACCCTACTAACAATCTCAACACTCCTACCAAACTGGGAACTCCTAGGCCCAAGCATAGTAGTAGAAACAATACCAGGCAAACCCTCATAATCAACACTAACAAAAGCCTTCACACCAAACCACCCCTCCCAACAAAAACAATAGACAAGAAAAGAATAAAAACATAACCACAAAAACAAAGAAACAAGTATAAACAATAAATACTAGAAACAAAAACACAAAACAAAATACCAAGCAACAAAACAACCAAAAGTACAAAACCTAGAAACAACAAATCAACCCTAGAAACCCCGTATATGAAACCACTACACTTCCGATGGGACGGAACCCAGCGGTTCCTGATCGAT
>CAYXOO010000065.1:0-10280 GCA_964466845.1 uncultured Desulfurococcaceae archaeon
ACAACCACCTATACAGCCTCTACCCCAACAGATACAGTATAGGCCCCAACAACCCCCACAACAGCCTCCACCACCCCAGCAACCCCCACCTCAGTATCCTCTAACCCAACAACCACAACCAGTATATACCCCACAACAACAGAGACCAGCAACAACCCCACAACAACAAGGGTTACCACCTGGTAAGAAAGTCTGTCCATACTGTGGCTCAATAATACCTGCTAAGGCAAGATTCTGTCCAAGATGTGGATCTAGGTTGTCTCAATAGCTTTTTCCCCTCTATTCTCTTCTTCTATCTAGTAGTGTTGTGGTAAGGTATAAGTGTGGGTATAGTTATATGTATTGAATGATAGGGTATGGCTAGACCTGGATCATGTGTATCAATAGCTGTAGTATTACTAGTTATCACCTATATAGTCCTAGTTCCAGCTATAGCCTTATCCCATAGAGTAGGCTATGTAGAGACAGATGATACTACAGAGGTTGTTGTAGAGGTTTGTCTAGAGGATAACTACTATGCTGATGACAGGATACATGGTTGTTTCCAAGTAGTAATCGAGCTACCAGCAATACTAACAGTTAATGATAGTAGTGACTATGTAGGCTATAGCGTTATAGTAGAGAGTATTGGTGGCTATAGTTGGTGTAAAGCAGTATTCTCTACAATAATAGTCTATGACTTATCAACTGGTGAGGAAGTAGCAACAATCTCTCTAGACAACCAGGTAACAGTTGATGGTGGTGGAGAAGTATGTATTGGTAGTGAGTGTTCAACATCTAGTATATCTGGTATAGCATTGTTTAATGTACTAGTCTCTAAGGTAGAGGAGATAGCTGGAGAATCTAGTGATGTATACCTCGAGCTCTATGGTAGACCCGGAGTAACAGTATGGTCTATGGGTAATGATGTAACTGATGAGTTTAGTATAACATATAATGATATAGACTATGGAGACTTCTATTTCATACTAAAAAGTGATAGTGACCTCCTATACACAGTTACAAAGACAACAACTATCTACAAGACAATATATAGCACGATGACAGAGACAAAGACAGAGACAATGTATGAGACAATAGAGTATACCACTACGAGACAATATACAGAGACACAGTATAAGACGATAGAGTATAGAGAGACATATACAGTAACAACTTGTTCTACAGAAACAAAGACTCTATGGAGAACAGTATATGGTGGAACACTTACTAAGAGCTATACAGAAACAGAGACTATATATAAGACAAAGACAACTACTATAGAGAAAACAATTGATCCATCACCAACAGCTATAGCTTTCTCACTAGTAATAATCGTTACTGGACTACTATTGTTTACTATAAGTATTCGTAGGAGGTAGTATATGTCTTGGCTAGAGCTAGTGATGTACTCATGGTATCATCATCTATAGTACTAGCAATACTATCGGGTATAGCATACATTATTAGACGTAAGAGAACGTCTAGGCCACCACTTGGTGTTAGTGGGTTAGAAGAGTTAATCGGTAGGCCAGTTAAGGGGTTTAGGAGTGGCTATGGCTGTATCTCTAGTGAACTATACCATGTAGATGCTGTAGATCCAGTTGAATACAGTGGTTTATGGAGTTGTTGTAGACTAGGCTGTGGTGGATGGGGTTGTAGCTACAAGTGCTCCATGGAGGACAAGGTATTTGTTGTTAAAGTACCAGCTATGTACCGTGACTACATAGAGTCTAATAAGCCAGGCTATATACCAACATATCCTATCCGGGAGTATAAGAGAGTTATTGAGAAAGCAATGGTTATAAAGAATCTTGGCCACCCACATATACTGAGGCTACTAGGCTATGGAGTAAAGACACCAGTTTTGATCTACGAGTACGCTGACATGGGTAGTATTGAGTGGCAACTAAGGAATGGCTGGAGCCCTAGTGTTAGTGATACTGTATTGATTGGCATACAGGTTGTTGATGCATTGAGATACATACATGGTAGGGGCCTTGTACATGGTGATGTAAAGCCTTCTAATATATTCATTGTAGACAATATTGTTAAGCTAGGTGATTTTAGTACATTAAAGATACTGGTTAGTAGTAGTGGTGAGCCAGTAGAGTGTACACCAGGTTATTGTACACCAGAACACCTTGATGATAGGCTA
This sequence comes from uncultured Desulfurococcaceae archaeon, assembly GCA_964466845.1. Lineage (GTDB taxonomy): Archaea > Thermoproteota > Thermoprotei_A > Sulfolobales > Desulfurococcaceae > CAYZRH01. The sequence goes on from CAYXOO010000065.1 coordinate 2,138, forward strand.
TGGAGGTTGTCTAGGAGTAGGGGTTTTGAAAACCGTATTGATATATACCAGTTTGGAAACACTTTGTTATACCTACTTGTTGGAGAAACCATTGATGCAGGTGAATACAGTGCTGATAGAGTGTATAGTGTTACAGAGAGGATAAGTGATACTAGGCTTAGAGAACTAGTTAGAGAAACGCTTTGTAGAGAGCCGTGGAGTAGGCCATCGAGTATTGAGGTTGAGAAGAGGCTATATAGTATCTATAAGACACTCCATTAGCGGTGTGCAGGGGATATAATAGCGTGTATGACAGCTAATACACTTGTGTATATGGTATACCTTAAACAACTAGTCTACCATATAGGTGTTACTAGGCTATGGAGGCTATAGTGTATAGCATATATACCGTGTTGTGTTTAACAACTATACTAGTAGCTACTATATCTATAGCACCAGTGTATAGCACGGGTGATCGGGGCATAGCTGGTGAATGGGTTAAAGGAGAACCACTTAATGCAACTCTATCATATAGCTATAATAAGAGCTCTAAGAGGCTAACGATTATAGTAGAGATGTGTTTTAGACATGGAGGCTATGCTTTCAGAATCACAGGTATTGCGAGACACGGGCACGAGATCATTGTTGAGACAAGCGTACTAGAGTATACTGGCCCAACTATACAGGTTGTAAAGTGTGTTAAGGATAATGTAACTATTGGTGCTATAGACCCTGGTGTCTATGATATGAAGCTATATGTTAATAAGAAGCTATGGAGTGAGACTAGACTATACCTTGGTGTAAGTAGGGGAGAGACTAGTTTACCAGCTATTATAGCTTTAGCCCTAGTCATTACAGCTATTATAGCTTCTATATACTATATTACCAGATAGACTATGGCTATGGAGTGTAGTATGAGTTGGATAGAATACTTGTTGTATCAGAGCTTTTCTATCCTGAAGGCAGTGGTGCAGAGTATGCTACCTACTTAATACTAAAGACTCTAGCTAGCATAGGCTATAGAGTGAGAGTACTAACTGGTACGATAAACCCGGCTCCTATAGATGGTGTTGAATACTATACCACTAGTCTACTTGGAGACTATGATCGTGTTAGAAGGAGTCTATACACACTACTGCTTACCAAGACAAAGCTATTACACAAGCTACTAGATTGGTGTGATACCGTCTACATACCACTTGCATCCTACAAGATAATACCAGTTGCTAAAAAGCTTGGTAAGAGAGTAGTTGTCCATGTACATAATCTCGTACCAGCTTATTATCATGGAGTAAAGTATCTTGATGAACCATTAGAGCATAGCCTATGGAGTGAGCTTAGATACGGGTTTCGGCACGAGATATACTCTATGAATAGCTGGTTTAGAGCATTAATGCTACCAGTATCCTATATACTCTATAGGCTATGGAGGGAATACCTATGCTATGCAGACACTATAGTAGTTGTTACAAAGTGGCACAAAAGGGTATTAGTTGAACGTGCAGGAGTCTCTCCAAAGAAACTAGTTGTAGCCTATAACCCGTTACCAGAGATACCATGCGGTATAAAGCCGTCTATTGGTGAAGCCATAGTCTATACTGGTGGATCGAGTATACTAAAGGGATACCCAATAGCTCTAGAGACACTACTAGAGTTGTTTAAGAGAGGCTATAGAGTAGAAGCTATAATGGCTGGTCTAGACAATAGTGTTGTTGAGAAGCTATGGTCTATCAAGTATAAGTACAAGTCTATAAGGCTATTACCAAGGATTAAGCATGAGAAGATACTAGAGCTACTAGCTAATTCTAGGATACTATTGTTCCCATCAATAATTGAGGAGCCATCACCATATAGTATTGTTGAAGCAATACTCCTCTACTCAATACCAGTAGCCTTTAAGACAGAGAGTCTTAGAGAGATAGCTAGTCCCCTCTATAGAGAATTCTTTATAGACTATAAGGACAACCCTATAGAGTCGTTTATAGAAGTGATCACTAAGACATTGTCTATGGATAAACAAGTACTAGTAGACTATATAGGGGAGGCTATTGATCACCTATACAAGCTTATGTCTAGAGACAAGATAGTTGAATATCTATCCAAGATCTTCTAAACCCTCTAGAACAGCTACTGAGTACCTCTTATACAGTCTCTCACAAGTAACTATGGCTCTCTCTATAGAGCCTCTATATAGCCTAATAGCTTCTTCTACAACACTCTTTAACATACTAGGCTTCTCAACAACATACACGTGTTTACCCCTACATAGCTCCTTATCGACACCAGCCATAGACTGTGGGGAAGCTATCACATCTAATCCATTGACTAGATAGGTTAGTGTCTTAACAAATACTCCAGAGCTATGACTGTATATTGGTGACAAGCCATAGTCTGATACTGCTATTAGTCTCTTCAACTCATCCAAGTCAACAACACCAACTAATCTTATACTCTTATTCCTAACAAGCCCCTCCATGTCTCTCCAAGGCCCTGTAATATATAGCCTAAACCTACTTGGATCAATATTGTTGAATGTCTCAATAACTAGTCTTACAGCATCCATGTTAGTCTTACCACGTCCTCCAGCTAGTAGTAGGAAGTATGGAGTACTCCACTCCCTTCTAGTCTTTCTAAGCCTTAGGTACTCACTATATGTATTGAAGCATAGTGGCACCGGGTTCTCTACAATAGCTGTGTCTCTTAAACCATACATACGGATAGCATTATGCATGTCATAAGGTGATGGATAGACTATCTTGTCTGAACAACTAAGCTGTAGCTTGTGTAGTGCAAGGTATAGTCCGTACAATAGCTTCCCCAGCAAGCTACCACGTGATCTAAGGTATAGTGTTTGTGCATAATTCGATAGTGGATCATAGACTATCTTGTTACTAACACCATGTATTCTTAGAAAGAATGATGCTAGAGACATAGAGCCGAATATGTATACCATGGAGTCCCTATAGGCTCCTGCATAATAGGCTATTGTCTTACAACAAAGTAATTCATCAAGATAATGAGTGAACTTTATGAGAGGGTTTAGGTCATAATCCATTCTCCACCCTAGTATCTTCTTTAGTAACGAATATACTCTCCTAGGTAGGCTAATGTATAAGATACCATCTCTATTAGAAACAACTGGTTCTCTAGTATACTGTGACAAGTTTATTGATAAGACACATGCTCTAGAACCTATAGCCTTAGACAATAAGTGTATCCTTACATCATCACCAGTCTCCATCTCCCATGGAGAGCCATAGTATGAGTATACGATTATCTTTCTCCTCAAAGCCTAGCCTCCACTACCTTTTCCTACCCTCTACAACCTCCACTAATACCTCCTCATAGCTACCAGCTATTGTATCCCATGAGAACCTTTTCCTAACACTCTCTGATGCACTATATAGTTCTTCTCTACTAGGATAGTTCCTCAACAACCACCTTATAGTCTCTACAAGACTATCCAAATCCCTATAGTAGTATACAGGGTATCCTCTAAACCATAGTTTGAACTCTCTAAGACTAGGAGCTATTACTGGTTTACCACAAGCTATAGACTCTAGGATCTTAAGTGGTACTCCATAGTTCTTCACCAACGGCTTATATGGAGCTAGTACTATGTCTGAACCACATATATAGTATATTAGCTTGGATGGATGCATAGGCTTTATTATGTAGACTCTATCCCTAACACTAGATGAAGCAATAGCTTTCTGTAGCCACTTATAGAACTCTATATTGTGTGGAAAACCTATTATTAGGAACACTATATCCATATCCCTCAGTCTCTCTAAAGCCTTTAACACGATCCCAAAGTCTATCCATGTATCTATAGAGCCATAGTATAGTAGTGTATAGCTCCATTTAAACCCAGTATACCTACGAGCAACACCTCTATCTATAGGCTTAAACAATCTACTTTCAAAACCATTAGGTATTATATAGACTTGTTTCCTCCACCCATACTCTCTCTCAATAATAGCTTTGAGTGCATGAGAGACTGTCACTACGGCCTTGTTTAGACTTATCGTCTTACGTAGTATACTTGATACAGTAGCTCTACATAGCTTCTTTGTGAAACCACTTGTATAGTACGCTGTAGCTGATTCAATAAAGTATTCTAGGAAGTCATATACTGTTGGAACACCTACATTATAGGCAATCCTAGAGACTATATAGCTAGGCAATACATTACCGTGTATAACAACATCTATATCTATTCTTGATAATAGCTTCTTAAGTGTACCATATAGTCTATCATAGTTTAGTATATAATACAGCCCTAGATCACGTGTACTCCTTGCATCAAAGCCTATCTCTATACAATCTAGTTCACGGATAACCTCTCTATGTGCAAGCGGGTGTTTTGGGTATGAGAGTAGGTATATAGTGTGTCTTTTAGCTAGTCTACTGGCTATATAGTATAGTCTATTGGGTATAGGGTGTCGTAGTAGATCGTTTGGTGGTATTAATAGTATGTTGTACCCCATAGCGTCTCCTCCACAACACTATGTTTCCCTAGGTACTAGTAGATCTATTAGTGGCTTCAGCCTATAGTATATAGTATCTATCTTCTCTTCTGGTAGAAAGACTAGTGATAGCTCCCTTATATCACTCCTAGTTAGTACTCTAGTCCTTGTATACACTATGTATGATGCTATTAGTAGTGCTACTGCATAGTACCATGGAGCCCCTATTATGTATGGTATAGATAGTAGTGCTAGTGGTATAGAGACTATCTTCAGTATACCTCTATAGTCTATCCTATAACCTATCCTACTTGATACATAGAGGCTATAGAATAACCCGGTATAACCACCTATTGTGAATGCAACTGCTGAACCAAAGCCGCTATAAAGTGGTGTTAGTGCTAGGTACAGTATTAGCCTCGGCAGGTTCTGGGCCAGTCCAATAGCTAGTACTCTACCATAGCTACCATATGCTAGTAGTAGGTTTGATACACAGTACGTTATAGACAATGGTATTACAGCTAACATCATTATAGACAACATAGGTGATGCAGAAACGTATTCACTACCTAGTAGCCTAAGTATTGTATCTGGATACAACAATACATAAACCATAGCTGGAGATATAGCTACAAGGCTTAGTCTCAACACGTTATAGCTATACCTCTTCCTACCATCAACCATGCTTGATAGTACTGGTAGCATTATACTCATAACGCTAACACCAGCCATTAGGATAAGGCTAGTGATAACATAGGCTATATAGTAGTAGCCTGCTTCAACAGCACCACTGTATCCATAGACAACTAGTACACCAAGCCACTGTCCAATAACAAGTGTTACTACTGGTATCCAGTTGCTAATACCTGCTATCAATACCTCTCTTAGTAAACGAGTATCAATCAATAGTTTGAATCCAAGCAGTCTTATAGAGTGTACAACTCCTATAAGCAATAGTGTTGCTGGTACAAACACGTAGCCTACTACAGCACCAAACCATCCATAGCCAGCTAGTACAAGGTATGCACCAGTAAACAACTTAAGTATATTACCAATGAGTGTTGCAAGGAACGCTATCTCTGTCTTAAGAACAGCTGCTGTATAGGACTGCATCAATAGTGTATAGCCGAATAAGACAAGTATTGAGGAAGCAACAAGCATTTCTGGTGTAAAACTCTCTATGCCATACCCCATACAGCCTAGTGTATAGAGTATAGAACCAGTTGTTACATGTAGTATTACCGAGAACCATAGTGTACTCCAATAGTATCTCCCAGCTCTCTCTATTGATCCGCCTAGGTATTCTCTACCAAGGAACTTCCTAAGACTAGTTGGTAGCCCTAGTGAGAGGAATCCATTGATGATTGATGAGAACCCTATAACAGAGCTTGTTAACCCCAGTAGGCTTGAACCACCTATACGTGAGAGTATAAACCAGTAGAGAAATCCAAATACATTATTGATAATAGTTAGTGTATAGAGCCATATACCCTTCCTAAATAATCGGGAGACACGTATACTTGTACCCAATACTTATCAACTCATTACTGCGTCTTCCTACTCCTTATTTGACGCAGTAGTCTAATCTCCATCCTCTTAAGGTATATAGCTATTATGGATAGTATTAACAGGTTGGATCCAGTAGCAACTAGTATCATAGCTATCAACCCCTTTACATAGTATTTCACACCAGTGAAGAAGTAGTGGTACCCAGTATATACACCAAGTACTAAGCCAGGTATTAATAGAACTAGTGCTGCCAATAGTATGAATACAGCTGGATTATACCTTAATGCAAGCCTTATAATATCCACCCCGATCTGTAGTCCATGCCTAATCCTTAGTTTAGCACGACCCTTCCTACGCCTATACTTGATAGGTACTTCAGCAACCTTACCACCACTAGCTACTATATGAGAAGCTATTTCACACTCAATACTAAAACCACTAGTCTCAAACAATGCATTATCAAGCATATCTCTCCTCACTAGATACAACCCGGAAAGCACATCAGATAATTTTGTACCAAACATTAGATTGAATAATCTCGTGAGGAAGTAGTTGCCGAAACGGTTGATCAATGGTATGTTCTCTCTACCAGCAACACGAGCACCAATAACCTCGTCATAGCCTCCACTAACAGCTCTCTCCAGCATAACAGGAATGTATTTAGCCGGATAGGTGTAGTCGCCATCCATTATAACAACATATTCTCTATCAGCATATCTAAGCCCAGTATACACAGCAGCTGCCTTCCCACTACCTTCCTGCAGTACAACCCGGACTCCCTTAGAGGAGGCTATTTCCCTAGTCCTATCAGTACTGTGTCCATCAACAACTACTACTTGGTCTCTAGTAAAACCTGTTTCGAACAACTCATCAATTACGTCACCAATAGCTTCCTCTTCATTAAGTACTGGTATTATTATTGTAACTTTGTCCAGTAGACTCCTATCCAATTACTACACCAAACCCCATAATATCTTGTCCTATATATTCCCTAGATATCTATACGGTAGCGACTTATATACTATACTATCTATAATGGTTTTTCAAAATACACTAGTGTTTCAAATAATATACGTATACATAGCCGCTATTATACACCAAGCTATAGCTGTCTAAACAATAATCTACATCCTCAATGTATACCCTCCCAGATAACAGTGGAAACCCCTTGGTGATATGCTGTGGTGATGTAATGAATAGGAATTCTCCATACAATATCCTGCACCATCTCCTAAACTGATATATAGGTGAACTAGTTGATTCTAAACCATAGTATGTTAGTAGGAAAGAGTATTTCGAGTCACCTGCTAATAGAGTCTTATTGCCTAGATAAAGCCTAGATACTATGTGGTCTATACTAGATACTTCACTATAGCTGTAGAACCAGTAGTAGGCTATATTATCCTCTTGGGCAACAATTCTATACATAGTATATGGTGTAACTAGTAGTGACAAGGTATATATTACTAGCAGGTACCTCCTAAACCCTTTAGGCTCTATGGTGGGGGCTAATAGTATAAAGCCTATTATGAGTATGTTTAGAAACCTGTGTATACTAGATAATAGGAGACCACTATACACTAGGAGTGCAGTCAATAGTATGGACGATACTATCCATACAGTAGATAATCTATAGATAAAGCTGTCTAGTGTTTTTAGAGAAGCCTCTAATACTACAAGTACTATTGGTGGAACCATATAGTATAATAGATCAGTTGTTAACGCTATGGCTATATAGTTAGAGCTAGTCAATAGCTTTGTAATAGCTGTTAGAAACACTATTGCTAGTAGGGTAGATACTAGTATGATTGTAGTTCTAGATCTTTTAGAGAACATCGACTGCACTCTAGGATTTACTAGTAACACTATAGCTAGTATAGCTACAGCTACAAGTGGTAGTATATACGATAGCCTATTCTCTACAACTAGCCATAGCTTCTTATAGAATATAGATTCTCTAGCAAAGAACAAGTAGTGAACCATAGATGTTAATACTAGTGTAGCTACTACAACTACTAGTCCATAGTACCTACTATCCCTCCTACTATGGTGTAGTAGTAGGTATAGAGTAGATGTTATTACTAGGAAATAAGTGAGTACATGGTGTGAGAACACTATAGCTACTGATAATATTGCTAGTGGTAGAGAGACTCTCTTATTAAACACTATTACCAGGAGTATCAATG
>CAYXOO010000066.1:0-4725 GCA_964466845.1 uncultured Desulfurococcaceae archaeon
CTATATAGCCAGTAATAATGAGGCTATACCACTATACATGTCTAGACTACCTTGTTAAAGCATACATATATGTCTTAAAAGAAGGCTATTACACTAGTAAACCATTAGTCATAAACAATACTTTCTACTGGAATAGCATACTAGGTAATAAGAGCAATCTACTAAACTATATATTCACACTAAAAACAAAGCCAACATACAATCTATCCCTAAACAAATACACTATAGAGTGTCTTAGTGGAGGAAACTACAGCTTAGAACTACTAGCAGCTAGTATTAGAAGCTATAACAAGATAGTATCCCTAGACACTATAGGAGTACCAGGTATAGACATCGATCCTAGAAAAATACCGTGTAAAAAACACCAGATAATGTAAAAATAGTATAAGAGTCTCTACAAGACTAACTAAAGGTATATGCAGTATATACATGATAAGTTGTGGAGAAAATGGAGAAACAAAAACTATAGAACTAAAGATCATAGTTAAAGAGAAAACAACAAATACAACAACTAGAACACCTACACCACAACCAAGTACTAGGATAAGTAAACCAGTATACACAACTCAATCAACGAATACAACAACTAGTGGAGCAATAGCAGAGTATAGAGACTACATGATATTATCAATAATCTTGATAGCATCCATAATATTAGCAACACTAATGATTGTTGGGAGACATAAATAAGGCAAGCAGTATCCTAGATATACTAGGTTAATAGACAAATGCATGATAGGAATAGTGTTAATAGCGTTAGGGGTATAATGTATTCAAAAATACCTTGAACTCTACTTGGTCGCTAGATACATTATTGCATCCATGATCTTCTTATATCCTGTACATCTACATAGGTTTCCTTCTAGTGCTTTTACTATATCCTCTCTTGTTGGTTTCGGCTTCTTCTTTAGTAGTGCATAGACTGTCAATAGTATAGCTGGTGTACAATAGCCACACTGTATAGCTCCATGTTCTATAAAGCTATCTACTATCTCCTTGAACAAGCTATCGTTTTGGAGTCCCTCAACAGTTGTTACTTCAGCTCCACTAACCTGTACTGTCAATAGCATACAAGAGTATACTGGCTCACCGTTGACTAGTACTGTACATACACCACACTCTCCACGTTCACATCCACGTTTAACACTCTTTACACCAAGCCTATGCCTTAGAGTATCAAGTAGTATCTCATTAGGCTCTACATCAACCCGTACATCCCTACCATTAAGCCTAAACTCTACAACAACCACAACCAATCAACCCCCACTTACCCTATAACCAATCCTCTCAAGAGCCTTAACAATAGAGTCACGTACAAGTACGATAGATAGCTTCCTACGATACCACTCGCTAGCACGTACATCACTAATAGGAGATATATCGTTTACAACAAGCCTTGAAGCCTCCTCAATAACATCAACACTAACATTTCTACCCCGTAGAGCCTCTTCAACACTAGCTGCACGTACTGGCCTTGGAGCAACAGAACCCAATGCAACCCTTATATCCTTAAACACGTTATCCTCGACGCTCAATAGTACAGCAACAGATACTATTGATAGTGTAAAGGAGTTTCTACGTCCAAACTTACTGAAACACCAGCCCCAGCCACTATAAACCGGGACTCTAACCTCCTTAAGAACCTCATTCCTCTCTAAAACAGTCTCTCTAGGGCCCCTAAAGAACTCTCTAGCCTTAACAACACGTTCCCCATTAACACTGGCTAACACAAGCTCTGCATCATAGGCTAGCAATGGCGGTGCTGTATCAGCTGCTGGTGACGCATTACATAGGTTACCACCAATAGTTGCTCTACACCTAATCTGCCAACTAGCCATATTATAGACTGCCTCGTAGAGCAATGGTGTCTTCTCACGTATAACACTAGACTCTAGAAGCCTTTGGAGCCTAGCCAGAGCACCAATCCTAACAACACTTCCTTCATTAACTATGTAGTCTAGTTCTCTAACACCATTAATATCAACAACTGCTCTAGGCCTATACCTACCAATCCTCATGTCATTCAGTAAGTCACTACCACCAGCTATAATCCTATAATCACTAAGCCTATCAATAAGCTCCAGGAGCTCTTCTAGAGAACCCGGTCTATAGTACTCAAAACACGGGAGACTATAGAACACACTAGTCACCCCCCTCAATAAGCTTAAGGACATTCTCTGGTGTGAGTGGGAGAGAAACAACTGGTTTACCAAGAGCATGTGATACAGCATTAGCTATTGCAGCAGGTATCGGTATAAAAGCCATTTCACCAACACCCTTAGCACCAAACGGTCCATACCTAAACAAGTCCTCGACATAAACAGGCTTCTCAATAGCCTCTGGAGTATCAGCTATCGTGGGCAACACATAGTCTGTTAGATCAGCATTAACTATAGAGCCATCACTACTAAACCTAAGCTCCTCCATCAACACATATCCTATACCCTGAGCAATAGCACCCTCAATCTGACCCTCAACCTGCTGTGGATTAATTATCCGGCCAGCAGCAAGCCCTGGCCAAACCCTTAACACTCTAACCCGTCCAGTCCATGTATCAACCTCTACTAGTACAGCAACAGCTACAAAACTATAAGCTGGATAAGCATAGCCTTGTCCAACCTCATTATCAAAACTACCCTTTGGAAGGAAGAAATACCCTGTAGCACTAAGCTCTACACCATGATCGTATGCTTTAGAAACAAGTTCTCTCCACGACACACACTTCCTAGAACCCTCTACACACACCAAGCCATCTCTAAAGACTAGTTTATCCGGGCTAGCATTAAGTAGATCAGCGGCGAAACGTTCAAGCCTCTCTCTAATCTTAGCAGCAGCTACTAGGACACCTATAGCACCAATACTTGTACCACGAGAAGCATGTGTAGCACCAGTATCTGGTGCATCACCTGATCCAAACACTATGTTTACATAGTCCAGCGGTACACCTAGTACTTCTGCAACGATCTGTCTATGACTAGTAGTTGGTGAACCCTGTCCCATCTCAACAATACCTGTATAAACAGTCACTGAACCATCCCTATCGATCTTTATATAAGCATTACTCCAGTCTGGTACACCACGACTAGTACTAATACCATGCCATGCCACCCCGATCCCTAGTCCACGCTTAAACCTCTTACTACCCCTATTCCAATCCTCAACCTCTCTCCTAATCCTCCACCAATCCATGGTCCTAGCAAGTTTATCAACCATATCAGCTACACCAACAGACTCTTCTAGCTTCTGACCAGTAATAGTCTCCATACCGGGTCTCAATAGATTCTTAAGCCTAAGCTCAACAGGGTCTATCCCAAGCTTTCTAGCAATCTCATCCATTTGTCTCTCAACAGCAAACTGTATAGACGGGTTACCAAATCCACGGAAACTACCCTGAGGAACCTTATTGGTGTAGACACAGTATCCATCAACCCATGCATTAGGTACATAGTATGGTCCAGATGCATGGACAGTAGCTCTCCATAGTATGAATGGTCCACGGTTAGCATAGGCTCCAGTATCATGTATGATCCTAACCTTTATAGCCTTCAAATAACCATCACTTGATACACCAGTCTTATACTCAATAACTGTTGCTTCACGCTTAGGGTGAACCCTAATCGACTCCTCACGTGAATACATTAGAAAAGCTGGTCTACCAGTCAAGTAAGCAACTAAAGCAGCTTTAGCAGCAACAAGCGGTCCCTCATCATCCTTGCCGCCGAAAGCTCCTCCTATATACGGTGTTATGATCCTAATCCTAGAAGCTGGTACACCTAGTACTCTAGCAGTAATCCTCTGTGCTAAATGGGGATACTGTGCACAAGACAATATGTTTATACGTCCCTCGTTATCCGGGATAGCAAGAGCGGCTTCTGGCTCTAGATAAGCATGTTCCTGGTGGTGTGTACGATACGTATTCTCTACAACTAGGTCAGACTCACTAAACCCCTTCTCAACATCCCCACGTCTAACCCTTGTACGGAAAGCTATGTTAGAACCTATCTCGTCATGCACAAGCACTTCTCTATTCTCTAGAGCCTCCAGTGGATCAAGTATAGCTGGCAACCTCCTATACTCTACAACAACTTCTTCTACAGCTTTATAGACAGCATCGATATCGTATCCAGCAACAAGTGCTACTGGTTCTCCATGATACCTCGCCTTACCCTCAGCAAGCAGTGGCTGGTCTGGGAGAGCATAGCCTACCTGGTTCTCACCAGGTATATCCCTATAGGTGTAAACACCTACAACACCACCTATTCTAGTAGCTCTACTATAGTCAATAGACTCTATAACCCCATGGGCTACACTACTAAGTACTTGTTTAACAAACAACATCCTACCATACTCAAAATAGTCTTCAACAAACCTTGCAGAACCAAGTGCTTTCTCTAAGGAGTCGCTACGAGAAACACTCTTTCCAACAACAATGTATCCACGAGCACTAAGCCATCTATCAATAAGCCTATACGGGTCCTCCATAGCCACCACACAATAGCCCTGCTAGATACCCATATGTTAGAATAGTAGAGGTTAAGACAAAAAGGGTTTCCTATACAGACAAGGCTAGACCCTATCAACTGGCTTGATAAACACTCCAGTAGGTTTATCGATACATAAGCCATTGTCATACACTAGCATACCACGTAGTATAACCTTCTCTATAACACCCTTCAACCTCCATCCATGGAATGGTGTGTACTTGTGTTTTGTATACAGCTTCCC
>CAYXOO010000066.1:4825-10258 GCA_964466845.1 uncultured Desulfurococcaceae archaeon
TTTTTCCTCAATACTATGTGGTGCATGATCAGATCCAATTATAGTTATTACACCTTCTCTTACTGCTCTCCATAGACACTCTCTATGCTCTCCACCACGTATTGGTGGGTTAACCTTTATCAATGTACCATACCTGCTATAGTCTCTAGTGTCTAGAAGTAGATAGTGTGGGTTTGTCTCACCAGTAATCCTTACACCTTCCTCCATAGCCTCCTTTATAGCTTCTATAGCTTCACATGAGGTAACATGTACAATGTGTATCCTAGCACCTGTATGCTTAGCTATTACAGCTAGTTTCCTGATAGCTATTTCTTCACATATAGGTGGTCGGGCCTCTAAGTGGGCTAAGGGATCAAGTCTACCACTAGCCTTTACCTTCTCTGTAAAGTATTTTACAAGACTCCACTCCTCTGCATGGAATGCTAGTACTGTGTCTAGTCTAGAAGCAATCTCCATAGCTCTATAGAGACTAGGTGTTGATGGAGCAGGAATATTCCCTGTAGTAGGCCCAAGGAATATCTTAAACCCTATAGCACCAGCTTTAACCATAGCCTCTATCTCATCAACATTACCATCATGCACTACACCATAGAGCCCGAAATCACAATAGGCTTTCTTCTCTAACAACTCCTTCTTCTCCAACAGCCTCTCAACACTATCTACTGGAGGAACGGTATTAGGCATTTCAAGAACAGTTGTTACACCATGTGTTACTGCATCAAGTGTCCCTCTACGGAAATCGTCCTTGTACTCTAGACCGGGCTCCCTCATATGCACATGAGAATCTATAGCGCCAGGGAGTACTAGCTTACCACTAGCATCAACTACTTCTACACCACTACCTGGTTCCAACCCTCTCCCAACAGCTTTTACAACACCATCTACAACAAGTATGTCACCATCATAAACACCCCATGGGTAGACAATGTGTCCATTCCTAACAAGTATACTGGACAAGACATATCCACCAATACACTTGTATCTAGCATATAGTGGTTCTAGATAGAATACCTATAGAGGATACAGCTTATAGTTTTATAGGAGCATATATGTAGATACTACTGGCTATAAACAACATGTTCTAGGATAACCCGGGGTGTATAGCTATAGCTGGGTATAGATTTATCGGTAAAAGGCTTCCTAGACACGATGCTGAAGCCAAGGCTACTGGTAGGACCAGGTATGCAAGCGATATAGTCTTACCAGGTATGCTTATAGGACGTATACTTAAGAGTCCATACCCACACGCACTTGTTAAACGGATTGATAAAACTGCTGCTGAGAAACTAGGAGCAGTAGTCATTACTCCATGGGATGTACCACGTGTAAAGTTTAACCCTAGACTAGTAAGTACTGATGAAGCAACTTATATGGATTGGGAGATACTAACCGATCACCCGAGGTTTGTTGGTGAATACGTAGCAGCTGTAGCTGCTCCATCAGAGTATCTTGCTCAGAAAGCACTAGAGTCTCTAAGAGTTGAGTGGGAGCCTTTACCATTTGTACTAGATCCATACAAGGCCATGGGGGATAATGCACCAGTTATTCATAGAGAAATAACTATTGCTGGTAAGAAGGTTAGAGTAGAGAATAACATTGCATGTAGATACGAGTATGTTGAAGGAGACCCAGATGAAGCTTTTGATAAAGCAGACATTGTCATCGAGAGAACATTTCATAGTAACCGTAGATACCATATGCAGCTTGAGCCAAAAACGGTTGTTGTAAAACCAGAGCCTAATGGTGGACTGACTATATGGACTACTACACAGACTATACACAACACCCGTATACTTGTCTCAAAAGTATTCAATATACCAGTGAGTAAGGTAAACGTAGTCAAGATACCTATTGGTGGAAGCTTTGGATCAAGTATACAGACCAACCCAGTAGTACTAGTAGCTGTTGCACTAGCACTAAAGACTGGTAAGCCAGTAAAGATCAGTCTTACACGTGAAGAAGATATGTATGAACACTGTAGCTACGAGATGATCTTGAGGATAAAAGCTGGTGCATCAAATGATGGGAGACTAGTTGCTGGTGAATTCGAGAACATAATGGATATTGGTGCACACCAGATACAAGCCTATCCACTACTAGGTGTTGCACTAGGCTGGTTTGTATCACTCTATAAATGGAGGAACATAAGGTACCGTGGAGTAGCTGTCTATACAAACAAGGTACCATGTTGTGCAATGCGTGGATTCGGTAACCCACAAGTAACATGGGCTGTTGAGACAATAGTTGATGAGATAGCTGAGAAGCTAGGGATAGACCCTATAGAGTTTAGGCTGAAGAACTATGTTGGACGTGGAGACTTGTTCTGGGGACAAGGACCAACTGTTAAATCAATTGTAAGGAGTGATGGAGTACCAGAGTTGTTGAGGAAAGGAGCAGAGCTCATTGGCTGGAGTAAACGTGGGAGACCAGAGGAGAAGAAGGGTAGGTATAGGATAGGAGTTGGTGTAGCACGTGGATTCCACACTAGTGGTGCTGGAGGACCCTTGTCTGGCACTGTTATAGACTATACTGGTGTTATACTAAAGCTTAACGAGGATGGCTCTATAGACTATATAACAGCTCTCCAAGACCAAGGCGGTGGTACACTAGATGCACACGCTAAGATCATTGCTGAGGTACTGAAGGTGCCTCCCGAGAAGATCAATATTGTATGGAGTGATACTGCTACAACACTCTATGATGTATGTACACATGCTTCACGTGGAGTATTTGTTGGTGGTGAAGCAGCTCGTAGAGCAGCTGAGTTGTTGAAGAAGAAGATACTAGAGTACGCTAAGTACTTGATCGGTGGTGTAGCTACACCAGAGGGGCTGAGGATGGAGTATGATGAAGAGTCTGGTGAGACAATAATCTATGTAGAAGGAAGCCCTGATAAGAGGATTACATTGAGAGAACTAGCCTATAGGTTGTGGCAGCTTAACTGGGGTACACTATCTGTCTCACTATCCTATAGAGCACCAGTTGCACCACCAGCTTATACTGTTTATTTCGTAAAACTTGTTGTAGATACACTTACTGGAGAGGTAAAGCCATTAGAAGTAGTAGCTGGTGTTGACTGTGGTACGGTTATCAATCCAGAACTAGCTGAGGGACAGATACACGGTGGATTCGCTATGGGGTGGTCTATGGCTCTGCTAGAGAATACAGTGTATAGCCTGGAGACTGGTGAGCTATTGAACAAGGGGTTTATAACAGACTATAAGATACCCTCTACACAAGACCTTCTACCACCAGATAAGTTTAAGGTATTGTTTGCAGAAACAAGTGAACCATTAGGACCATTTGGTGCTAAAGGCCTTGGTGAAGCAGCTACTAATCCTGTAGCAGCAGCTATAGCTAATGCTATATACAATGCTATTGGTATACGGTTCTATAAACTACCTATTACACCCGAGGATATAGTAAAAGCACTCCATAGTAGAGAAGAAGGGTGATCTAGATGGATATAAACACTTGTAACACACACATAATACCTTGTTCCTTCAAATACTATAGACCAACTAGTATCGAGGAGGTACTAGAGCTACTAGACAAGTATGGTAGTGATGCACGCTTACTAGCTGGTGGTACAGACTTACTTGTATCTCTTAAGAAGAGAGAGTTTTGTCCAAAATACATTATAGACTTAAAGGGGATCAATGGGATCAAGGGTATTGAAACTAGAGATGATGGAGTATACATTGGTGCACTAACAAGACTCTCGGATATCGAGAGAAACAATGTTGTTAGAACAAGGTATACTGCGTTATATGAAGCCGTCTGGTCTATGGCTAGTCCACAGATTAGGAATAAAGCAACTATTGGTGGTAACCTATGTAATGCATCACCAGCAGCTGATACAGCACCACCACTGCTAGTCTATAACGCTAAACTAGTGATCACGAGTTCTAATGGTGATAGAGTTGTTGACCTAAAAGATTTCTTTAGAGGACCCAAGAAGACTATACTGGCACCCAACGAGCTACTTACATGGATCATACTCCCCCATCCACCTAAGAACCATGGATCATGCTTTATCAAAGTCTCTCGTACAGCAATGGATCTAGCTAAAGCTAGTGTTGCTGTAAAGATCGTTGTTAGTAGAGACAATATTGTAGAAGATATAGCTGTTGCATTGGGTTCTGTTGCTCCCAAGCCAGTACGTGCAGCTAGTGTTGAGGAGGCTCTACGGGGTAAAGTATTCTCTAGAGGACTTGTTGAAGAAGCTTCAAGGCTTGTAGTGGAAGATATTTCTCCAATAACAGATATTCGTTCAACAGCTGAGTATCGTAGATACATATCAGTTGTTATAACACGTGATGCACTACTTAAAGCCTATGAGAGAGCAGTCGGTGGTGCAAAGTGAATGTTAGGTTCAAGCTTAATGGTAGAGACGTAGAAGTTGATGTAGAGCCTAATGAGCTATTGATTAACGTGTTGAGAGAAAGACTTGGTATCACTAGTGTAAAGTATGGATGTGGTATTGGAGAGTGTGGTGCATGCACTGTACTAGTTGATGGAGAACCCGTTCTCTCATGCCTGACACTAGCTGTAGAAGTTGATGGTAGAGAAGTTGTTACAGTCGAGGGACTAGTTGGAGACCCTGTCTATGAAGCTCTAAAGAAGGCCTTTATAGAAGAAGGAGCTATACAGTGTGGCTATTGTACACCCGGGTTCCTAGTAGTATCCACATGGCTTCTACGTGAGAATCCATGTAGAAGTATTGATGAGTTTAGAGAACTACTACGGGGCAACCTATGTCGATGCACAGGATACATCAATATATTAAAGGCTGTGGCTAGAGTCTCTAGAGAACTATGTATGGAGTCCTCTAAGTAATCAAATACATACTTGTTTTTATACAACCACTCATACTCTACTATAGTAGGATAGGTTCTATAATAGGAGGTTTAACAGCTATGGCTACAGGTCTTAAGGGTATGGATATAGTATCTGCTAAACAGTTTAGTAGAGAAGTCGTTCTAGAGTTGTTCCATATAGCTGAGGAGCTTAGGAGACTGATTAGAGAGAAACATGTCCTAGATATAGCTCGTGGAAGGATTATGGCTACAGTATTCCTGGAGCCTAGTACACGTACAAAGCTTAGCTTCCAATTCGCTATGAAACGCCTTGGTGGAGACGTGATAGACTTTGATGTGACAACATCTAGTCTTGCTAAGGGTGAAACAGATATTGATACACTAAGGATTATTGATGGATATAGCCCAGACATAATCGTGTTACGTCAGAAGAAGCCTAGATTCCCGGATGAGGTAAGGGATATAATAGGTGCACCGATAATAAACGCTGGTGATGGATGGAATGAGCATCCTACACAAGCACTCCTAGACCTATACACTATATGGAGAGAACTAGGACGTGTAGACGATATTACTATTGGTATAATGGGTGATCTAAGATATGGTCGTACAC
>CAYXOO010000067.1:0-10112 GCA_964466845.1 uncultured Desulfurococcaceae archaeon
ATATAACTCTATATAACATGGTTATTGATAATGGTTTACTAATAGTTGATGCTACTGTATATAGTCCATCAATTCCATACAATATAGAAGTAATCAATACTACTGTTAATGGTTATCCACTAGTATGTATTAGTGATAAAGACTTTAATGGAGCCAATCTTAAAGACTACTATAGTGTTTTTGGAGAGCTAATACTATTTAATGTATCAAACCTAGTTATTAGTGATTATAGCATATACGATAGACTAGTGTCTATAATAATAGTTGGTTCACATAGTATACGTATAAGAGATAATACATTCTATCCACCACAAAACTATACACTAGACTTATACAGTTCAATATCAGTATATCACTCTCAAGATATAGTTGTGGATAGTAATAGGATCTGTAGTTCAGTGTTTACAGCTATATACTTCTTTAATGTCTCTAGTTTTTCTATAACAAATAATTATTTAAGCAATAATGGATGGGGTATATTAATGTATGAATCAAGCAATGGATCGATAATGTATAATGAGATAACTAATAACCGTCTTGGTGTAGATATTAAGAGGTGTAAAGACATTGTTATTGCATTAAATAACTTTTGTAATAAAGCTAGTGATTTAAGAATTGAGTCTTTACATATACAATTGTATACTGTTAATGAGTACTATTATGTATATAATGGTTACTTGTATAAGGGTAGACTTGGTAATTTCTGGTGTAGATTTAGTGGTGTAGATTCTAATGGTGATGGTGTAATAGATAGTGTTTACACTGTAATGCAGTCTCCTGTTACTATAGCTGATGAGTATCCATTGTATGTTGGTATAGATTCTTATAAGATTATTGGTGTTGTTGGTAATGTAGATTTATCTACAGTAACACCTTATTACCCAATAGGCTATAGTGGTGGAGAACAAGGGGTATCAGTACAATATATTATTGTTATTGTGTTATTAATAGCTGTTGTTGCTATAGTGGTAATTGTTGTTAGGAAGAAGAGGGCTAGATAACTCTCTTTGTTATTCTATAGAAGTACTTATGGTATATTATCGTTAATACAATCCCTCTTGTATAGACATCTATAAACATACCAATCCATACACCAACTACTCCTAGACTACCCATTAGTATATAGCCTGGTATAACTCTAGCTATATAGACTGATGGAGCATTGACTAGTAGTGGTATCCGGGTATTACCAGAGCCACGTATAGCACCACTAACAACCATGTTGAGACCTAGACCAGCTTCACTTAATCCAGCTATTACTAGGTATAGACTAGCTAGTTCTTCAACACCAGGTGTTGGAGAAAACGGTTTCACTAGGTATCTAGAAGTCAGAGCAACTATTAGGCCTAGGAGAGCCATTACTAGTGTACCAATCCTTATAGTCTCCCATCCAATCCTCTTAGCAGACTCTATATCACCCCTCCCAATCTCTTGTCCAACAAGTGTTGATGCTGCTATCATAAAAGCGAATCCAGGCATGTATATAAAGCTCTCGATCCTCAACCCTATGTTATGAGCTGCTAGTGCTACCTCACCACACCTTGATACAAGTGCTATGTAGATATTGCTTCCTATACTCATTAATGCTCTCTCAAAAGCTGTTGGTAATCCTATGTCTAGGATTCTCCGTATATGTCTTGGCCTATGGATTATGTCTGGATAGAATCCTTTACGGTAGAGTATGCAGAGTTCTATAACAGCTATGTATACTATAGCTATTAGTGTTGCTAGTGCAGCACCAGCTATTCCAAAGCCTCTTAATGGGCCATAGCCATAGATTAGTATTGGGTCTAAGACTATATTCAATACAGTACTTGAAAGCATTACAGCCATAGACTCTCTAACACAACCAATAGCTCTAAGGAAGCCGTCTAGACTCCAAGCAGTAATCACTATGGGGAACCCAGCTATTCTAACACAATAGTATAGTACAGCATAGTCTAGTACTGGCCCGGGTGAACCAGTTAGTATCAATAGTATTTGTCTAGATAGTAGTATCAGTATAGCTGATGCTGTAAAACCAGCTACTATACCGAAACCAATTGTTTCACCAAGAGCTCTTCTAGCCTTCTCATACTCTCTTGCTCCATAAGCTTGTGATGCATAGACTATAACACCTGTATAGAATAGTGTTGCTAGTACAAATGAGAGCCATACTAGGTAGCTAGCAACACCAACACTAGCTAGAGCTACTACACCAAGGCCAGATACAAAGTATGTATCAGCTATAGAGTATATACTATCACATAGTTCACTAACAACCATTGGCAACGAGATCTCTAGTACACGTCTTGTAAGCCGTTTATCCATACCCTATTATACCCTATGGCCCATATTCCATCGTCTAGATAGTAATATAGAGTAACTATTGGATGATAAATGTTGTTTTAACAACAGCTTCTCATACCAAGCCTTTACGCTTAAATCAGTAGTTTAAATGCTAAGTCAATAGTCCTAATAGAGTAGACACTGTATCTATAAAAAACTCTATATGATACAATAAATTGTATATATTAATAGAATAGTTTATAAGAGATCACTATGAATATATATCTGGAGAAAAACAGTTATCAAGAGGGGTTTCCTGTGAAAAAACCCCTCATGCATATCCTAATAGCTCTACTCTTAATGGAGATACTCTATATAACACCTATAGCCTATAGTAATGCAGGTAGTGTTAAAGAGGCTATTTATGTTGGAATGGATTACAAGTACGTTGCTATAACATATTATACTGAGAGAACTACAGACTTCCTAACATTTACAGATTACTTTAATCCACAACAAGACTTCTATACCAATGTATTGCACGTTAGCGTAACCTATTACCCCGGAATGAAGGCACTAAAAGTCTCTATAAGATATGATTTTAGCGATATAGAGAATATTAGTGAAAGACAACGTATACTCAATGCAGGCCTAGATTATGCATGGAATTTTGTAGGTATGTACTGTATAAATGTTAACAAGACTGTACTTGGTGATATAGAGAAGGATGATACCATAGATGCTTTTGTTTCTGGAGAAATGTTTAATGAAACAAGGTTTATAGTTGATATACTAGGTAGTCTTAGTAGCCAAGACTATGGGTTAGCTAAAGTATATTCTAGTCTAAAACATATAGAGTGGTACTGGATTGATAACATAGACTATCACTACTCTATAGACTGGCTTACTGGTGCTCCTAGTCTAAGATACACACTTAGACTAGCAACGTATACTGCATATATAGCTGGTGGTGGAGTAACACATAAGATAGCTTTATCAAACATGTTTAGCTATGTAGGAGGATCTATGCCGGAGAATACTGGTAGTGGTAGTGCCATACAATACATATTCCCATGGGATGTTACAGTAATAAACTGTAGTGGTGGGTGTACTATAACTAGTAGTGAGGAGTACCAGAAAGTCTATGTTACATGGGATCTATATGCTGGTGATAATATAGAAGACTGTTATGTCTATATAAACTATACAATACCCTATCCAGGATGGAGTTGCTGGTATGAAGACGTAGAGATAGACTTTGTTTACTATAAGAACATAGTAGCTAGAGTACAATCTGGTGCATTTAATTGGGAGATCAAGATACCTGAGGCTCTTAGAGAAGATCTAACGTATATAATGATAAGGTATGGTGAGAGACAGAGTGGATCTACATTCACTATTAGTCTTAGCTACGAAAATACTTTTGAAGGACTAGACCCTTATGTTGTAGAGACAATAGCTGGTAATACAATGGAGATTATAGTCTCTGCTTATCCAGAGATATTTAACTATACTTTAACAAGTGTAAGGAATTCTACTGGATGGGATGGAACAGTATATGCTATGTCACTAACATATACTGTAGAGGGAGATGGTAGAGAGTTCTTCAACAGCCATGTTAGGCCTAAGATACCAGGTGATAGTGTGTTGAGTGTACTAGCTGATAAGCTATGGGAAGGCGGGTTTGTAAGCTATGGATACACAGTAACTATTGATGAGAAACCAGATGTTACAGAACACTATGCAGGCTATATGCATGTTATAGAGATTAGTCTTGGACATGGTAAAGACCTTCCTGGTGGAGAGAATGTTAGAGTTGATATCCTAGAGCTTATAGGGATAGACAAACTAGTGTTTTCAACAAAGTGTATAGCTCGTCCACAAATCCTGTTGTCACTACCAGTTGATGAACTCTTAAGTGCTGAACCAGAACCAGAAGGTGTTTCACTACCACTAGCTTCTTGGAGAGTAGAACCTGGTACTATACTAGAACACTTGTATATAACATACAACTATCCTAGTGGCCCACAAGCTACAACTACACTACCATCTACAACACTTCCTCCAGTAACTACTTCAGGCCCACCAGTATCTACTACAGGCTCTAGTGCTACATCACCAGAAACGACACCAGCTACAAGTGCTAGTACTCCAGCAGCTAGTGCTACAGTATCAACAACACCAGCCTCATCTACTCCATCTAATGTAAGCACTAGTGCATCAGTATCTCCAACAACTGGTGTACCAACAGATATTACTAGTACAGCTATACTAGCTGGTATATTCATTGCAATATTAGTAGCTCTAGTGTTTGTGTTTATGAAGGCTAAGAAGTAGTGTCTATAGATACTAAGGCGTGTTTTTACCAATTTACACTTTCTCCTTCTATAGAGTTAGACTTATTTAATAGCTTGATCAATAGTATTACATAGGTATTACCCTAGTGGAGGATGCTGAGGCTATGGCTATTGAGAAACAAGTTGTAGCACCAGTATCTATACTACGTGTACTACCGTTTGATGCACGTATACGTGATGTAGTATATGATTACATACCCTATGTAAAGAGCGTTGAAGCACCAATAATTGATAGCTGGCCTCTACAGAGGCTAAGGTATGTTATGCAGCTCCAGTTAGCCCATTTCGTATACCCAACAGCTACACACACAAGGTTCTCACATAGCCTTGGTGTAATGCATATAGCTCATCGTTTTATGAACCAGATACTATCAAGGATAGAGTCCCAGTCACAAAGCCTACCACGTGAAGCTACAAAACTACTTATAAACCATCCACGTGAAGTATTGCTTGCAACACGTATAGCTGGATTACTACACGATATAGGACATGGCCCATTTAGCCATGCATTCGACAAGTATGTACTACATAACGAGGTATACGGCTATAGGATATGGAACCATGAGATGCTAGGCTATATTATATACAAGTACTACCTTAGAGACTATATAGCTAAGAAACTAGCTAGTAACACGATCGGTATAGACTACGAGGTTGTATTAGAACTACTAGATGAAGCTATGAAGCCACCACGTGGTCTTAGGAGGTATACTAATCTTGTAGAAAAGGGTGTCTTAGAGGAAAGTGATTTCTATGAGCCAGACCCTGATCTACAGGCTCATCGTCTAGTACGTATGGTTGTACGTGACTTCCTATACCCAGCTGATATACTTGATTATCTAGTACGTGATAGCTATTATACAAACCAGCCTATAGGAGCTATTAATATTGACTGGCTTATACTACAGACATACATTATAAGCCATGAGGGTGTATTACAGATAGCTTTATCTGAGAAAGCTATTGATGATCTTGTTAGAATGCTTAATGCACGTAGGTTTATGTATAAACGTGTATACCTACACCATGTAAACCAGGCATTCTCAGAAACAATAGGGCTATTGATATCACGTACTGGTCTTAAGAGGTTTATAGAAAACACTATTGCTAAGGTAATAGAGGAGGATCCAAGCTATTACCGTGCACTAACAGATAATAGTATCTATGGATTACTACAGATAATGAGCACCTATGGACGTGTATCAAGTATTTCTCCAGAGTGTAGAGAACTAGTTGAGACAGCACTTAGGAGTCTCTTTGAATACCGTAAGCCTTTGTGGAAGATGGTTTATAGCTTTACATATAATAAGTCATTGGCTAAGCATATGTTTTCACGATACTTTGGTAAGAAGTTTAGAGATATACTAGAGAAGACTATACGTGAAGAACTAGCTAGTCTATTGTCTAGTAAAGGGTTTAGTGAAGAAGACTTTAAACTAGTAACACTATCTATTGATCCATACCCGAGTTCTGCTAAAGAGATCGTGGAGTACATATTCCTTGCTAAGACTAGAGATGATAGAGCTGTAGGCTATGAGTTGGAGGATATTGATAAGTTTGTTGAGAGACATGGTGTTGTAGCAGAAGCCTTGTTTATAATATATGCCAATCGTGTAAAATACAGGTCATTGAGTGACGAGGATACTAACAAGATTATAAAGCGTGTCAAAGAGCTTGTAGAAGATGCTATTGGTGGTATTGAAGAGAAAGCTCCAGAAACAAGCTAGCAAGCTAGTAGTCTATACCTCTAGATATATTCATTGTATAGTATCTTAGGGCTTCTTTTAAAACACTATATGCTTCATCTTGGCTCAATTTCTCACTATACCCATTCCTCCTAGAAACTATCAATCCTTCACTACTAATCCTTATCAATCCCTTCTTCTCTAAAACCTCTAGGTCACGCTCGATCTCTTCACAGTATAGGCCATGAGCAGTGTTTTTCCATTTACAATCTCTATAGCCTATCTCTATACCATATTTTTGTTCAAACAAGTATACTATGCTATGTATTAGTGTACGTGTTACTTGCAATGACTCTATAATCTCTAGTAGCTTCAAAACTCTATCCATATCACTAGTTCACCACAGCGTCTTGTTTCTCTAATGGTAGAATGGCTTTCTGGATTGTTTTTAATAGACCATATAGGGTATTAATGCTGTATATAGGGTTCTATAGTAGTTGATGCTAAAGCTTAACTGGGTCTATAGGCTAGTTTATAAGTGGTGTATGTATGTCTAATAGTTTCTCTGTCTATGGACTTAAACTACCAGTTATATCACCTGGTGAAGACATTGTTGAACATATACTGAGGGCTTCTACTAGGTCTGGTGTTGGTATTGAGGATAAAGACATAGTTGTTGTTACTAGTAAGATACTGTCTAAGGCCATGGGTTTACTTGTTAATATAGAGACTATAGAGCCTTCTAAAGAGGCTATAAAGCTTGCTAAGAAGACTGGATTGGAACCACGTGTTGTAGAGCTTATAATACGTGAGAGTGATGATATAGTGTTTGCTATTCCTTTTAAAAAGCTTGTTGATGAGGGTGTTATTGATTTATCACGTATGGCTTATGACTTAGAGCTAGGCTGTAAAGCTGTAGAGTATTATCCAACAATACTTGTTACTATACGTGATGATATGTTGTGGAGTGATTCCGGGATTGACACTAGTAATCATCCTCGTAACATATACTCTATACCACCTAGGGATCTCGATCGAGTTGCTAAGGAGCTTGCTCTAAGGATTAGGAAACGTACTGGTAAACAAGTTGCTGTTGTTATCTGTGATACAGAGTTCTTTATTGGTGGCTCTATAGAGGTTGCACGTGGTTGTACGGGTTAGAAGCTGTTTCCCGAAGGTTTGGTGAACCAGATATCTATGGTAAGCCTAAGTTTGGTGGTGTAGAGAATATTGCTCACGAAATATGTTGTGCAGCAGCACTTGTTATGAGGCAGGCTAGAGAGATGATACCAGTTGTTATAATACGTGGTTTAGAGTATGAATGGTGTGATTGTGGACTAAGTGATTCTAGGATAATGAATATAGATGATCTATTGAGGGCTTTGAAAGAGAGTATTCGGTATAGTTTTAGAGTTATTGGTTTCTTAAAGGTTTTAAAGAAGATATTGTTTTAGAGGAGAAGCTCTCCTAGTAGTGTCTCTAGTATATTCTACCCTTGTCTAGTAACGACTTTATCTCTTCTACATCTATCTCACCAATACCAACAACATAGTCTCCAGCACCATAGGATAATAGGTACTCGTTCTTACCTATACTCCATAGCCCACATGGGAATATTGTGTATGGCCTATCACCGTATACTTCATACTTCTCACGTGGCTCCATGATATACTTTGGTGTAACTGCTTCTACAACTATCTCGTTCTTACCAAGTTCTAGTTGTAAAGCGAATAGACGGTATGCTTTAATCTCTCTATCAACACCATGTACCAATGCTATAACTTTGTTGTTACCAGTCCTTATTGGTGGTGTAGCCCATCCTATCTTTTCCTCAAAAGGTGCTGGCTCTATAACTTCTACTGTATCGTACAATCCATCCTCTTTGAAACTACTTGTGTCTAATGGGTTGTCTCTTATAGTGCTTATTACTAGGTATGGTCTATCACCATGTATTATTGGTCTGTGGAAGAAGTAGTATCTATTACCCATTTTTACAAGGAATGCATCTTTATCACTAACTATCTTCTCTCCAACACCCTCTCTAATCCTATACACACGGTTCTTAACCCATTCTCCATCTCTATAGATAGCTGTTACAGGTACTGTCTTACAACACGTGTTTCTATTAAAGAAGTTTATTGTTCTACCACAGTATGTCATAACCAGTTCACTACCAACACGGTATACTCTTGGATCCTCTGTACCCCATAAGTCATACTTGTTGCTAGGACTAACAACTATTCTAGACTCATAGACTCTAGTGGAAGCCTCACCACTATAGATGTGGTCTAGTGGTAGCCTTGTCTCTATAATACAGCTTGTATAAGTAAAGTAGCCCATTATAGCACGTGAATAGAGAGTAACACATCCACTATCAACAACAACTGCAGGATTAAAAACAGCAAGTGGACTACAGACTGGATAATCAGTAATAACAATGTTATCCCTAGACAAAACAACAAGCCTCTCAACAACATCAATGGCATCCCTGCACCTAACACTAGACACAACAGCCCTACTAAACACACTACAGACCCACAAAAACACCCACTAGATAGAATAACAACAAACAACTACCTATTAAACATACACTACAAAAACAAAAACTTAAAAACACACAAAACAAAAACCACACACCAAACCAATAAAACACCCACCACCCACAAAAGAATCTAATTATCTAGATGCAGATACTGTAGAGATCAAATCTACTCACTCTCAATTCTTGATCGTTGCTACGAGTGATGGTTAGGGAATGTGTTGAAGGTTGGTATGAGAGTGCTCTCAATTCTTGATCGTTGCTACAGACCTTGGAGAACGCTAGTGAACCCTATGAAGTTACATTAGCACTCTCAATTCTTGATCGTTGCTACTACCTACTATCAAATATAGACAAGCTAAGAAAAACCAGGCTAGACTCTCAATTCTTGATCGTTGCTACCTCGGAACTAATAATATACTCTGTGTCGATCCAGTTAGCAAGACTCTCAATTCTTGATCGTTGCTACTCTATAGTTGATAAGGGAGGATTTGATAATCTGGCTACTGTTCTCTCAATTCTTGATCGTTGCTACAGACGTTAGAAGCCAAATAGACTACCTAGTAATCAAGAACCTCTCTCAATTCTTGATCGTTGCTACAAAAGTTTATTATCGCAGAGAGCGAAAACGGATATCTTATATCAAACTCTCAATTCTTGATCGTTGCTACTAGAGTTAGTAAGCCTTGTATGTACTACTATGAAAAACTTACTCTCAATTCTTGATCGTTGCTACAACAGATACTATACAGTAAAGCATTGACATACAAGGGTTATTTCTCTCAATTCTTGATCGTTGCTACTAGTAAAGAAATCTTTAAAGAATTCTATAGAGTATGTAGATTCTCTCAATTCTTGATCGTTGCTACGACACAGGAAGAGGTGTAAAATATGAAGTTCTACACAGTAGGACTCTCAATTCTTGATCGTTGCTACGGATACTGGTATCAAGCCAATCCTAGAGAAATCCTGCCAACCTCTCAATTCTTGATCGTTGCTACGATGGAGGTGAGATGTATGGATAAGTCCCCTGGGTTGGATAGGAACTCTCAATTCTTGATCGTTGCTACAACACCAACTACTGCTTCAAGAACCTTTCCTAGACCACGTAGAGTCTCTCAATTCTTGATCGTTGCTACCCCTCTCCAGCTCCTCCAGTATCTTCCTTGCTTCCTCATGGAAACTCTCAATTCTTGATCGTTGCTACGAGTGTATGTCCCAGACCCGAAACATCCAACCTATACCATTACCAAACCCTCTCAA
>CAYXOO010000068.1:0-10011 GCA_964466845.1 uncultured Desulfurococcaceae archaeon
CTACTTTATTCCTTCTAAACAACTCTAGATCACTACTAGATATGTATACTCTAATAGATGGACCATACACTATTATCTCTTCAGACTCCTTAGTTGTAGGGTGTCTTGTTATCCTAACTCTTATTTCATCCAATGCATTCTCTATCAATAGAGGAACTGGTTCTATAACCATCATGTATCTTCTAGCTCTAGGATCAATTATTTTACGGTTAATAGCTGCTAGATTAGCATAACTTATCCTTGCATCACCAGGGTTTACTCCAACACTCTTTATAATCTCGTGTATGGTTTCAGGAACTATTCCTCTACGGCGTAGAGCAGCTAGTGTACCAAACCTTGGGTCACTGTATACAATGTATCCCTCACTAATCTTCTTCCTCATAAGACTCTTACTAAGCATTACACCCTCTAGACTCAGTCTACCAAAATGTATTGCTTCCGGGTATCTCCAGCCCATGTGGTCGTACATAAACTTTTGTTTAACAGTATTTGTCTCATGTTCTTTAGCTCTAAGGATATGTGTTATACCCATTAAGTGGTCGTCTATACCACATGCACAGTTATATGTTGGCCACACAATATACTTGTCACCAACAACTGGGTGTGGAGTTTTACTTGTATCAATAATCCTCATTGCAACCCAATCACGTACACTAGGGTCTGGATAAGATAGATCTGTTTTTACACGTACAACAGCTTCTCCCTCTCCATAATATCCCTCGAGCATCTTATCGAATTCTTCTAGATGAGTACTTGGGTCTAGATCCCTGTGTGGACATGGCTTACCAGAATCTCTTAGCCTACGGAATTCTTCGGCATTACATCTGTCTACATAAGCTCCTCCTTTCTCAATAAGTTCTCTAACAACACGGTAGTAGATCGGTAGACGTAGACTCTGTATATACTCTTCATCCCATTTAACTCCAAGCCATTTCAAGTCTTCTTTAATCTGGTTATAAGCATCTGGGAATGGGGCTTTGGTCCTTGGGTCAGTGTCTTCAAACCTAAGTATCATCCTACCCTTATACATTACAGCATATAGGTAGCTTAGATAAGCTGGTCTAGCATTACCAAGGTGTATTGTATAGTCTGGGTTTGGAGCAAACCTTGTAACAACTCTTCCTTCTACAGCATTTGGTAGTGGTGGTAGCTTCTTCTCTTCTTCTCTAGGCCTAGCCTCTAGTAGTTCTGGCCAGTTCTCTCTAACAATTCTTTCCTGTTCCTCTATAGACAACTTATTTACTTCCTCAACTACTTCTCTTATAACTGGTATTATCTCCCTAATATGTTTCCTAATCTCTGGTTTCTCACCAATAACCTTGGCTATAACTGGTTTTAGTTCTGCCTTACCCCTGTGTTTTAGAGCGTTTAGTAGTGCATGTTTATAGGCTATTTCTCTAACTTCTTTTAATAATGATTCTTCTAACGTCATCCTGTTTCACAACCACTACAATGTATTTCTCTGGCTTCTCCCACGTGATATTAACTACCAGTACTACTATACCACTACATAGACTCTTATATACTCTTACTTCACTCTTACCAGTGATTATATAGGCTATCTTATCACCCTCTTCAACAATGTCTCCCTCACTAAGGAATACTATTGGTTGTACACCAGCAACCTCCATTATACATAGCCTAGCATCTCTACTTACACGCAGTGCTTCTAGATCACCTTCTCTCTTATACCTAGGTACTACAATGAATTCTCTAGTAGAGACAGCTTTTACTAAGTCGATAGCCTTGCTAATAATGTCTTCATAGAGTATGTGTCCATAGTATTTCTCACCAACTGGTTCACTGGAGAAAGAGTATACTCCATTACTATACACTATATAGTAGTCTCCACTAACTCCTTCTACATAGACTTCTGGGAATTCATAGCTTATAGACAAACCATGCACCTTTGCTAACTAATGAGTTCTCTATACCTACTCCAGTCTATACCACGTGAGCTAAGCATTGACAGTATATCACTTGATAGATAGACTGGTTTCCCACGTAACTCACTAATACTCTTTGAACCAGTTAGGAACATCACTGTCTTTAACTCCTCTATATACCTCTTGACATATAGTCTAGCACCCTTAATACCCTCTCTATAGAGTCTCTTTAGAACTGGTGCTGCAAAACCAGCCATGTCTGCTCCAAGAATTATATTGATAGCAGCCTTGAACCCATCCCATACACCACCACTAGCTATTATGAAGGAGTCTGGTGAAGCCCATCTAGCTTCTATAACAGATAATGGTGTTGGTATACCCCAGTTACTTAGCTTCTGTGCAAGCATGTATTTATCGTCAAAACCATTCCCCATAGCTCTATAGCCTTCTACCAAGAACCAGTTTGTACCACAAGCACCTGCTACATCAAATATCTTTATACCAATGCTTGAAAACAACTCTACATCCTCCATAGACAAACCAGTACCTACCTCCTTTATAATAACAGGCTTTGATAGTGTATCAACTAGTTCTTCTAGTTTCCCAAGGAGTTCACTACTAAAGAAAGTATCTCCTTCAGGCTGTATGAGTTCTTGTCCAGGGTTTAAGTGTATAGCTAGTGCATCAGCTTCTAGTGTATCGACTAAGTCAGCTACTTCTTTTACACTATAGTCCTTTAGTGTATTTAACCCTATATTCCCAATAACTGGTACATTCTCTGCTATCCTTCTAACAATAAGGTATGACTCTAGTATATCCCTATCCTTATTCTCAAGCATAGCTCTCTGACTGCCAACCCCAATAGCTAGGCCATACTCTTCTGCAATAACGGCTAGCTTCTCATTAACATCTCTAACACTAGTGTTTCCACCTGTAATACCAGTTATCATTAGGGGTGCTTTCAACTTGTATCCTAGAAACTCTATAGACGTATCTATATCGTTGTAGCCTATCCCAGGGAATGCTCTATGTACAACCCTTATACCATTATAGATGTCTATACACTGGTTTGGATAAGATACTTCTTCCTTCAATACAATGTCTATGTGTTCACTCTTCCTCTTGACTGTCTGGTTACTCAACCGTCATCTCCACCAATACGTGCTATAGATACATAGCCTTCTATATCAGCTATATAGACACTATCTATAGGTGGATTAACACCATATACTATGTAGTAGACTGCATTATAAACTCTCACGGTATTATAGAATAGATCTATACACTCCATAAAACAACTCGGAAGGATACATCTTGTAAACTCTATAATGCTATAGCCTGTTAAGTGTATAATAGCTGTCCTAATACTATCTAGTCCCTTGAAGACAGCCTTACTGGTAACCCTTGTATATCTAGAAACCCTAGTCTCTAAACCAGCTAGCTTCTTATAATCAAGTATAACTGGTTCTTCTCCATGTCTATACACGAGTGGTTTACCAGTAATAATTGCTCTACGTAGACCCTCTAAGACTGTACTGTATAACCCAGTATACTTGTCTAGACTAGATGCTATGTCAAGGAGTTCATTACCTTCTAAACCCATTTCCTCTAGAACCCTAGTTGTAACTAGAGCATATAGCCCTAGAGCATAGGGGTAGAAACCATTTATACCTACATATAAGCCTTTATCACCAAGTACTTCGCTAGCTATTGGCTCTAGAAAGGACCTTATATACTCGGCCAACAAGTTATAATAGTCTTTTCTAGGAAATCCCGTCTCTAGATAAACACTTGTCTCACTAGTAGTATCTACTTCTACACATACTCTAGCTCTATCAAACACTACTAGTACTGGATTATTTACGCTCTCTAATGGAGTAGAGAATAATGGTATAGGTACTTGTTCTATTTCCAACAATGATCTCCGTGTTTACTCACTATAGAATCTTATGGATGCATATCCTACAACAGCATCCTTATAGCCTGATGTATCACCACTTGTAGCATACTTTAGTAGCTTAGCTCTAGCTTTCTCTCCATACAATAGCTTAGTATACTCTATAGCAACCATTATACCTCCTGGCCCACATGCTGAAACGTTTAGTTCTCTCAATACATTGTAGAAGCCATTTGTATCTAGTTTCTCAATCATCCCAATAGCCTTTAGATCCTTCTCCATAGCTATATCGTGTGGCTCATAGTGTGTGAAATCACTACTAGCTAGTACTACAACGTCTCTACCTAGATGTGTAGCTGCATCATGTATTGCTTTAGCCAGGTCTCTAGCAACATCTGGTGTCTGGAGTGCAAGAACTATAGGTACTATCATAAATCTTTCTCCAAACAAATACTGTAGAAACGGTAGCTGCACCTCTATAGAGTGTTCATCAACATGTGCACCAACATCTAGTTCCGCATAACTACTATTAGATATAATGTTCCTAGCAAGCTCCTCATCAACACTCACTAGACCCAATGGTGTACTCCATTTACCACCAGGGTATACAGAGACCAGTGCTCCATAGCCCGTATGGTTGGGCCCTATTATAATGAATGTATCTGGACAACCCTCACTAGCTATCCTATAGTAGCTATGAGCAGCTACTGGCCCACTATAGATGTAGCCTGCATGTGGTACTACATAGCCACTGCTCTCACGTTTCCTAGTAGTTGATACCTCTGGTAGTTTCCCAGGCCCGATCGTGTGTAGAAACGATTCCTCAATAGCCTTCTTTAGCGTATCAGGGTCTTCTGGATAGAAAGTACCAGCTACAACTGGACTACGTACTTCTGGATAATACGTCAAAAACAATCACCTTTCAAACCTTACTTCAAAACTACTAGGTGGTTCAGGCAGGTCTCCATCAGCTGGTATAGCCCCTCTTTCTCTAAGTACTTGTCTAGCTAATAGCCAGTATAGTAGTGCAAGACTCTTCCTACCCTTGTTATTAGCTGGTATTATAAGGTCTATGAATTCTGTACGGTTATCAGTATCTGTTAACGCAACAATCGGTATACCTACAGCAGCCGCTTCTCTCAAAGCTTGAGAGTCAGCCCTTGGATCAGTTATGACTACAACGTCTGGCTCGAAATACCATTTTAGAGACGGGTTAGTGAATGTACCCGGTAGGAAACGACCAGTAAATGCATGGCATCCAACGTATTGGCAGAACTTCTGTACAGGCTTTTGTCCATAGGGACGGACTGATACAGCAGCTATTTTTGCTGGTTCAAACCTTGCTAGGAACTTGGCAGCTATCTTTATCCTTTCATCAATCTTCCTTATATCGAGTATGTATAGTCCATCGTTTCTTACACGGTATACGAATTTCTCCATAAACTTTGTACATATATGTGTGCCTATATGTGTACCAGCTGCTAGGTACTGGTCCAATGGGATCAATAGCTCTATACCCTTCCTTACCTCACGTGTCTCTTCCTTCTTCTCTCTAGCCTCTTGTTGTGGAGCCTGGGGTGCTTCTGCCTCCAATACACATCCACCCTAGCCTAGCTTATCTTGGGGAAATTCAGTATCTCGTAAGCAAGTTCTACATGTGAGAGAAACATTCTCCTACAACAATACCTTTTAACACCTAGTTCATCAAGTACCTTACCGGGGTCTTCACCAGCTTGTACACGCTTCTTAAACTCATCCCATAAATGACCTATGGGTGCACCACATGTAAAGCATCTAACAGGGATTATCACTTCTAATCACCTATAGCTCTTCTGCCACCTCCTACGTGCAGAGTATCTCATGTACTTCTCTGGCTCTGTACGACGTGGGTCTCCAGACAACATGTATCTATCATACTCTGTAAACACCTTCTTAAGCTCCTCGTTATCACCAGCGTACTTCAGTAGTCCGCGTGCTATAGCCATTCTAACAGCATCTGCTTGGCTCATAACACCTCCTCCACTGACTGTTACTCTAATATCAACTTGTTTCCATAAGTCACCAACAAGTACTAGTGGTTCATACATCTTTAGCCTAGCCAACTCTATAGGATATATCTCTAGTGGTACACCGTTTATCCATATCCTCCCCTCACCAGGTCTTATAACTGCTCTAGCTATACTTGTCTTCCTCTTACCAGTAGCAATAACTATTTTTACAGGCTTTTGTCTAGACTTACTCTTCTGGCTCAAGCCATAGCACCCCTCCATCCAAGGTGTTTAGCGATCTCTCCTAGTGTGACGTACTTACCCTTAAGCCTACTTATATCAGCTTCTTTAAACCTTATAAACTCCCTGTTACGTAGCTCAGGTGGTATACCAATGTAGACTCTTAGTCTCTTGTAGGCGTTACGACCCTTAGGCTTATCCATTGGAAGCATTCCACGTACAGTTCTCTTGAATATACGGTCTGGCCTCTTAGGTCTACGTATACCGGACTTATAGGGGTTGTGTAGTGTCCTAACCCTCTCTATAAGCTTATACCCCATTATAACACGTTTCTTCTCACCACTAACAACAGCTTTCTCTGCATTAACAACGTATACACGGTAGCCCTCCAACAGCTTCTTAGCTATGATGCTTGCCAGTCTACCTAGTATCTGATTCTCTGCATCAACATATAGTACTTTCTCCATACCATCAATCACCCAATAATCTTTACATTACTACCACGTGGATTCTCCTCTATAAGCTCTAGTATATGCATAGCTCTCCCACCAACAGCTCTTATCTTCTCTAATGCCTTCTTAGAGAAAGCTATAGCTGCTACGTTTACTGGGTGATTCAGTATACCAGCACCTAGTACTTTACCAGGTACAACTACTGTATCACCACTCTTGGTGTAACGGTTTATTCTGCTTATATTAACAGCTATTCTCTTCCTCCTAGGCTTCTCCAGTAGATCAGCTATAGTATCCCATATTGGAGCCTTGTTCCTATTAGCTGCTTTCCTAAGCTCTCTAATAGTCTTCCTAACCAGTATGTTTGTAGGCCCAGTCCTCTTCACTCTACAACACCCACACTCCTAAGCTTCTCTATAAACTCGTCTAGCTTCTTCTCTAGTATACGTGTAGCCTCTATAAGTATTCTCTTAGGTGGAAGAGAACCAGTAGACTCTATAGTCAATACATACTCGTTTCTACGATAACCAACTCTTATAGCTCTCTCTGGACACCTTGCCTCACAAATTCTACATAGTGTACAATCAAAGATCTTTTCTTTATCAACAACTGGTTTACCATCAACACTCCTAAATACATTCTTTGGACACAAGTCTATACATAATCCACACTTACTACAGAGGCTATAGTCGATAGATATATCTGCTATATACTTGTGTGCAGCAACACTGACTGGACACCACTTAGCATGTTCTTTCCCACGACCTAGTCTAGCATAAGCTTCTAGCCTAACTTCTTGGCCAGGTCCTAGGACTAGTATAGGTATTGTATCATAGACAGGCTTTACATCTGGATCAACTGGTACTAGGTCTCTACTATAGACTATAAGTGGTTCTTTTGAATCAGGTGGGTTTGATACAACTAGGTCTAGACGAGCAAAGCATTCCTCAGGGAAGACAGCTTCTTCTACAGCACTACTACATTCTTCTGGAGACTTGTACTTCTCCAGAGCAGCCTCGCTTGTCAAGGGGATCAGGCCTAGCCTATGAGCTATTATCTCGTCATAGAATACACTAGAGTTTACAGTAAAGACTACAGAGTCTACAGCCATAGTAGGTACTTCACTAATAGAAGCACGCCTAATAGCATTTAGTACATGGAGCGGTATATCCTTTATATACAGTCTTACACGGAGTGGTGTCTTCTCTAAAACAGTTATCTCCAAAAAACCACCACCTAGCTAGACTCTCCTACCACGTCTACCTCCAGGCCTACGTGTTGTATCATGGGGTAGTGGTGTAACATCCTCTATACGCCCTATGATGAACCCTGCACGTGCTAGTGCACGTATAGCTGCTTGTGCTCCCGGACCAGGAGTCTTTGGCCCATGACCGCCTGGTGCTCGTACCTTTATATGTAGGGCTGTAATACCCTTCTCCATAGTCTCTGATGCTACACGGCTTGCAGCAAGCATTGCTGCATAAGGACTTGGCTTCTCACGGTCAGCTTTTACAACCATTCCACCACTTGCTCTACTAACTGTTTCTGCACCAGTTAGGTCTGTAACGTGTATTATG
Source organism: uncultured Desulfurococcaceae archaeon (assembly GCA_964466845.1). Classification (GTDB taxonomy): domain Archaea; phylum Thermoproteota; class Thermoprotei_A; order Sulfolobales; family Desulfurococcaceae; genus CAYZRH01. Next base: position 8,041 of record CAYXOO010000068.1, read on the forward strand.
GTGTTGTTTGGTGAGCTATAGATGTGTGCTACACCCCATTTAAGTTCTCTTAGTGAGAAAGCCATGGCTTATCAGCCCTCCATTGCCTTCTTAAATGGGCTTGTAGGTGTGTAGTCTATTAGATCCTCTTCTTCTCTAGTAACGAGATACCCTGGTGAAGTAACACGTCTACCACCAATAGCTATGTGTCCATGCACAATCAATTGTCTAGCCTGGTATATTGTCTTAGCAAGACCTTTCCTATATACAATAGTCTGTAGCCTCCTCTCCAATAGATCCTCTACACGTAGAGACAATACGTCATCCAATGTAGCATTCTCTGGTAAGAGACCAAGCTGGTAGAGACGGTGGAGGAGAGCCTTCTCCTGCTTCTCACGAATCTCACGTGGAACAGCTAGTAGTGAACGTGCTTGGTGACGGAACTTCCTAATAATAGTCTGTGCAATCCATAGCTCTCTCTTATTACGTAGCCCATACTCTCCAACAAGCCTTAGTTCCTCGATAAGCCTCTCCTTACGCCATGGGTGTTTCGGTCCGATCCATTTCTTACGGGGCTTCCTCGGATCACCCATTCTCTACCACCACCCTCTACTTCCTCCTCTTACGTACACCAACTGTTATACCTGTACGTCCTGTAGTCCTTGTTCTCTGTCCACGTACTTTCAATCCTAGTGCATGTCTTATACCACGGTAGCTCTTAATCCTCTTCTCTCTCTCAATATCTTGTTTTACATAGAATATTAGTTCTGCACCAATGAGGTGCATGTCCTTACCACTTGTATAGTCTTTCCTACGGTTAAGCATCCACTTTGGTACACCATACGCAGCTGGGTTCTTAAGGAAGTCCTCGATCTTCTTAATCTCAGCATCTGTTAAATAACCGATCCTCTTCTCTGGATCAATACCTAGTAAGCGGCACATAGCATATGCAAAGTTTATTCCAATACCCTTTATCTCAGCTAGTCCATAAGCAGTCTTTAGGCTACCATCAATATCTGTACCAGCAACTCTAACTATGTACCTAAATACCTGCTGGCTCAAACCGTCTCCAACACCTCTGCTATAGACTACTATCTATCTATACACCCGAGATACAGTACCTTAGGAAACCTATATCTATTCCTATTTTAAACATTTCCTTATAATACATGTCTAGATACAATGTATATAGAGTATATAGACTAGATAGAGAGACAACAGCTATTACAGTATAGCAATCCTTTCCCTAAGCTATTTTACCATGCTAGTAAGGAGCTTATACATCCTCCGAGCATTCTCCAGCATATCATGGTTGTTGTTGAAGAATACATAGACTCTATTAAACGATAGCCTAGTAATCCATTCTGCAACTTGTTCTAGTTCTTCATCAGTATAGTAGTGTGTATACCATCCACTACGCCCATGCATCCTAACGTATACGTATGGACTAGTTGATGCATAGAATATATAGTCTGGAGAATCAATAGAGACAATGGTTATACCAAGTTCTCTAACACGATCAATCCATTCATGTTTAAACCAGCTCTCATGCCTCCACTCAATAGCCATACGAGGCCCTAGTTCTGTCTTAGAAGCCATAGCCTCTATTCTCTCCCAGTTCTCTCTACTAGCTCTATAGCTTGGTGGTAGTTGGAATAAGTAGAAGTCTACAAGACCATTCTCTTCTAATGGAGAAACTCTTTCCAGCAAGTAGTTAAACCATTCTAGTGCTCTAGGCTGTTTAAGCCTACATACATGTGTAACCATACGGTGGACCTTTATAGACCATCTAATACTCTTACCAACTCTAGCCCATCCAATAGCCATTGACTTATATGGTAGCCTATAGAAGCTAGCATTGAGTTCAACAGCGTTTAACCCAGAGTATCTAGCATACCATTTAAACCCATCTGGGTTCCAGCTATAGCTCCAACCACTAGTACCAACAAATACCTTAGACACACATTGATCCGTAGAGGCCGATTTCATCAC
>CAYXOO010000069.1:0-9962 GCA_964466845.1 uncultured Desulfurococcaceae archaeon
TATGCTAGAGTAATAAATGCTGAAACACATGAGTACATAGACTTTGCTATAGATACTGGTGGTAGTGTTGTAGGTATAGACACTGTTGTTGCTGGTAGAGAGAGCTTCCTAATAGGCTATACTAGATGGGGTGGTTCTACAAACAAGTATGATGCATACGTAGCCCTCATAAGATACGATGGTACAAGCTTTACATATACAAGGATACCACTAGCAACAACTGCTGATAATTTTGAAGAATATGTTAGTGCAGCATTCCTTGTTGATAGATACCTAGTAGTAGTCTACAACAGTAGTGACAAGAAGCTATACGGCTATATAGTTGATGAAGAAGGAAATGTTATTCTAGGAAAATACATAGCATATACTGGGTTAGCATACAATAGCCCTGATCTAGGATTTATGGTTATTAGTGGCCCTTACGAGTGGCTTGTACTATATAGTACTGATCTAGGGGAGATCCACGGTAAGAAAGTAACTTATGGTGGATACGTCTATAGTACAAGTATAGCCATACCTGGTAAACTATATACAGCTCATGGTGGGGCATACATTAACTCTAGATACATTGTACCATATAAGGATGGCTATAGTGTTAAAGTAGCTATTATTAAGAAGACAAGCTATAAGGATTGGAGTGTAACAACGTATACGCTATCAACTAATGGAGCATTCCCATTTGTTGTAGAGGGAGATCGTTATGCACTAGTTGTATGGAAGGATACCTCTGGCGACAGCTCTGGTAATGTGTATGGAGTTATAGTTTATCCAGAAAACGATAGCATATCAAATGTTATAGATATTGGTAGAGACACTGGAAACAGTTATAAAGACGACCATATATTTGCTGCCTATAACTACCAGAGAGGATACTTTGTTGTAGCTTGGAGAAGCAATCGTGATGGAGGTGCTGATGATATCTATATAACAACTGTTAGTGAGTGTGGTAAGCTTGGTAGTATAGCACTTGTTAGACCAACTGGTTATACAGAAGACTATGTAGTACATGGTGTTGAGTCTGGCAAGGGTGAGGTATTTGTTGCAGCTAAGTACTATCCATCATCAGATAATGCTGATGCACACTTAGTAATAGCTGATCTAGGTACTGATGTAGGTGAACCAGCTAGGTGTGTATGGCCAGAGATTAGTCTAGAGATATACTTTACTCCATGGAATGTAGAAGAAGCTAGATCAATGATCTACGAGTTAATACTAAGAGCTAGACACAACGTGTCAATAGCTGTCTATCACATAGGGAATCACACATACTATGGAGACTATACATTCGCCTACTATATTGTTGAAGCAGCTATAAAGTCTATCTACAGACTAGGTAAGGATAATGTACGTGTAGTTATTGATGAATCACTAGACTACTATGCAGAAGCTAAAGTACTAGATACCTATGGTGTACTAGTTAAAGACACTGACACATCGTACATCATGCATAACAAGTTTATAGTTATTGATAGACAAGTAGTAATACTATCATCAGCAAACTTTGACTACAAGGAAGTCTTTAAAGACAGAAACTTCATAGTAGTTATAAATAATACAGATATAGCATCTAGGTTTGAAGAAGAGTTTAACGAGCTATGGAGCGGCACATTCCATGGTGGAACACCAACAGCTAACCCAAGCTTTACAACAATAGTTAATGGTACAACAACTAAGGTATGGACATACTTCACACCAGACGATTGCTCGGATAATAAGAACTTTATTAGATGGCTTATACAGAATGCTAATGAGTCGGTACATCTAATGATGTTTGATTTAACAGACGATGATATAGCCTCTGACCTAAAAACTGCTTATGAAAACGGTATTGACGTTAGAGTTATACTTGAGAAAGACCAGTATAATGAGCATTCAGATATCAATGACTACGACTACCTTGTAGATAATGGTGTACTTGCTACACTAGATAAGGATGATGAGTCATTCCATATTAAGGCTATGGTTGTAGACCATAGTGTTGTGTATATTGGTAGTGCACAGTATACTGTAAGCGGGTTCCAGTATAATGATGAATACATGCTTATAATAAACCATACTGGTATAGCACAGTTGTTTGAACAGTTCTTTGAACACTGGTGGAGAAGATATACTGCATGTATAGATGTTGTAGCAGACCTAGATGGTTCACCAGCTAGTGGTGTACAAATAACTGTTGTAGACTATGGTAATGGTACAGATATTACACGTACATACACTACAGACTCAAATGGAGTAGCCCATGTATACCTAGTACACCCATACTACTACGTAAATGTTACAGACCAAGACTATACACTAACAATAACCTATACAGGATTCCCATCTACAACAAAGACATTCACTCTATCAACAGGTGATGTAGAATCGCTAACGATACACTATGTAACAACAACACTATCTGCATCTGGTCCAACAACTGGTAAGGTTGAAGAAACCTATACTTATGACATAACATTGTCGGGGACAACAACTACTCCATCAACAGCATCTGTAGATGTAACAATAAATGGTAATCCATACAAGACTGTAACAGTAACTAGTGGTTCTGGTAGTGTTGATATAAAGTTCAACTATAGTGGAACCTATACTGTAGAATACAGCTATGCTGGTGGAGAAGAAACTGTTGGTACTAATGAGTATAACGTGTATAAGAGCTCTAGCTACACCATGACAGTGACTATATCAACCAAGTCTACAACCACAACGATAGTCTCTATAGAACCAGATTCACCAAGTGTTGGTGATACAATAACTGTTACTGCACGTGTAGTACTAGAGAACGGGACACCAATAGCTGGTGCAACACTAAGGTTTGTATACAACGGCACTACAGAGAATACACAAACAACGAATGAATCAGGATATGCAGTAGACACCTACGTACCAAGCGTTGCTGGTCCATTAACAATAGAGGTATACTATGATGGTGAACCAAACAAGTATGAATCGTCAAGTGATTCTACAACAATAACTGTATCACCTGGTATAACGTATGTTGATACAGAGATAAACATTACTGGTCCAGACACAGTCTATGTAGGTGATTCAGCTACCTATACAGTAAGGCTACAGTATGCAAACAACCACAGTGTAATACCATTGACTACAGATATAGACTTGTATCTAAACGGTAGTAAACAGACTGTAACACTAACTAATGGAGTCTATACATTCACACTAACACTAGACACTCCAGGACCATTCAATGTAACAGCTGTATTCAATGGAACAACAATTGGTAACACAGTCTACAAGCCATCAAGTGGTACAAAGATAACAATTGTTAAGGAATACACCTATGTTGATACAGAAATAGTTATTGATGGTCCATCAGCAACTTATGTTGGACAAACAGAGACTTATACTATAAAGCTACAGTATGCAGTCAACCACAGCGTCATACCAATTGATACAACAGTAACTGTATACCTAAACGGTACACCACAGACACTATCACTAGTAGGTGGAACCAATACATTATCAATAACGTTCTCATCACCAGGCCCATACAATATAACAGTAGTATACAGTGGTGAGACAATTGATGGAGTAGTCTATAATCCATCAACAGCTACACTAATAGTTAATGTACAGACAACACCAGTCTATGAGACACAAGTTGTTATCGAGGGTCCAGACACTATACACTTATATGAATCAGTAGACTATACCATCAAACTAGAGTTTACTAATGGCACAGTAATAGCTATTGATACAACAGTTACAGTCTACATCAATGGCTCATCACAGACAATATCATTGACAAGTGGTGTAGGGACAGTAACTGTAACACCAGATGCTCTAGGGCCACTAAACATTACAGTTGTATATAGTGGTGATACAGTAGGTATAGTAACATACAATCCATCAAGTGCTACAAAGATAGTAGAAGTAATCAAGAGAGGGGTAACCATAACAGTAACAATAGCTGCTAATACACACTGGATAAACCGTACACACCTCTTCCTAAACATATCTGGTGAAGTAAGAGACTCTGTAAACAACAGCCTTGTAGCAACAGGCTATGTAAACATCTACGTAAAGAAGGATATAGGCTGGGTAAAAGCTGTAGAAAACCTACCACTAGTAAACGGTAGGTATAGCTGGAGCGGAATAGTTGATCCACCAGAAGAAGTCAAAGTAGAATACGTTGACCCAACAGGAACATACACAAGTGGTGAAGGAGAAGGAGCAGTAGCTACTAAGAAACTACCAAAGAACCCATACGCTATACCAGCTCCAGAGCCATGGATAACAGCATTACTACTACTAGCAGCACTATTACTCATAATAGCTATTACTAAGAAGAGGTTCTAGAGATAAACAATAGTTTTCCTCTATAAACAATAATGTTTTTTATCAATATCCTCTCTACACATATTGTCTAACTCTTCACCTACTCTACATGTATCAATACTATTTTAGTATCTATAACACATAGTCTTCTCTACGGGATATACTAGTATGACTAGAGAGGTTGTAGATACAAGGGATCTAGTTAGGATACTCAATAGGATTGATGGTAGAGGCTATGGAGCGTATAAGTGTTTAAAGAACCTAGTGATCGACTATGGTCTTGCAACTGGTTTCTTCACCAGGATACAGAGTGATCCATATGCTAGACCTAGTGTTTTAGAGCTAACTATTAGTCGTAGACAACACAGGTTCCCATTGAGATTCTTTAGTAGAATGGATAGAATTGCTTTTACAGACTATGTATGTAGGGTATTGTATAGATTGTTGAAGAAGCTATGTAGGAAGTGTGGTTCTGGATATAGCTGCTATATGGGAGTTCCAAAGCCTAGTAATAGAGTGTTGTATAGAAGCTGTGTTGAAACCCATGGTGGTAGCCTTGTACTGAGATTCTATACTGGATTACCAGCTCGTGGTAGGAGGATTATTAGTAGACATGCTAAGAGGCTCCTAGTAGACAGTATTGAGAAGATTGTTATGGAGATAACTAGTCTCTCCAGAGAACACCTAGATGATATAGAGAAGCGTATCATGTTATACAGGGATCAAGAGTATATCAGGGAGTGGCTTAAGAGGAACAACTATGTATCATTCATAGCAGATAATAGCTTGTTGCCTAGAGAATCTAGCCTATCAGAAAAACCACTAGAGGATGCAGTACTCTTCAAGTCTCCAGATAGCCTTAGAGTAGAGATTAGACTACCTAGTGGAAAAACTATTACTGGGATGACCCTACCTAGCGGAGTAACCATTATTACTGGCGGAGGATACCATGGTAAGACAACACTTGTTGAAGCAATACAGGATGGGGTGTACAATCATGTAGAAGGTGATGGTAGGGAGTATGTAGTCTCAATACCAGAGACAATGACTGTTAGAGCAGAGAATGGGAGGATTGTATCGTGTGTAGATATATCCAGCTTTATAGACAAATTACCAAGAGGTAGTGATACAAGGTGTTTTAGCAGTCTTAAAGCAAGTGGTTCAACAAGTATGGCTGCATCGTTATCAGAAGCAGTAGAAGCTGGTGCTAGGCTATTGCTTATAGATGAGGATACATGTGCTACAAACCTATTATTCAAAGACCGTGTTATGGAGGAGATTATAAGGTATGAACCAATAAAGCCTCTATCAACAATAGTTAGGAATCTATGTAGGAAAGCAGGTTTAAGCCTAGTAGTTGTAACTGGTTCTTCATCAGCCTTTCTCAGCATAGCTGATAAGGTATTGTTGATGGAGAACTATAGACCACTAGATATAACAATGGCTACAAGAAGGTATGTCTCTAGTACTATTGAGAGAGAGTATAGGCTTCCAAGAGAGAGGCTGTTTAGAGGTATAAAGGGAGTCTCTAAGGTAAAGACTAGAGGGTATAGGCTAGCTGTAAGGTATAGTAGTGGTAAATGCTATGAAATAGACTTGTCTATTAACCCAAGGATTGTTGAGGAAGGACAAGTAAGGCTTATAGGGTATATTGTGAGGAGGCTAGCTTCTATAGAGGAACCATTTAGTATCAAGGACCTGGTTAGGTATGTGGATAGAGTATTGGTTGAGAAGGGGTTTAGGGGTTTTGTAGACCCAGTACCACCTGATCTAACAATGGTGTCCGGATTGGATGTAGTATGGGTTTTGAATAGGCTGTACAACGCTGTTTTCACATAGGTTCTCATACTCTATTAGGAGCTATAGCCTAGTCCAACATATCAACTTATTAGCTATCACTAGTTATTATGTTACTACCTAGGTGTAGTGTGTATTGGAGAAGATACTTGTTACTGAAAGACAATATAGTATCCTAGAAGCAGTTATTGGTAAGAGAGACTGGGTTAGAGTAGACATCATTGCTGGTGAAATTGGTTTTAAGACAGAGGATATTATGAGGGATCTAGCTGAACTAGAGTCTAAGGGCCTTGTTGTTGTTGAGAAGCGTGTCTATGACAAATATAGTCTCACTAGTGAGGGAGAGAATGTTCTTAGACATAGACTCCCAGAAGAGATAGTATACCAGGTTATGTATAGGTGTAAGGGTGTTAGCGTAGAGGATTTCATAGAATGTGTTGTTAGAGAAACTGGTCTTTCACAAGAGATGGCACGTATAGGTTTCCAGCATCTTGCTAGAAAGAAGTGTCTACAAGTAATAGAGGGTTTTGTAGAAGCTGGAGAGCAAGATTGTTGCCTAGAAGCTATTGAGGAGATGGCTTGGGTTAAGGCTTGGCTCTTAGAGGTTGCCAGAGGCAGAGAAGTACCAAGTGATGTATTAAGAGTTCTACGTAGGAGGAGGTTTATTGTAAAGACTAGGAGTAAGGGTATCTATGTAAAAGCATCTGATAAACTACATGAGCTATGGAGCAGGGGTCTTATTGAGAAAGCTAGACTAGTCACAGTAGTCACTCCAAGATTATATGAGACTGGAGAACTAGAACGTGTTATTATAAAGAAGTTTGACCTCACAATACCACCGCCAGTAATGCCTATAAAGAGGATAAACCCCTACATGGAGTTCCTCGACCTTGTTAGAGAAATACTAGTATCAATGGGTTTTGAGGAAGTCAAGGGGCCTCATGTAGAGCTAGAGCTGTGGAATTTTGATGTATTATTCCAAGCACAAGACCATCCAGCTAGAGAGATACATGATACATTCTTCCTAGATACAGACTTTACTGGTAAGATAAGTGATCAAGAGCTTATTGAGAGAACTAGGAGAGTGCATGAGAAGGGATGGAGGTATAGATGGAGTCTAGAGAAAGCATTAAAGCCTATACTAAGGACACAGACAACAGCTGTATCAGCAAGGATTATATATGAGCGTGGACCCGGAGAATACCGTTGCTTCACTCTAGACCGTGTCTTTCGTCCAGAGACACTTGATGCTAAACATGCTATGGAGTTCTACCAGCTTGATGGTATAATTGTTGGTAAGAATATAACGTTTAGAGACCTACTAGCATTCTTCCGTGAATTCTCAGCAGCACTTGGTATAAGGGAGGTCTGGTTCAAGCCAGGCTATTTTCCATTCACAGAACCAAGTGTTGAAGGCTTTATAAGGCATCCAAGACTGGGGTGGATAGAGGTTTATCCAGGTGGTATGTTTAGACCAGAGGTTATGGAGGCTCTTGGAGCTAGTGGTGTAAAGGCTATTGCATGGGGTATTGGTATTGACCGTCTTGCTATGACTGTACTAGGTATTGATGATATAAGGGATTTGTTCTCTAAAGACCTAGACTATATAGCTAGTCTTCCAGAACCAGTTCTACCGTATTACTGCAGGAGAGTCTCTGCTAGGGACACTATTATATATAAATACCCTGTCTAAACCATTGATACCTAAACTCTTTCCTTGAATCCTAACATTTAATACATTGTCTACTAGAAATATATAGTAAACAATATAAATAGGATATAAATAAATGGCTGGTATGTAATGGTTGTTATAGGTGAGTGTATAGATCTGGGGATACGTGGTTTAGAAAACATTTTTCTCGAGTGCCCTTATGCACGGGCAGTTCTTGTAAAGGGAGGGCCTGGACTAGGTAAGACTATTATAGCTATACACTTTATAGACGCTGGTCTAAAGCGTGGTGAAGAGGTACTCTATATAAACTTCTTTGAGACACTAGATGAGTTTATTAATAAGTCTCTAAAGATAGGTATTGATCTAAGGCCTTATGTAGAGAATGGTATGCTCCATTATTTCCATGAGTACGTGTATTCTGAGAAGGATAAGCTACTGTACTTTGTTGATCGTATACTAGACACTATTAGTAGTAGGAGTATTAAACGTGTTGTTATAGACACTATTGATGCACTAACAGCTATCCTAATGTATGAAGAGTATCGTGTATTCCTACTACAGCTTATACAGAGGATTAAAGAGCTTGGAGCTATACTATTGATTATAAAAGAGTCTAGTGATGGAGGCTCTACTGGTGTCACGTATGAGGAAGTACTAGCTGATATAGTTATAGAGCTTAGCCGTAAACGTACACTAAACTATGAAGTGAAGTACTTTACTATAACAAAGTCTAGATACTCAAACTATATACCAGTATCAGCAGAGTATGTTATAGAGTCTAGTGGGCTAAAACTATACTCTCCATACCCCTACTCTAGAGAATACCAGGGTAGCTTATCTAGAGAGTATGTACCAACAGGTATACCTAGATTAGATGAGATGCTTGGTGGTGGTATACCCTATGGCTCTATAACGTGTATCAAGGGTCCTAGTGGTACGTTTAAGACATTGATAGCATTGTCTATAGCTATCTACAACGCTTCTAGGGGTAGGAGAGTAGTATTTACTAGTTATAAGGAGAGCCGTGACCAGATAATACACTATATTGAGACACTAGGCTATAGCTATAGTGATCTAAGGGATTACCTAGAGATCAATAGTATTAACCCAGTCTATATATCACCTATAACATTATTCAATATGTTACTGGGGTTGTTGCAGGAGAAGAAATACTATATTAGAGTAGCTGATGGTACAGAGGCTATGTTGAGCCTTGTAGACCCTATGGAGAAGACAAGGTTTCTACTAACAATGCTGTCTAGTATAAAAGCACTTGGTGTTACAGAGATTATAGTCTATAACCAGAGTGAACCATACTATCTAGACACGTATGGGCTAGACTATATAGCTGATGTTATAATAGCTACTCGTGTAGTTGAAGAAAAGAGCTATATACGCAGACAAATATGTGTATTGAAGAATAAGGGTGGTGTTATAAGAGATAACAAGTTCTATGATATAGACTTTGTAGATGGTAAGATAGTTATCCAAAAAGTCTAAGGAACAAGCCAAGATCATACACGTTCCTATAGATAGGCTTTAACAACTTCTCAACAATATACTTCTTAAACAATTCCTTATCAACAACTGGTTCTCCAACACCAATAACCCTATGATCAACTGGATCGATTATCGCTACTGGGTTATAGAGTGGAGGATAGGATTCTAGTATAGATGATGCTAAAATGTCTCTACCGTAGAGGAAGTTCTTTACAGCTTTTTCAGAGACAATAACTGCTGCTCTATACCCTTTGTCTCTAAAGACTTCCTGGTATACTATTGGTGATAAGTATGGCTTGCCACTAATTATGAGTCCAACCCATTTACCCTGATACACTATTGTAGCCTTTATATCTAGCACAGACTCTTTGTCAATACAGTGTATTACGCCTATATCATCTATCCATGTAGTATATAGTCTACCATGTATATAGTCTCTATAATCTACTCCTAAAACGCCCTCCATATAACCCTTGATCCTACTAATATGTTCACTTCTAGCCAGTCTCCTAGAAAAGAGTATTTTATCTCTCTTAGCCATGCCCTATAGTCCCGCTAGTTATCCATAGTAATATGGCTTCTATGAGCCTCTAGTATATATTGTGTTCTAGACTACTTCTTCTCCTTCTCTTCAGCTTTGGACTCCTTTAGTGCCTTGATAACCTTCTTCCAATAATACACTCTTGTACGTAAACTC
>CAYXOO010000070.1:0-9772 GCA_964466845.1 uncultured Desulfurococcaceae archaeon
GTGATCAACTATTTTACACCAACTAGTGGTAAACAAACGATCAGGATGAAGGTAGTTGTTGCACAAACATAGAATCTATAGAATCTACGGTATATACTAATACAATATATCTAGTACTGGCTATAGACAACATCTACGCTAAAGCTTTAGATCTAGTGATATGGTATAGAGACTCTATGTTGACTTTGTAGATTCTGTAATGAGAAAACTAATTGATGTAGCCTAAGAGCTTAGAAGTAGCTAAGGAAGAGCCTAAGAAGAGGGAGAAGACTAGATAATCAATATGTTGTTAAACACAACTGTTTTATATAGAACCTTTTCCCTAACTTAACACACTACCATACTATACTATGAACAGTTATTAGCCTAGTTGGTAGAATTGGGTATAAGGTGAGCCTATGAGTTCTAAGACTATAGCTATTATAGTAGTAATTGCTATAGCTATTGTAGTTGCTCTAGCTATACTACTACAGAATAGACCCAGTATAGAGACTGGAGCTAGTGTAGAGAGTAAGAGTACTAGCTATTACTACCTAGACTGTATACCATATACCCAAGTTGATTCACTTGCTAAACAACTCTATAGCGGCTATGTAGTAGTTATTCCTGGTGATTACATCTATGATACTAGTTATACTGGATATGTTGATGTAGTAGTATATGGTGTATTCTATGTAGGTGGTAATGATAGGGTATACACTCTAGTAGTGCTATACGGGGATCCCTTGGCTGGTGAAAAGTATCTCTCAACAATACCTGGTATAAACCCTACTAGAGCTGATAAGACTAGGGAATACAGTGGCTATAAGCTATGGGTGTTTACTAAGAAGGTATCTCCAAAGATAGTTGTTGGGAGGAGTATTGACGACAAGACACTAGGTGTACTATTCCTCCATAAGAAATACACTAGAGAAGCCGAGGCTCTGCTGGTAAAGTTTATGGATGCTGCTAGAAAGGGTGATTCATGGAAGAGTATTAAAGGAGTAGATGAGTTGCTAGAGAAGATACCAGTGGATATACGTAGTAAGTGGCCTACAGTGGTACTAATAGGTAATGGTTCATTGTCAATAGCCTATATGGAGCCTAGAGAAACACCTGGTTTAGTAGAGATACATGTTGTTCTAGAGAGGAGGTTATCAAATACGGTATTGAATACATCACTGTACAAGATGGTTTTTGGTAAAGAAATAGTCTCAATAGATAGTGTAGCAAGCAGTAGTGAGTATGTATTATATAGGGTAAAGGCGAGGAATACTAGCTTATCCAGTATAAGACCTATTGTAGCTCTAAACTGGCTATACCTAGAGATAAGAGGCGCTACGTTAATGACTATACACCTTAGTGAAACACGTGCTGTAGTACACTTGGGTATAAAACTAGCTAATACATGTGAAGAACCAATCACTATTACAGATATAAGAGTAGACAACATAAGGCCTAGCCAAGCAGATAAGATCATTGGTGTAAAGCTTAGACCCGGGCAAATCTATAGAGATAATATAGTGGTACTATGGTTTAATCCAGAGAAGAAACCTAATTGGGAAAGCGGTACAAGACATACAATAACTATACAATACAGTACACTATCACTACAGAATTTAACAGTTAGTACAGAGACCATTACAAGATAAGACAGGCTAAGCATGTGTCTATGGTATAGTGGATGGCTCCCCATTTGACATACTAATTAGTTTATTACCCACTTCACTTTAAGATATACTTGTGTGTTGGGTGGGATAGTGGATCTTATTGTAAAATCACTTGTCTATTCCCTAACAATAATAGTAGCTATATTGATAGCTTCATCACTAATAATCTATGTAACTGAAGAGACTGAGACAACACGTTACCAACAGTACTATCTCTTAAAGTATGTACCAGGAGACTATATTGAGTCATTAGCAAGACAAGGCTATGTAGGCTACATAGTTGTTACTAAGGGTGGGTATCTAGAGAATACATCGTATCCAAGATACGTTGATATAGTAGCGTATGGTGAATTTAGTCGTCCAATGATTGAGTGTAAGATATACGTTATACATGGTGATAGCATACTTGGTTCAAAGTATTTTGATAAGATAGGTGCCTATGAGGTATTGACAGCTAATGTAGAGAGACATGGAGACTACGAGTTATGGGTTTTACGAGAGAGCAGCTAGAGGCTATAGTGAAGTAGACATTGTCACTGCTAGAAGCATTGATAACAAGACTATAGGTTACATAGAAGGACAAAGGATTGAAACCAGTGTTCTAGAACAAATATTGATAAAGTTTATGGATGCAGTTAGAAAGAATGCTTCTTGGAAGAAAATTGAGGAATTAGGACCACTACTAAATAGTGTACCAGAGAATATACGTAGTAACTATCCAACAGTAATAACTATGTATAATAAATCAGTCTCTATAGCCTATATGGAGCCTAGTAGGAGGGGTGAACTTAAAGAGATATACGTAGTTGTAGAGAAGGAGTGTACTGGTATGATAAACAACTCTATAGTATTCCTAACTGTCTATAAGAAAGACATAGTGTCAATAGAGGAAATAGCAAGTCATGGAGACTATGTATTGTATAGGATAGAGAGTAGGAAAGCCAATATATGAACTAAGGCCGACAGTGTCTTCAACACTAATACCACAACACTTCATTGAGACAGTAGATGCTTATCTAATAACTAGACATGTAAATAGTACACATGCTGATGTGTATTTAGGGCTGAAAATAAGGAATATAGGGAGTAGAACGGTTAAGGTAATAGATATACATGTGGATCAAGTAAGGCCGGAACAAGCTGATAAAATCATTGGTATAGAGTTAAGACCGTATGAGACATTCTCAATATTTATAAGGGTAACAAGCTTTAACCCATCCACTAGCAGTACTTGGGAGTCTGGTACAGAACACTTACTAACAATTGAATATGAGACACCAAGTGGTAAAACAGACACTGTTAGTATGAAGGTTATTGTTGGATAGGATGGGTTATTTAAAAACATACCTTCTTAGTAGATACCCTATTGCTATTACTGCTAGATTAGCCATTAGTCCATAGAAGCCCTCGTAGATACCGAATGGTGCTTTACCATACAATCCCTTCATAACACCAACTACTATCATTCCAACAGCCATACCAGCTAGTGCTGTATACTTGTCTATAGCACCTGGTTTCTTAAGAGCTATAACGTATTGTGGGAAGAACTGTAGTATACCAGCATACCCCACTAGTAGTAGGTAGATCAGTATACCTGGTGCATACAATGCTAGTACTAGTGAGGCAATAGCTATAGCCATTGTGAATAGACGTGCAGCCATAAGCAACTCACGATCACTTGCGTTTGGCTTAAATACTCTCTGATATGCATTCCTTGAGAACAAAGCACCTGTTACATGGAGTATTGCCGCAGCTGTTGATATAGAAGCCGCTAGTGCACCAGCTCCAATAACTCCTACAACCCATGGTGGAAACAATGCTTTTGTTACAATCATAAAGCTCATGTCATTATATGGCTTCTTGTATATAGGATCTGTTATAATGCCTTTAGCAAATAGGCCTATAGCTGTTAGTCCAACAAGTATTACTGGTATCTGGCTAATCTGGTAGACACCTACTAGAACCATGTTCCTCTTAACAGTTCTTTCATCACGTCCACCGAATATGTTTTGTATACGGTTAGGCCATAGCCAGAAAGCTAGTGGTGCTGTAGTGATTAGTGTTATAAACCATAGTGCATCCTTGTCTGTAAGCAATAGGTGGAACCGGCAATCACTAGGCTTTGTAGCTACGAAATCATTTAATGTCTTAAACAATCCATCTATACCTCCAAAAGCTATCACTGGTGCTAGTAATCCTACAACCCATATAGCTACTAGCATTATAGCTCCTTGGAGTGCATTGATAAAAGCTATACTCATTAATCCACCAACAATAGTGAATACTGATACCAGTATGAATGCTATAGCTTTAGCAGTTGTTGGGTCTAGGTGTCCATAGGATGCAACCTCAATGATATAGCCTATACCCTGTATCTGCAACTGTATATAGGGTATACTCCATAATGCACCAGATACAGCTACAAATGCTCCAAGAGCCCTGCTCTGGTATAGGTCTTCGAATGCATCAGCTATAGTAAGCCATCCATGTCTATGTGCACTCTTCCACATACGTGGTATGATCAGGAAGCCTATGATATAGGATAACATACCATACAATGTTATAGCCCATGCCCTAACGCCTTCACGTGCAGCTAGACCCGGTAGTCCAAGGAATGTGTATGCACTATAGATGTTTGCTCCAAGACTAAGCCATAGCACTAGTAACCCAAGGCTACGTCCAGCTACAAACCATGAGTCTGCTTTAGCAAGCCTCTTATACCCCTTGATCGTAAAGTATGCTCCAACAGAGGCTGTTAAAGCCAACCAGCCGAATATGATAGCTAGTGCTGTATACTCTTCAAACACCTTTAACCACCCCACTATCCATAGAAGTACTCCTCTTATCAATAACGTAGAGAACCACTAGTACTGCAAATACAAGTAAGACCCAGAAGACCATGTATATCCATAGGAAGGGTATACCGTGTACTTGGAAGCTGTGTCTACTAAAATAGACTGCACCTAGAAATGGTATATAGGCTATAACAATTAACGAGATGAGCGTCTTGGCCTTAACACCCATCTATAAACACCCTATATAGTGTCTAGCCAGCTATGCGGATATTATAAAGTTATTTATTAGAGAGTGGAATATGTGTGGGAGACCATCTAGTGTATTTCAGGGAGGCAATTGTGTCTTAGCCCAGTCTAGTATGCAGCGTGTCTTACTACATAGTCTAACGATATCGTCTAGCCTATACCCTTTCTCAATAGCTTCTACTGATACCTTGTAGTTACCACCACGTGTCTCTTCAACCATTTCTAGTGGTATAAACCTCCATCCACGTCCATCCATTATCTTTACAGCTATGAATCCATAGCCTCCACTCCTCTCCACAAAGTCTAGTAGCTTCATATACTGTCTCTTATCAATGTATATACTGCAAGGCTTCTCCCTAGTCTTAACCTCAAAGACAAGGACAACACTATTCTTAATAGCAACAATGTCTGGATAAGAAACCCTCTTAGCTTTAGCACCACTAGCTGGTGCACGTATTACAGCAAATCCTCTCTTATACAATAGTCTTGCAAGTTCTCTCTCTCTACTAAAACCCCGTGTCCTCCTACTCAATACATGTATACACCATAACCTTATAGTCTCCAAGATAGACTAATATATGGTCGATAGGTATATAGGTGTTCTAGGGATAGGTCTTGAATGGCTTATTCAATCTACTAGGGATACCCTTAAACCCCTACGCTATGGCTATTACTGCTCAACTCGAGTACCTTCCAACAATAATACTACTGATAATCATAGTAGTGATATTCCTAGCTATGAGTATAAAGATTGTACGTGAATACGAGCGTGCAGTAATATTCCGTCTAGGTAGACTAATTGGTGCTAAAGGACCCGGGCTATTCTTTATAATACCGTTTATAGATAACTTTGTAAAAATAGATCTACGTATAACAACAGCTGATGTACCAGAGCAACAAGTTATTACAAAGGATAACGTTACAGTAGGTGTTGATGCTGTAGTCTACTACCGTGTATTCGATCCAGTGAAAGCCGTTACAACTGTAGAGAACTACCACTACGCTGTAATGATGATGGCACAGACTACTCTAAGAGATATTGTTGGACAAGTAGAACTTGACGACTTGCTCACCAAGAGGGATGAGATCAATAAGAAGCTGCAGAAGATACTAGATGAAGTAACTGATCCATGGGGTATAAAGGTTGCAGCTGTTACATTGAAACAAGTACGACTACCAGAGTCAATGCTACGTGCAATGGCTAAACAAGCAGAGGCTGAGAGGTGGAGGAGAAGCCGTATTATAGAGGCTGAAGGTGAGAGACAAGCTGCTAAGATAATGGCTGAAGCAGCTCGTTTCTACGAGGAACACCCAGTTGCTATAAGGCTTAGAGAACTACAGACACTCATAGAGGTTGCTCGTGAGAAGAACATGGTTATTATAGCACCTAGCACACTCGGTGCTGGAGAGCTTGGACTGGTAACAGCTGTTGCTAAAGCATCTAGTGGTGGTGAAGAGAAGAAATAGTATTAGACCCTAGAGACACTATATATGGTATGGAGGCTATAGAGTGGATGATGTGGTTATGAGAAGGGTTTTTCTACCAGTAATAACTCTATTGATATTAATAGCCTATACTAGTGGTCTATGTATAGGGGAGGCGTCTACAAGCAATCACGTAGTAGTGGTTGAGATAACTGGTACTATAGACTACGGGGTAGTAGAGCTTGTTAAAGAAGGTATTGAGAGAGCTAAAGCAGTAGATGGAGTACTAGTTATAATGCTTGATACACCCGGCGGGTACTTGGGTGCAGCAGAAGAGATTGTATCACTTATTAGAGAGAGCCCTGTACCAGTAATAGGCTATGTATTTAAGAAGGGTGCATGGAGTGCTGGTACACTCATACTACTAGCTACACACATAGCAGCTATGAAGCCAGGGACTATAATTGGTTCTATGAGCCCAGCTATCTACAACCCAGTATCTGGTGAATACCATGTCGTAAACGAGTCTAAGATATGTGAGCCAGTAAGGAAGCTAGCTGAGGTACTAGCACGTGATCGTGGGAGAAACGTTAGTGCTGCAAATGCTTTCGTGTTATACAATCTTAACCTAGAAGCTAGAGAAGCTCTACAATACCATGTTATAGAGTTTATAGCTGATAATTTAGAAGAGCTTCTTAGAGAAGTCAATGGGTATAGTGTTAAGCTAGATAATGGAGTTGTTGTTAAAGTCAATACAGAGAATCCAGAGATAGACTACTATGGAGGTAGTCTTAGAGCTAAAGCTATACACTTCCTATCGGATCCATTGATAAACGGTTTACTGGCATCACTAGGTGTACTCATACTATTATTCAGCATAATATCTGGACACTATGTTACAGCACCACTTGGTCTAGGATTATTCATACTAAGCCTTATAGGTTCAGGCTATAGTGCTAATGCTGTAAGTCTTGCACTAATAGTGATAGGCTCTATAGCACTAGGTATAGAGTTGTTTGTAACACCAGGTTTTGGTATATTAGGGTGTACTGGTATAGTACTTATAGCACTAGGTTTGATACTAATGCCTCTATACGCCCCGGGATGGATGGTTAGTGGTGGGTATCAGAGAATGGTGTTTTGGACAGCAGTCTCTATAGCATTAGTGCTAGGCCTGTTTACTAGCTTTATAATATATAAGGCACTACAGGCACGTAGGAAACCACTTGTATTAAAGACTACAATGACTGGGAAGACTGGTAGGGTTATCGAGGAGATAAGGCCGGGTAAGGAAGGGTTTGTATTGATTGATGGTGAATACTGGAGAGCAAGGAGTAGTGAAGAAGTAGGTGTTGGTGAAAAGATAGTTGTAGTTGGTAAGGATGGGCCAGTACTTATTGTTAAGAAAGCCTCCAGTAACCACCAGTTAAGTGAGCAGTAAATATTTTCTCCTTTAGAACACCTTGTTCCAGAACATATAGCTTGATAGTAATAGCCTCGTCTATATAGACCTCCATAAAACTAGGCTTCATAGAACCGCCTCCACCACCCCATACACCAGTTAGACTACCAGGGTTTAGATGCAACACTCTACCCCCACCACCAGTCTTGATGAATGGAGAGTGTGTATGTCCACTAAGCAGTACCTCTACACCAAGTCTATCAGCAATAACTGTTAACTGTCTAGTATCACCACGTGGATAGACGCCATCACCATGGTGTACACCAATCCTATAGTTAGCTACTGTAAAAACAGCTGTCTTAGGTAGCGGCAGGTAATCCATATTCCCACGTACATAATAGGCTTCTCTACCAAGACCCTTAAACCACTCAAGCACCTCACTACAAGTGAAATCACCAGTAAAAACAGCTATATCGTATGGCTTACTAGACTCTATATGATCCAGTATTATATCGTCTATCTTCTCAGCACGATCGGGTATATGTGTATCACCAATAACTAGTATCCTATACATCAAATAAACCACCCAGACAAGGCCTCTATAACAATATAGTATCTGGGATTATAAGGGCTTTACATAGCTGTTATCTTGATACAAGCTTATCTATTATAGATGGCTCGATATCTGTTGTTTTAAACAAGTATCCTCTAATCCTCATCTGATACCATATCATTGGAGAACCTGGATTAGGAGCTATTACATCTAGACGTTTAACTCTATACTCTCTCCTACTAACACTTATAGTCTCCACTAAACCCATGTAATCCTCTATCTTTAAAACCTTGACCTTCTTACTAGGCTTAACAATCCTTCCATAAACTATTGGTCTACCATAGATCATGTATAACTGTCCCTTATAGAGATAGAGGTATAGATAAGCAGTATTCTCTAACTGAGCAGCAACGACTATGTATGGTGAAGGTATACTCCATACCCTAACCCTCCCATCGAGTACTCTAAGCAACTGTTTAGCATAAGCTATATCAGAACTAGTTACTGTCCTCTGGAGACTAGAACCTAGTGATGCAATAAACTGGGCTATTATACATAGTATTATAATTATAAACGCTGGCCCATGGAGTAACTCCCCGAGAGACTGAACTATAAGCAATGCTACAAGGCTAATAAGTGCTGTAATAGCAAGAACTCTACCTCTATCCCTACCTTTATACACGTATACTGGTTTAGGAACACCCTCTATAACCCACCACTCCATACAACACCATCCTATCAATCAAATAAGCTATAGACTACTATAGCATACGTACTCTTTAGACTCTATAAACCTAAGAGTCTTATTACCTAAATAATAGTTTCTTAAGTAACTCCTTAAACCTAATTGATTTAACAATGTAGCCCCAGCAAGACCTAGTCACTATCTAATTATTTTAATCCTCTATATGCTATTATGTATGCACTTGCCATGTGTCTATCTAGGCCTTTTTCTCTCATTATCTGTCTATGTGTTATGCTGTTACTTGTTCCTTTTGAATTGACTAGTATGACTATAAAGCCTTGTTTTAAAGCCTTGATAACACCATGTTGTAGTATTTGTTTCTTAGGGAATCTAGCTATCCTACGGTTAACACATGGGTTATCTGTGAACTTCCTAGTCTTTATCCTTGATAAATCCTCAAAAACAATATAGTCTACTCCTATCCTCCTACACCACACCCAATGCATTAGCTAGAGCATCATTTAGTTTTCTAAAACATTCTTTCCTCTAATACTAACCTCACTCAATAGTATACATTATGTTATGTATGGTATACAATCCTGTTATGCATAATAACTGAGATCCAGGTTTCTCCAGGATTATCATGTGCTAAACTAACTTAGTTAATAACTCTATGAGAAGATGAGTGTCTAGACATAGGATATGATCAGCTGGGTAACCGCTTAATCATAGCTGTTTCCCTTTTTGCTCATTCTCCCCGAAAAATCATCATCCCTTATCTACTATACACCTCTATATACGCTATATATTCTGTATCGTCTATTGCATAGTCTATAGCAACTGTATGTCTAGAGCCTGTCTCCCACTCCATAGCCTTGTTTCTACCCTGTGGAGTAGATAGATCTATCTTAATTATTGGTTTATCACTAAAACCGTACTTCTCGCCCATAGCAAGCCATTTATTAACCGTTATAACATATGATCCATTATCCAGTATTATAGAGTATAGATAGACAT